>JAJYPA010000325.1 GCA_021795795.1 Pseudomonadota bacterium | reverse complement strand
TAGCAGTAATGCCGAACCGGTTATTGCGGAGAATCGGTATGGATGTTTAATGCACATGGTTTGCTCCAGACACTTCAAGAGGCGTGGGAACGGGCGGCCTATTGGCCATCAGTTGAGTAAACAACCCATCAAAATTCTGCATGGGGAGAACCGCCTGCGGATAGCCCGCCATAACAGATAACCGGCTTATGGTGGCGCGCGCATCGTTGGCGAGGATGGTCGGCAATGTCACCAGCAAGGCTTTGTCCAGCAAAGACGCGCTGTCCACCATATCCTGACTCACCCGCACCTTGGCGTAATGTGTCGCCGTCAGTATGCACGCGGTTTCGTTCACGATGGCGATGCGAACCTCACACTGCAAATGAATCGCGTATCCACTATCAGTATCCAGATCAGGAGTAACCTTTGGGGTATAATTGCTGTGCAAGGCCAATCCACGCGATATTTGCGCATATGGACGAACGATGTCACAACTCGCCTTTATCAACCCTTGTTCGATGATCTGAATCATAAGGACATAGCCAATGCGGGCATGCGGGCAGTTATGGTTTTGCTGTGGTGTGTATGGCGCGCCGCGATGGTACGCTTGGCGTGTTCCACCAACTCATAAAGACCTTTCGTGATTGTTACCGCGTAAAACCGGTCTGTGACTTCCTGGAATCCGCAAAGCTCAAGAAGTCGTGCCCCACTCCCGGATTCGGCAAAAGCGGTAATTGTGAGAGGGAAGATGAAACTCCTCATGTCCGTCTCTGTCGATATTTGTTGCAATAGCGATAACAAATGGTGCAGGCTCCCACTTTTGTTGGCCAGCGCTGCGAAGTGTGCAAAATTCGACTTCGGCCGCCAATGGTCTGGAAACCATGGTTTGGGGTAAGCGAAGGGGGCATAAGGGGCCAGCACGTAGTACCCGGTAATTTCGTCGTTGGTGTGAACAAGCATGCCGTGCTTTTGATACACAGGCACAGGTTCATTTGGTTGCTCGCCGAAAAACTGAGCTCTTATTTTCAGCATGGAAACAACCGACTCACCGTTGATGAGCGGAGTCAGTGTGATCATTTAATAGTACTATTAAATGGTGGAGCATATGTACATCCTGACTGTATACAGTTGTAAATGCCACCTCCAGCAGCCGCTATACTATAGTCTGTCTGAATGTCTTGCGGAAGTGGCGGTGGCGCCCAGGCAGTTCCATAATAATATGCGCCGTATGAATAGTACCCATTTTGGGCATCTACCATGGTAGAGAAAATGTATGGGGATATTAAATATGGATAAGGAAAATTAGGATTTGATAGATATTGTGGAATTTGAGGATTCCATGCCAAAGAATTATACACGGAATAAGCCAAATACGGCTGAGAAGGAATATATGCATCATAATTCCCATTGATCATCAACGGATTCCATTCTTGAACGGTGTTGACCGGAATTTCTGTGCATCCACCTTTGGTGCTGCCGTAACAGGTGGTGTATTGTGCCGACTCCCATTGATAAGTCTGGCTTCCGACACAGACGTTCATTGGCCCAACATAGCTATTAATCTCGGTGTTACCGCCTCCTTGAGTATTATTTTGCAGCGGAGCCATGCCCACATAATCCCCAACTGGCAACGGTGACCCGCTCGTATAGTTCACCAGTTGACCTGTGTCTGGCGCTATCGGGAAAGCGAGATCATCGACATACTGTGCATACTGTGGATTACTGCCAACATTAGCAGACTCATTGAAGGAAGCGTTTGGCGAAATGGTGATTTGCGAGATTTGGTTGGCCTGCGAATAGGTGCCGTTGCTTTGCACGAGGTACTCGTTATCGAGTTCGGTCAACAAATAGCCATATTGGCCACTGCTGGTCAGAGTGCCAGGACCGCCGCAGGTGGACGTCAAAGTACGACTTGTCACGTTGATAGCCGTCAACGGTTGCCCCGCGCTGTTCCGCTGCACCTTGACCTGCTCGCCGTACAGCACGATGCCCGTGGTGGCGTTGTTTTGCTTCATCAGCGGGTCGATCTGGTTCGTCATGAGATTTTTAACAGCCGGACCATAATTGACTTGCTGTTTGCCATTGGGCAAGCGGGTCACAATGCCATCATAGGCGCCGTTGTCGTTGATCACATGCAGGAGTTGTCCGTTGACGGGAACCACGCTGCCGTTGATGGTGTTCCCCTCCATGGTGACTTCGAGCAGTTCCCACTGGAGGTCGCCGGCATAGGGCACCGTCCAGCCGGCAGGCAGATAATAAGCGTCCTGGGCCTGCTGGTAGTTGGCGTAGAGCAGGAAAATCGTGTTGTTGTTGACGTTGGCCCCAAGGTATTCGTACCCCCCGTTGGGGTATACCAGCACGGAGGCGTAGACCTGCGCTTTGGTGGCGGCACCGCCTGCTGGATTGGCGATCTGCACGTTCTGCACGAAAGTAAACAGCCCCATTTGCGCACCGCTGTCGGGACCGGAAGATTTCATGGCTCCGGACATGGCACTGGCGATGGTTTGCAGCCAGGTGCCGGTTCCGCCAGCCCCGGTGAGGTAATTGGTGACGGCGGTGGCGGCATCGGTGTTGTTCTGATACACGGTACTGCCCAGTGCGGCGTTCGGAGACACCACGCCCAGGGCGCTGCTGTTGACGGCCCCGGCGCCGGTGACGCTCTGCCCCTGATACCCGCCGGCATTGGTCAGTGGTCCGACGGTTGAAGTGGTTTGCTGCGCGCCGTTGGCGACGGTTTCCGTGACCAGCAAGGCCTCGACATTGTTCTGGGTGATGAGTCCGGCGCGGGCGTAAGGGGCCAGTACGAGGCTCGCTGCCAGACAGGCGACGCGAATGGATTGCACCAGCGCTTTGCGGCGCGGCGGGAAAAGCGTTTTCGTGTGGTGATTAAAGCTGGATTTGAATTTCATTGTTTTTTGACCTCGCCATGCCAGGCAATCCATTACTGATGGCATATTCTATCTGGGAGTGCGGTCACGAATAGGCGCAAAAACGCCAAAATCCATGATATATCATGATCGTCGAATGCAGCGCCGCGCTTCTGACGACCTCGATCTGGTTCAACGCCATCGAAAAGCGAGTATCGTTTTTTCCACTTGAAATGGGGTTGCGCGGCGCATGCGTCCAAAGCCGGTCGCGTCGGCTTATGACGCGGCGATGATGTCCGCGCAAAGAATCGCCACCGGAAATGCCGGAGTGCGATAACCGTAGCCATTCCATGAAAAGGTTCTGGCTGCCGTGGCGATCAGCGGAAAAGGCAACAGAAAAAGCGTGATGACGGCGAACAGGACCAACACCGACGCCGACAGCCTGTGGACGCTTTGTAGGGTGATGAGCACCGTGGGTACCGCCAGAATGGCGCTTTTGGAGACCATCTGAAACGCGATCCACGGCAACGCGTTTTTCTGGTTGGGGGCGAGATACGGCGGAGCGATGGGCACTTGCCCGAACATGCGTACCACGGATTGGCTGTATTCTCGACGCTGTTTTTGGTCACCCAAATGTTGGCGCAAGCAGAACAGGCGCCTTTGTTGAAAGCGCACCGCCCCCGCGTTATGGGATTGCAGGGCCAAAGTGGCCGAAAGCAGGAGGGCGGCAAGGGCATACGCGCACAAGGAACCGTACAGCAGCCATTGTCTCCAGAGGGTTGGGAGCGGGATGCGCGTGGGGTTGATGTGGTGCGCCACGAACCAGAGCAGCAATATCGCGGCCAGCAGTGTGGCGATGCCGATCAGCGCCAGGCGAAGGAAGCGCAGTGGGGCGGATAACTGCTGGTCACCGTATAGATCGAGATAATAAGCCTGCGCCGTTTTGTTGAGCGCCAAACGTTGCCGATCGCTCGCCGACGCGCCAACACCGGGAGTTTGTGTTTTTCCCCAGAGGGCATTGGTGAAATCGAAAAAATCCACGGTGTCTCGCCCACGCACCAGCCAGTCATACCCGTAATATAACGGGAGCGTCATCCACCAGGCAAAAATCCAATTCATCCGTTATTCGCTCCAGTTAAGATCCTTTTTCGACACATCACACCATGGACATTTCCGTAATCATGATCGGCATGAAGGTCAGCATAGCGATGGCCAATACCAGGGCGCCGGCGCCGGCTACGGTCATGATGCGCGACAGCGTGACGACTTTTTCGGTCAACTCCGCCACCCTCAGCGCCAGGATGTTGCGCATCATGTCCAGCGCCTGAATCTGGGCGTCGACGCCCGGTGCCGACATGGCCGACGCGGCGTCTTTGGCGATATAGTCCGGAAATCCGGCCTGTTTGATGGCTTGTGAAAAGCGCATGCCGCGGCGCACCATATTGCCCAGATTCTCGAACGCCTCACGGCTGTCCGAGCGATTCGCGCTTTTAGCCATCATGAACGGAATCTGTTCTGGTCCCATGCTGGTCTCTATGAGCAGGCGGAAACCGCCCCAGAGCGCCGCGTTGTCGACCATCTCCGAAAACCGGCGCAACGTGCTGATGTTGTCCAGCAATCTCCGGAAGACCTTGGATCGCAGGAAGACAATGATGCCCAGAACGGCGAGGGCATAGAGCACGCTGTTCATGACGACGGCTTTATCGAACAGGTCCGCGAATCCATAGAAGAGTTTGACATACTCGGGCTCCTTGGCGGCGGCGCTGGCGGACATTTGCGCGAAGGCGCGCTGATAGATGGGCACGCCGAAAACAATTGTGACCCAGATGCCGATGACGCCCACCAAGCCGATAAACAGGGGTTCCAGCAGCATGCCTTTGATCTTGCGCTGGATGTCGGCGGTGCGGTGGTAGTCGTTGCTGATGTTTTCCAGACCCTGGGCGGTTTTGGCACCCTGTTCCATCGCCTGGATGATGGCGCAATCCCGTTCCGGGAATCCGGCGGCGCTCATGGCCACACCCAACTTCATGCCGGTCCTGAGCAAACTTTCCAGTTCCTGCGCCGCGATTCTGAGCCGAAGATTCCGGGGTTGGTCCTTCATGTCGGTCGCGGCGACAATCGGGTCCATGCCGTTTTTCAGACGCAAGCCCATGCCCATGTAATAAGAAGCCAACCCGCTCGGATCAAAAGTCCGGGCGCCCAACAGGTTCAGGCTGTCGATGGGGTTGACTTCCACGGAAAGCGTGCGCAATCCGCGATCTCGCAATTTGGCGATCACGTCGTCCTCGCCATGCGCCACGAGAATGCCTTCTTCGGTCAGACCTCCGGCGCTTTTGGCGAAGTAGTTGTAGGCTTTGCGCATCAGAATTCCTCCACCAGGCGATAGGCCTCCTCCAGACTGGTCTTGCCGCTGGCGATCAATTGCAAAAGCCGCCCGGTGATGCGTTCTTCAAACGGGATGGTGGCGGCGATTTGCGCCAGAGACTGCTTTTCCACGATGCGTTGCCGCAAATCGCGATTGAACTTCAGGATTTCATAGACCAGGAAACGTCCGCGGTAACCTGTGCCGTAGCATTTGGCGCAGCCGCCTTCGCCGGCCCGCATGGGGGCCATGCCGGTGCGTTTCTCTTCCGGCAACAGGTTCAGCAGTTTGGTGGTTTCTTCGCGGTCGTCCGCGACGCAGCAGTGGGGGCACAAACGCCGTGCCAGGCCCTGAGCGATGATGCAGTGCATGAGGCTGGAGATCATGTCCATATCCAGGGCTTCGCCGTTGGAGGTGCGCATTTCCCGAAGGCGGCCGACAGCCAGCGGGGCATCGGAGGCGTGGTAGGTGGCGAAAACTAGATGACCGGTGTTCGCCATATCCGCCACCTGATGCATCAGATCCGCATTGCGGACCTCGCCCTGCAGCACCACGTCCGGGTCGTTGCGCAAGAGTCCTTTGTTCCATCCGGCCCACTCTTCATGTTCCGGCCCCTCGCGCAACAACTGGTGCTGCCGCCAGGTGCCCACCCGGATCTCCACCGGATTTTCGACGGTTTGTACGGAACTCTGTATAGCGTCCACCAGACGCATCAAGGCGTACATCGTGGTGGTTTTGCCGGAACCCGTTGGCCCCGTGGCGAGGATCATGCCTTTACCGGATCGCGCCATGCGTTTGATGTAGCGCATGTCGTCGGGGGTGAAGCCCAGGGTCTCGACGTCGGCCGTTTCGTTCATGAGGTTCATGATGCGAAGCGTAAGGGAGCCTGTGGTTTCGCCGCCCTGAATGACGTGCATGTATTGTACGCGGAACTCGAAACGGCCTTTGAGTTCGACGGGTAAAATACTCTCCGGTATGCGGCCTTCCGCCTGCAGGCGCACATCCACGCTGCCCAAGCGATTGATGATGATGCCGACGCTGCGTTCGTAATCTTCCCGTTGCAGCATCACCATGAAGCCTTTGACGCCGTCGAGCCGTCCTTCGATCATGCCCGCGTTGGGAATGGGACTGAAATGAATATCGGAATACCCGTGATAGGCGCAGTGGGTCAGCAAGGTGTCGACCATGGCGCCATACTTATCGGCATGGTCGCTCTGATAGGCGTTTTGAAATCCGGACCAGGTATCCAGCATTTCCCGACGGTACAGCATCTCCACGGTCCCGATGGTGCTCAAGGCCAGCGCGACTTCCTGGGTTTCGTGGCGGACATGCTCCGTTTCCGGGAGCGAAAGCTGTTCCAAAGGCACACCCATGCGTTTCAATGCGGCGACGAGCACCGGCGCGGCTATCAACCCCTGATGATGGATGATTTCACCGATGTGGTGGCGCGCGCCGAGTTCATTGAGACGTTTTTGTTCCGCGAGACACAAGGCGATGTCGCTATCATTCAACACCCCGGCGTCCCGCAGGATTTCGCCGAAGCGTTTCTGATCGATGTGCATATGGGCGATGGTGTCCACAAATCGGGCGATTTGCGCGTTCACGGCATACAGGCGGGACTGGATGCCCGTCAGGGTCATGTCGTCATGGTGGGCGGTGAGATAGAGCAGCCGGTTCCCTTGCAGCGCCAGGGGCACGGTTCTGGGAGACCGTTCGCCGAATTGCGGAGGAATGCTGTAAGGCCGCATGGACTTGAGGTTGAGGATCGCCGCGGCCGTCATGGGCAACCATGCCCATCCTTTCCAGAGTGCGATGGCGGCGGCAATCCGGTCCTGAGTGCCTATTCCGAGATTGACCACCGCTTCCTGTTCGGAGCAGGAGGTGATGTTGGCGTACTCCCGGATGTATTGGATCTCGTGCGGTTTGTAACCGGCCATGACCATACCTTCCTCGATGTTGGCGAGGCCATGGCCCATGGTGGACGGGATGAGCAGTCCTTCAACCCCCAGGGAGTCCGACTGGACGCTCCACTTCGTGAAGTGCTCAAGCAGCGATGCCATAAGCCCCCACTGTAGCGGAGAAGGAGGACCCTTTTATGGTAATGCCGGTCAGCGCCGTGGACGGCGGAAGACCGGCAAAAAACTGGCGGAGCCAGCCCAGCGAGGTGTATGTGCCCGAGAGGCTGAAAGTCACCAGCATCACGCCGGGGTATCCGGCAACCGGGGTGGGATGGAATGGTGCGGCGGTCTGACCATTTTGATCGTCGGTGGAGACGGCGGTCAAAGTCACACCATCGCGCACGGCGTAGTGTGGGAGATCGACCATGAGTGCTCGGGCCGTGTGCATGACGCGGTGATACCCGCTGGCGATGCCGCAGGCTTGGGTGTGGGTGATCGCGCAATGTTGGTGGTATCGATCTTCGATGTGAATGAGGCGTTGCTTGACCACCTGAAGATGCGCCTCCTTGCTGGAGAGCATGCTTTTGTCTGAATTGATCTGGTTCACTTGCCGTGCCGACGCATGCAGATTGCTTATGGCATGCCCCCCCAGAAAAATGCCCGCGGCGAGGAAAAGCGAACCGGCGGCGGTCGCCAATTCGGCGCCCTTGGCCTGCACGACCGCGGCCACCTTGCTCACCAATGGGCTCAATACATTGCTAATGACCGCCAAAGAGAGCGACATATCCATTACCTCCCGTTTTTTGAACTGACTGCAAAACAATGCCTTGTGGCGGGGTTTGTGAAATGACGGCGTGAAGCAGGCGTTGCGACACCCAGGACGCTTGTCCCGGCCCGAGATTTTTGGTGGCGGGGATGTCGATCTGGAAGGTGGCGCCAGAACCACCGTTGGCACCCAAGGCGCCGACGGCGCCCGGGCGGGCCAGGAGGGGACCCGATCCCATGGGGCCAGATCCCGCGAGGCTAGATCCCGTGAGCGGCATGCCATCCGCCATGATGACCGTGGTGCCCGGTTTCCAGAGGGATGTGGCGTCCTGGATCAGATGGCCCAGCGGGCGCTCCTGAAGCAGGGCTATCCCCTCGATATGGGTCGAGAAAAATGCCTGCCGCGAGGTTCTGAACTGTGCGATGCGCGCCGTTTCTCTTCGCGCTTGCGCCATGGCCTGGTGTAGGGTGGCTTCGCTCCAGAACCAGAACCCGGCCCCTATCGCCAAAGCGGACAGGCCACCGATGGCGACGATCTTGCCGATCAGCGTCTTGGGTTTTCCCAGCCATTCACCGCGCTGTGGATAGGTGCTGACCTTTGCAGCGGGAGACGATGCCAAAAACGACCAAAGTTCCGCCGCATCCAGGTCCAAGGTCTGGAAATCGTTGCCCAGTACGCCCGACGCCAGTTGCGGATTGAAGGTGGGTCGATTGCCGCCGGCGGATGTGCGTATGGACTGGAAAGTGCCGACGCCATTGCCGCCGATCGCCAGAAACACCCACAGCATGGTTGTGCCAACAGGAATGCTTCCGCGCAGCAACACGCCGGCTGCAGGCGTGGATCCCCGGCTTTTGGCGAATTGCCCCAGGGCCGCCGCCAGCGGACGTATGGGATAACCGAAAATGGACTGCGAACCCTTGCGCGTGAACCAGGTGATGCCTTCTTTTTTGAACCAGACCGGCATATCGTTCAATTCGCGCATCAGGTTATTG
>JAJYPA010000324.1 GCA_021795795.1 Pseudomonadota bacterium | reverse complement strand
TCCAGAGTCTGGTCGTCCGTAGGGGGCACAAGCGCTCCATCATCGCCCTGGCCCACAAAATGCTGCGCATCATCTACTTCATGCTCTCACACGGCAAGTACTACCGGGATGCCGATACGGACTATGAAGCACTGAGTGTGCAGCGCAATGCTTCTCGCTGGATCAAGAAACTGATCAAATTCGGCTTCCTGCCGCAGCATCAGCCAGCGTAAAGCGTCACCCCCATCCTGATATGGCCACCCAATGGCCACGGATTGCCGTGCCCATTCCACGGATTTCTTTCACATTAAACATTATTAACCCTAGACTATATTGTCACAGTCAACATAGTCACCGGACATTTAGCCTTTTTTAAGTGGGTGTTTCGCTGCGCTCCAGCCATCAATACCTCCTTTTATGGATTGCACTTTTGTGTAGCCCATTTTTTTTAATTGATGGGCGGCTAAGGCCGCACGACCACCGGATTTACAGTAAACAAATATTTCTGCATCTTTATCTTTCAGAGCGGGATGCGAATTGGTTTTGAATTCCATCATCCCGCGTGAGATATGGGAGGCTCCCGGAATATGACCGGCTGCAAACTCTTCAGCTTCCCGGACATCAATGATAATCGCCCCATCCTTTTCGTGTTTCCTCTTCACCACCGATATTTCCATCTCAATGATTTCTATTTTGGCCTCATTAACCAAGTCCTCTAATGATTTGTTCATGTATTTCTCCTTCACAGACAGTACGGTTTCGGTCATTCGCTGACAGAGAATGAATGGTGCTCTGCTCTGCTTTCATGACATAACAGATCATGGCATAGTGCTAGATTTGATATTTCATTTTTATGCGCCGTAGAAAACGTCTCTGACAAGCGAACTCAAACGAAAAATAATGACTCGATCTTTAACCAGCTCCCGGAGGTCTGGATCAACATGCCCTATAAAATAGACCCACTATCCTATCAGAATCTCATGGCGAAATGACGTCGCCTCTAACACGTTGGAGAGTGTTTATTTTAAATGGACGCTATCTGATTCGGAATAAGCTTTGCGTACCGAAGGCAGTGAATGACGCAACATTTTCAACTCCTCATGCGTGGCATAAAATTCTCTAAAAACAGATGGATACACACAAAAAACACGAAGCCGCAGGGAGCCAAAGCCCATAGGCGAAACCGCCCCAAACAAGGTTAATGCCCATAGGTAGCAGTTTTGGTAAGACGTCCCCTGAACACCCATATCTGATAGGCGTTATACATGATCATAATCGGTACGAATCCTGTCATAAACAGGGTGAAGACGGCCAGAGAATCGGAAGGATTCGCGCCCGCTTGTGCCGTCCAGACATTCGGTACTAAAAAGGGAAACATGGTTGCCCAAAGGGCCGACCAGAGAAGGACCACCACACCTTCCCCCCACAGCAACGCCGCAACATCATGTCTAATAGAATGATTGCGCATGGATTTGTAGGCAAATGCGAGAGCAACGATGAGCCAGGTTAACCACACCCACCAATAGGGCCCCGTCCATTTCGCCGCAGCCCAGGGGAAAATAGCGTAAGACCATATAAGGGTGACCAAAATCGCCACCATGGCCAGCATGGATGCCATAGAGGTCCAACCGCGAGCACGTTCATGAATCGGATCCCCTTTTTCAAAACGGGCACAGAGATACAATCCCCCCGCCAGGGAGGCGGCGATGACTGCTGCGATACCTACCCAAACCGTAAATGGGGTCAGGAAAGTGAAAGCGCCCCCGGAATAATGGGGTACAGGACTGACGGAGCGCGGCCCGATCTGCTCCACGGCTAGTCCGGTGGCTATGGGAAACCCCTGCAGTACCGCTCCCAGGGCCAGACCCGCGGCGAATAGCGCCAATAAACTACCCCAGGAAAAAGCGTTTCCCCAGAATCGCTTTCCTCGGGTTGCATGACCTTGCAACTCAAACGCCACGGCCCGCGCCATAATGGCCAGTAGGGCGATCATGAGCGGATACATCAGATAATTGAATGCCGATCCATATACTAAAGGAAAGGCCCCAAAGAGAATGCCGCCGGCAACCACCAGCCAGGTTTCATTGCCATCCCACATCCCGGCCATAGAGGCCATGATGGCAGTCCGCTCCTGCTCATCGCGAATAAACAGGGTAAAGACCCCGGCACCGAGATCGGCACCGTCCAGGCCAATATACAGTAGAAAAGCCAAACTCAGAACCAGCCACCACCAAGTGGATAGTGATTCTGCAATATGATTCAGACTATTCATGCTGACCTCCAGTTTTTAAGCAGTTTACCATTCACGATAAAGAGATCTCAGGGAACCGGCTTGTGAGCCGGCTTCGCAAAGGTAGGATGCGCAACACCACCATCGGCCTGATGTTCTACCGGAACGGTGCCCGGTAGTGGGCTGTTCATATCCGGTCCCTGGCGAATCACCTTGAGGAAGAAGTACCAAGCCCCGGCCCACACGGTCAGTTCAAACAGGACGTATCCCGCAAACCAGAAAATTTGTTGAAGAATGTTGAGATGGCTGATTCCTTGGTATGTTCGCATCTGGTGAAAGACAATCCAGGGCTGGCGTCCGACCTCACGAGTCCACCAACCTGTCCAGACGGCAAGATACGGAAGAAAAGCGCTGAAGACTAAACTGCGCAGAAACCAAGGCCGATTTTGAAGATGTTGTGCCGTCAATTTTCCACGCATGAT
Source organism: Pseudomonadota bacterium (assembly GCA_021795795.1). The sequence continues at coordinate 6,178 of JAJYPA010000324.1, read as the reverse complement.
AAGCGTGACACCCCACAGAGCCATAAAGAACAGGAAGAAGCCAATGGTGACCATGATGCGAAAGCTATAGAAGGGCACCCAGACGTCGGGTCGGTTTCGGGGAGCGAAGTGGTCCATACCCACAACGGCCCCGTTCATGGTGTGCGTTTCCAGCAAACTGAGAACGTGGGGAATTTGAATGGAAAAGGCATTGCCGTTTCCCGCGGCGTTGGGAATGGCGATCAAATTCCAGGCAGTGTTGGGCTTGCCGTTGGGTAAGTAAGTATGAAAATGGCCTTCCATAGCATCGAGGGAAGTAGGTTCAGAGTGGGCGACATCCACACCCAAGGTGTCTCCAGTGAAAATCTGCAGAGGGGTGATGAGGATCAAGGCCAGCATGACAGGCTTCAGCATCTTACTGAAAAGCTCCGCATGATTTTTCTTTTTTAATATCATCCAGGCACTCATGCCCGCCACTGTAAAAAGCGCTAGCTCAATGGCTGCCATCTCCATATGAGGAAAAGCCCATAATCCATTGGCATTGAAGATTGCGTTCCACCAATTGGTGACCTGAAATAAGCCATCTTTGTAAATCACCCCATCTGGGGTTTGCTGCCAAGAATTGGCTATGACGATCCAGTAGGCTGAAAGACTGGCAGCTAACATGACATTAAATGTGGCAAACAGATGCATGCCCCGGCTGACCTTGTCCCACCCGAGAATCATCAAACCAATAAAGCCGGCTTCGTACATGAAGGCGGTAATGGTTTCAAACCCGAGAATATTTCCAAAGAATGGGCCTACTGCCTGGGAAAAGGGGCCGTACAGGATGCCAAAGGCTAACTCCATGGTGACCCCAGTAGCGACGCCTGCGCCAAAGTTGATAATAAATATCTTTGAAAAAAACTGAATAAGCCGATACCAGCGTTCATCCTGAGTTTTGAGCCACACCACCTCCATGACGAACAGAATCAGCGCCAACCCGATGGTCAACGGTGGCCAAAGAATATGCATGGTCGTAATCCATGCGAAGTCCAACCGTCCTAGGAGCACCGGCAAGGTGGTTTCCATAATCATTTGTCATCTCCATAAATCCCATTCCAGAAATCGGGAAACAGGACTCAAACTTCAAGCGTTGGTAATATGTTGATAGTCCGCCGGTAACAAGCTGATTTCCTGGGCTTGAGCAAAACCGCGCTGCACAAAAAGACCGACAATAGCACCATGGGCTTGAATCAATAACCCCACAGTTGGCGTTTTCACTGGTTTTCTCAATCTGAACACCGTTGGTCAGTAACTGATGTTCATGTGCACCTTGTCCAGCTGCGCGAATATTTCTGGATATGACGGATCCCATTATCGCAATCCAAAGTTTTCTTGCAGACGTTGATGCATCGCGGGCATATGATCGTGCAGGATGCGCACCATTTCTGGGTTGTCTGAGGTCGTCAGGGACTTAATGCCTGCAAAGGCATTCGTAATCTCCCGATATATGTCCTCGTGGTGACGTAAGAGGGTATGGAATACCTCCTGATAATGCGGATGACGTACGCCCTGATCCCTACTGCCATCCTTGGCCATATGCAGTTCTAGCGCTTCCTTGCCAGCGAGGTCCAGTCCTGCCAATCGCATGCCTAGTTCAATGTCCATTTGCATGTTGCGGCGACATTGTCCCCGTCTACCGTGACCACTTCCACATCCTGCCGCAGCAGCGCGGTTGAGATCTAATTTTCGAGAATGGATCCTATTCGAATTTCTTCTCATGACACATATCCAGGCATTGGAACAGCGGAGCCGCAGCGCTGGTTGGCCGGCACTGCCTGCTCAATAAAACGGGGCGGAGGCAATTTAAGGTCATCCATAATGGCAATAAATTCCTGACTGCTTTTGCCCGCAAGGCGAGGATTGGTCTGTTTTTCTTCGCCAATACAACTAATTTGGCGATGATGGTAGTCATGAGCCGGATAGACTTGTGTATCCTCGGGGAGGGTGAAAAGTTTTTGAGTAATGCTGTGATACAACGTGGCAGCATCCCCTCCTTGAAAATCGCTGCGACCACAGCCTCCAATTAATAGAGCGTCCCCGGTGAACACCCGATCGTGCCAACGATAGCTGACACAGCCTTCCGTATGACCAGGAGTGACTAAGATTCGAATGACGCTGTCACCCAAAAGAATAATGTCTCCATCATCCACTAACCGGTCGGCACAAGGTGCTCCGGCATTTCGGCTCATGACAACTTGGGCGCCGGTACGGGTGCGTAACAGACTGGCACCAGTTATATGGTCTGCATGGACATGGGTATCCAGAATGTGGGTCAGCAACAGGCCTTCTTTATCCAGGATATGGAGAATCACTTCTACGGAATCGACTACAGAATCAATCACAACGGCGTCATGCCCCGAGGACGCGCCCAGAATATAAGTATAAGTGCTGGTGAGAGGTTCAAATAACTGTCTAAAAAACATAACTATTTCCTCAGAATTAGAGATCAAATTACTTTGGTCAACGCCGACGCCTAAGATAGAAGCTTGGCACCTCCAGATCATGGATTCTTGGCCATCCTGTTTCGTCACAGACTTCAAGATGGACCTTGTCGAAATTTCATGCATTGATAAACATCGAAGCAGACCAAAATAGTCAGGTATTTTTTGCCGCCAGACCGCTTGACCTAGGCAAGATCTTCCAGTCAATGGATATAACAGACTGAATTTATGTGTGTATGTGTCCTTGTGCACCAAAACAGCAGGCGAAGTGACATTTTGACGCTGACCTTTGAGCAGAAAGGCGCTCAGATCCTCCAGTACCTTGAGCGAGTAGAGGAGGCGCGCCTGTCGAAGAACCGCTGATCACAGGCTAAAGAGTCACATTTAGTAACAGTGATGTGCCGCTTGCAATCTGGGATCGACAGGTCTAGCGTTACAATATTAGAGCATTTTGATCAACTATTCTGGGATCCGGTATGGCTGGAAGGAATTTCATCCTGCAGCAATCCTGATCGATCTTGATACTGATGCTTGAATTCGGCTGCTACATGGACGGGGGACGGCAAAGACGTTTTTCCCAACCCAAATAAACGGGGCAATGCGGAAGTTCATTTGTTGGGAGACACCATCATGAGACGCATCAAGTTTATGGTCGTCAATCAAACGCTCGAAGGGTGGCTTTTCATGCCAACCGGATGGGTTATGGTTAGGCCCGTATTCACGGGTGTTGAGGTTTTATCATGAACGCAATGATTAAAATGGATAAATTTATTATAGAATCCCGCATTCGAGAGGCACTCAAACCGGTTTTCTTGGAAATCAAGGATCGAAGCCAGGCGCATAGTACACATGCACAGGCCGGAGAAAGTGGCATATATGAAGTTTTGGTTGTCGCAGAACAGTTTCAAGGATTGGGTCCACTAGCCCGGCATCGTTTGGTTTATGCGGCTACGGAAAATGCATTGCATTCCCAAATTCATGCGCTATCGGTGAGGGCTTTGACACCAGAAGAGCAGGAACGACAGCACAGCAAGAAGACGGTTCGAAAAGCTTTGCCCATTTCGGGGACGTAATAAGGCATGTGTTAGCGCCTGCGTATGATGTGTGAGAAAAATCCTGTTTCTTGGAAGGTTATTTCTCATCTGTTTCCTAGGAGGTGATATGGCTATTCATGAAAAGACGCTGATTGATCCAGACCGAATATTGCAGCATGAGCATTTAATCGTGGACGGAGTGGATGTTTCTGGATCTTGGAATACGATGATCACTCCACGCACGCTCTTGGATTATGATGACAGTTTTGAGGCCATGATTCAGACTTTTGATGGGGCTGAGAATGTTCATCGATGTTGGCAATGTGGGTCCTGTACAAACTCGTGCACGATGTACGCGCAGAATGTGGACTTCAATCCAAGATATTGGATTTATCTGATACGCCTAGGTCTGAAGGACGAATTGATTAAAGACCGGGATATTATTTGGCAATGTGTCTCTTGCAACAAATGTACAAACATTTGCCCGAAGGATGTCCGACCAGAGAGCGTGATGAAGGCAACGTCTCATTGGCTTGAAGCCAGTGGATTCACGCCAAAAACGCACTCGACCATGTTCGATGAGGAGTTTACCGAGCAGTGTATTGAATTTGGGCGTATTGAAGACACCGAGGTCATGATGGGATTCTTCAAGCGGTCAGGTCAACCCCTGGTACAGGCCTGGATTGTCGAATTTGGGCAGCGACTGATGAAACATATGCCTCTGGGTCAACTAGCAAAAATGGGCATGAACACTGTATTCCGCCCCAAAACGAAAAGTTGGGGTAAAACGGGAGAGGTATTGATGGAATATGTGAAAGCACAAAAGGAGGCTGCACATCATGGCTAAAGTGGCATATTACCCTGGCTGTGCCCTGGAAGGATCAGGTGGACCTTACGATAAGTCGACGCGCGTATTGGTCAAAACGCTGGGTCTGGAAATGGAAAATCTGGAAGATTACAACTGCTGCGGGGCAATGGAGGTAAAAAATATTCACCCGATGCTGCAAACCTACATGTCAGCGCGAAATCTCGCTATAGCTAGCAAGTTGCAAGGCTGCGATACTGTCATGGCGCCTTGTAATGGTTGTTATCGTAACCTGAAGCAGACCGAATATGAGTGTGCCACCTCAGATGAAACCTTAAAAACGGTTCAGGATCTCGCGGTCAAATCTGGTGATCCGGTGTATGAGGGCGATGTTCGCACATTGCATGCTCTTGAATGGTTCATGGAAGAGCTTGGAGAAGAAGGGATTAAGCAGAAGGTTACCAAAAGCCTGAATGGACTAAAGATCGCAAATTATTATGGCTGTATGTACACCAGGCCTCGTCAGATTTTTCCAGAGAAGGACCAAGGGCCCGGCTCTGAATCGTCATACTCCCCTCATTTTATGGATGACTTGTTGTTAGCCGCAGGGGCCGTCAATGTAGATTTTCCACTCAAAACGGCTTGCTGTGGTGGGGCCCATACACTCTCGGATTCTGACACCTCTACGCAATTGGTCTTGAATCTTTTGCAGGCAGCGGAGGATGCGGGGGCCGAGGTGATTGCCACGGAGTGCCCTACCTGTCATTCAGGATTGGAAATGCACCAAATCCGCGCGGAGACAGAGTTTGGCATCAAGACGAAAGTAAAGATCATTTATTTCACGCAGTTGCTGGGACTGGCAATGGGGCTTTCCGCACGCAAAGTTGGAATTCCAGATAACGTAAGTGATTCTATGGATTTGCTGGCAGCACGGGGCATTGTATAGCGCACTTCAAGCAACAATAAATAAGGAGTTTGTAATGGCCACATATGTTGAAATGAAAGAAATGTTTGACGAGATCCGTGCGGATTTCCGTTATGACCATGAACTGAACGGCTGTTTGAATTGCGGTATTTGCACCGCAACCTGTCCCTCCGCACAGTTCTATGATTACAGTCCGCGTGAAATTGTACAATTGTTGTGGACAGAAAATATCGAACAGATCTATGACTGTATGCAAGAAAAGATTTGGGCTTGCGCGCAATGCATGACTTGTGCGGCGCGGTGTCCGTTCAAAAACTCACCAGGAGGATTGGTGATGATTATGCGTGAAGTTTCCATTCGCCACGGCATGCAGTCTGCAAAAGATGTATTGCGGCCTTTTGGTCGGGTGATGCTGAAGCTCATTACAACGGGTAATCAACTTTCTCCGGACATGATTCAGCCGGATCATTTTCCAGATTGGGGGCCAAACATTCAAAAGGTAGAAGGAGACCTGAAGATACTGCGCAAAGCGATTCCTGTCCGTACCTTGCAAACAACGGAAACAGCGTGGGAAGTTGCTTTAAAAACTTCCGTCGAAATGTACACCATTTGGGAAATGACTGGCGTACTTAAGTCGCTTGAGGTAATGGATGAGAACTTGTTTGATGTCATTGAAGATTTTATTGATGAGAAGCGAGAAGATTATGAAGACTGGATGAAGAAGCAATCTGGAGACGCCGAATTGCTAGCTACATAAAGTGGTGGTGTGGTTTCAAACGGATTGGGGTTAAGAGCGGAGATGGTTTAAATTAATAAATGTAACGTAACTATTCACCAGGGGTACAGTCACCCCATGGTGGGCTGTGGGGTTTCCCCCTGAAAGGATTGGACCAAGGCGTGCAGCAGGTTAGCGCCCTGCTTGCGTAAGGTTTCCAGGTAGGATCGGATC
>JAJYPA010000323.1 GCA_021795795.1 Pseudomonadota bacterium | reverse complement strand
CGGGCGTGCCGCTGGGATTCAGGGTGGAGGCGCTGGAACCGCCCCACTGCAGGACCACCGCCGGGGTGGCGGCCGCACCGCTGATGGTGATGGTCTCGCCGGAGGTGTAAGTGGGTCCCGGAAGGGCACCCGTGGTGACCGTGACGGTGGTCCCGCCGCTATAGATGACATTGCCCTGGCCGGGTACCTGGCCGGGGGACGGAGCGGCGAAAGCCGGAGCCGCCGCAAGGGTGGCAAGCACCGCACCGATGGATACGACCAGGGTGCGGCGACGGAATTGCTGGCATTGGTCGGTTCTGTACATGGACATGATCTCCCTTTCTGTAAATCGAATTACTGAATCAAGCCTTCATCATGGTTCTTTACTACCATATCGGCGCCTCGCCTGAAAACAAAAGGGGGCAGGAAATATCTCTGCCCCCGAACGCCTTGCCTAACCCGCGCCCAATCTCTTAGTAGAGATTGAGGAAGGTCTGGAACTGCTGCTGGTTGCCGTTGGCGTTGGTGAAGGTGTCCGTGGGCACCAGCTCCAGGCCGTAGGGGTAGGTCGTCGTCGGCGTTACGGCCCGCAGGAAGTCGATCTGCGGCATGCCGGAGAAGCCGGAGTTGGACGACAAGGCCCCATTGATAGTGGCGTTGGGGAAGCCCAGGCCGTTGTAGGGCGCCGCGAAGACCACGCCGGCGTTGCCGTTGGTGTAGAGCACGTTGGCGTAGTAGTTGATGGTCGGCGCGATCAGGAAGACCCCGGCCCGGCCAAAAGTGGCGTTAGGGCTATAGGCGTTGGCGATCACCACCGGCGTCGCCGAGCTGCCCACGTCTAGGGTGGTCCCGCTCTGCAGGTACACCAGGCCCGGGAACTGGAAGAGCCCGTAGGTCGTGTTCGGAACCGCGATGCCGCCGTAGTTGTTGGGGGCGGTGGGATCCGTGGCGGTGATGCTGCCGCTGGCCTGGACGTAGAGGATGCTGCCGGCGTTGGCAGGAGCGAGATTTTCCGTGCCTACCGTGTTGGGCGTGTATCCCGGCTCGATGGCGATGGTGCCTCCGGTGTTAATGGTCAGGTTGCCGTTAACCTTGAGGTTGACGCCCTGCGGGCCGCTTGGGCTATCGGCGGTGACGGAGACCAAAACCGCACCGCCGGTGCCGGACCCGTTGACCTGGAAGCCGTTCAGGGCGATTACCGGGGAGATGATGTTGTTCACCGAACCCCACAGATTGGCGAAGGTCAAGCTGGGCGTGGTGATGCTGCCCGCGCCGGAGACGTTGCCGGTGGGGGTGCCGCTGCTGCCGAAGAGCACGCTGCTGGTGCCATCCATCGTGCCGTTCACGACGAAATTGGTAGAGGACGCGCTGCCCTGGGTGCCCATGTAGAGGTTCGCGCCGGTGATGCTGCCGCCGGAGGCGAGGTTCATCTGCGCGGCGCCGGACTCGGGGCCGTAGAAGGTGAAGTCGCCGGGAGTCGTGGCCGTGCTGCTGATGTTGGCCGTGTTGGCCGCCAGGAGGATCCCCGTGCTGGCGTTGACCTGGGACTGGATGTTGACCACGGAGTTGTCGCCCAGGGCCGCCACCGTCAGGCCGCCGCTGAGGGAGTTCTGAATGCCCGCCAGGGTGACGCCGTTGGCGGAGGTGAGAAGGTACTCGCTGCCGGAGACGTTGAGCGTGGCGCCTAGATCGTTCTGGAAGCCCGTGCCGAAGAAGACGAAGCCGTTGCTGCCAGCCGCAGTCACGGTCACGGTGCCTGCGTTCTCAAAGTTGCCGGTGGGGGCAGGATTGGCGGTATTGCCGTCGACCAACTGGGTGTTGCTGGTCAGGCCGCTGGGAATGTATGGCGTGGTGAAGGTGTCGAAGCCCAGCACGCCGTAACTCTGACCAGTGACAGGGGTCACGTCGAGGGTGCCGTAGTTGACGAAGGTGCCGTTGATCCAATTGATCTGCCCCTGGGTCACGGTGAGGCTGCCCATGTTGGTCAGATTGCCGTCCACCAGGGCGGTGAGGCCGGCGTAGGGGCTGGCGGTGCTGCCGACGTTGACGACCACGGTGGACGTTGTGTCAGTATAACCGCTGGTTCCGTCATTGGGCGTCATCACGCCGGTGGTGGTGGTGACGTTGGCGCCGATGCCGCCATCGATGTAGAGGTTGCCGCTGCCGGGCGTCGTTGCCACGTTGACGTTATTACCGGCCACCAGCAGGTAACTGCCGACGCCGTTCAGATTGGCGTTGCGGTCGACGGTGACATATCCGGTGGTGGTGGCGCCGCTGAAGTCGATGGCTGCCGTGCCGTTGGTAAAGGTGCTTTCCAGGGTGCCGGTCGAGGTGGCGTTAGGCGATGCGATCAGACCCAAACCGCCGGGGGAGGTGATGGCGGCGCCGCTGCCCACGACGATGCCGTTGGCGTTGGCCACCCACAGGGCCCCGCCGTTACCGTGCATGTCCAACTGGCCGTAGATCTGCGAAGGGTTGCTGGTGGTGTCGATGTTGAGGACGTTGACGGTCGTCGGTGTGTTGCCGGAAAGCTGCGCGTTGTTGACGAAGGAGGCGACGGCCTGGGAACCGACGTTGAAGCCGCCGCCAGTGGCGTTGGGATTCAGCGTGGCGCCGCCGCTGGTGGCGTTCCAGTCGATCACCACCGGGGTGTTGGCGGAGGCCACGGTGCCGCTGATGTTGATGGTCAGGCCGGCGCTGTAGGTGGTGAGACCGGGGACACCGGGATTGTTGGGAATCTGGCTGGTGTTGGCAACGACGGACGCGCCGCCGCTGTAGGTGACCGTACCGTTGGTCGGCAGGGCGTCGGAAGCGGGGACGGCGAAGGCCGCAGGGGCCGCCAGCGCGGTTGCGATGGCGAGCACGATGGGGGAAAGACGATTGCGCATCGAATACGGGTGTCTCATGGACTGACTCCTCATTTGAGGTGAATTAAAGTGGCAACCGCCTACGGTTGCTTCAGGCTACAGCGGGGTAAGCATAACAGGCCCATCGTTAACTCATCGTTAATTCGCTTCAGTATACCTAGAGCAGATTTAGGAACGACTAGGTTTGCCGTTCCTCCGCCGGGAGGCCCGGAGCGATCTGGCCAATTTCCCGGTAAAGCGCGGTCGACTGCCTGACCACTCCCAGGTCAAGCGATCGCTTTGCCGCGACCCGCATGTCCGCACGGAGATAATGCCACCCGAGATAAGCCGGATCCCCCCCCTGATCTATCGCCGAAAAGTACTCTGCAGCGGCGGCATGGAGATGCTTGTATCGGCAGACCGGAATTCCATGGTAAACGGCATCGCGCACCAGCATATGCCGGAATACCATCCCGACCTGCCGCCTTTCCCATATCCGGTGCTTGATCAAAAACGCGGACGCCTCCGCAAACTCGGCTGCGGTTTTGCCCGGCAGCAGGGCAAGTATGCAGCCCTGCGTAAATACTTCGCCAATGACCGCCGCTGCCTGGAGGACATCCAGATAAGGGTGCCCGATGGACACGGTCGCATCGAGAATCGAAAGCAAATCGGCGGGAGGAACCGGAATGTCCGCGACTCCCAGGTCGCTCTTCGCTTTTGGCAAAACATTCAAAGCTAGGGCCTCCAGATAGAGCGGCACGCCCGCAGACCTCTCGATGATGGCCAGATCGTCCTCCCGCGCCTCTCCATGGATGCTGCGCAGCATTGCCAGCCCCGCCGCCTGGGTCAGGGGGCCGATATCCAAAAAACTTTCGTTGGACGCGATCCCTTCCAGCGTCGGCAAGCGGTGACGGGTGGTGAGCAACAGCAGCACCGGCAGGTTCTCGAGAACTTGAAGGAACCGCGCAATCAGCTCCATGCTGCCCATATCGGCCCAGTGTAAGTCCTCAATAACCAGTAATCTAGGGTCATACGACAAAAAGCGCGGAAGAATGTCCAAGAGGCTTTCCATCAGCGTTTCCTTGTCGCCCACGGCGACCCTTCCCGCAGGAGTTTCTTGATCCGCGAACCCCAGCCATACCGTCCAAATCCGCACGATCTCTGGATCGACCACATCAAAGTGTGCCAACCCCTCCCGCAATCTCTGTGCCCCGGCCGCTCTTGTCGCGCCGGCGAGGGCGAAGAACTCGCGGACGAGATTGGCCGCCGGATAGAGCAGAGTTCTTTGCTGCTGAAAGGAACAACGATAGACAACCTTGGCCATTTCCCCCGGGATGATCGCACCCGCCTCCATCACCAGTCGGCTTTTCCCGCTTCCGGCCTCGCCCAGGACCCAGATCATCTGTCCCGACCGCGCATCCAGAACCTGTCCGGCTTGGGTGCGGATCATGGCTAATTCTTCCTTCCGGCCAACAAACTTCGTGCGGCTGGGCGGGGCTAGGTAGGTCTGATAGCTTTCCAGCCGGTACACAGGGAGTGCAGGATTGCCGAGTTTCTTCACTGTGGCTTGGATCTGCCGATGATTCCGCAGGATGGCCCAGGCTTCGGCGCTCAGCACCACCCCCTGGCCGCTTATGTCGAGGCGCGCAACGGACGACGCCTTTTCACCAACATCCCCGATGAAAATACTGAACGTCGTGTCCACCATCAGCTTGCCGCAATGGAGACCGATATAAAGGGAGTGACCTTGAGGCACGGCTTGGCGTAGCGCAAAGGCCGCGCCTACCGCCGCCTGGACGACGTCGTTCTGCTCGTTTCTCAGGCCAAAACGAATCTCTATCCATCCCTTGGCCGTCACGGAGGAGGTACCACCATAATCCCGCGCTACCTTCGTCGCCATGTCGAAACATAGATTCAGATACTCATCCATCCCCCCGTTCTGGGGACCCATGGCAAGGGTCCATACGAAGTAGCGGTGAAAAGAACCGGCAGGGCCCGCCATGGCAGTCAAGCCGCCTTGCCCGTGGCCACTCTGTTTTCTCCGGTCCTGGCCTTCGCATAAAAACTGAGCCCGGTTGTGCAGTTCCAGGCATTCTGGTCCCGGCTTTCTGCCCATGCGTTCCGCCAATTCCTTGCGATAGATGGCCAGTTGTTGCACGGCTTCGTGAGGGCGCCCCGCTCTCAGCAAAAGTTTCGCCATGGCGCATTGCGGGGCATCCGCCAGCGGCCGCCACCTAGCCCAGCGCACCGCCCAGTCCAACAACGCGTCCGTGCTGCTACTCTCCTCGTCGCTTTGCAGAATCAGGTGAAAAGAGGTGTCCAGGAGCTGACCAAATTCGTCCCGATGCCTTTTTACCCACGCATTCCAGCGGAGGCCGTCTGGCTTTTCCTCTGCAAGGAATTGCGTCGGGCTAGACAATAGATTCTTGCGTAAGGCATAGACGTTGCCTTTTCCCACATGCTCCCTGATGGCGTGGATATCACTACAAATCTTGGTCTTAGGGTGCAGGCCTACCTCAAGACGGGAAGCCACGATGAGAGGTTCATTTGTGTCCACTGAACTACGCAAGGTGTGCAGAGCCTGCCGGAGGCGACTTGCGGCAGTATCAGCGCCAACGCCGGGCCACAGCATCTGTGTCAGCAGAGAACGGGAAACCATTTGGCGCTCCATGACCAAATAGGCAAGCAGGTACCGCACCTGACGATAAGGTAGGCTACGTTCCTGACCAAAAACTTCGATACGCACTTTTCCGAGGAGATGGATCTTTATCCTCGTGTGGCTCCGCATGCCCCCCCCTTTTTTGCAACCCATCGAGATCACTCGGAATGCCCCCCCCGGGGGCAAGGTGTTCCGCTCTCCTTACGGGTACAATGACGACTGCTCGTCATTATTATAGTTCCTATCTTCAGAGAGGACAATTTCTGGCCAATTTATTGTGATCCGAATGTCTGGCCGTAGCGTGGTAACGGAAAGTTATGGAACGATTGATTGGCGTTTCCAAGTCAACCCATTAAAGCGCAAGTCAAAAATGACATACGCACAATAAACGAGGCAGAAGATACACTGTACGAACGCATCACCACACCAAAACGGCGCCTTGTGCCTTGCACGATGAGTTGTTTGGTATGGCCACTGCGTTGTCCTATACTGCGCAGACCAAACCAGAGATGACGGTGGTAGTCAAGGGTGACTTGGCCAGATACTCGCTAATCCGTGGGCAATTCAAGGGGTGAAGGGCATGAGCGAAGAAAAGATAGAATATTCTGATATAGAGAAACTCAAGAAGATAGGGACTGCCTTCCGGTACGTCAAAGGCGACATCATCTTTGCCGAAGGAGATGAGGCCGAGAATGTCTATTTCGTCCAGGCGGGGGATCTCACAGTTGCCCTACAGGAGTTCAACAACCGCGTCGAGGTGGGTCAGTTGGGCGCCGGCGATTTTTTCGGCGAAATGGCAGTCCTCAACAATGGCAAGCGATCAGCTACCGTTGCCGCCGCCTCTGATGTCCAACTGGTGGTGTTGAACAAGCCTGCATTCCTGGAGGTGCTGAAGGCGAACGGCGATGTCAGCGACAAGATCAACCAGATCATGGCCAGTCGCACCGAAGGCCTTGCGCTGAAGGAGAACGTATTGGCCAGCACCGGGCTGAACAAGAAAAACGTGAAGGTGGCCATCGCCGGAGACCCGTCCATGCGTGAAACGGCCTTTGAGCGGGAGCGTTACGAGAGCCGGGTGGATAAGGTTCTGCCGAAATTGGTGGAAAAGCTGCACACCTTGCTGCTCGAACGATGCGTAAGCGAAATGTATATCCAGTTCAATAGCTCTGAAATCGGACTTACATCAATATTTGATCCATTCAACTACGAGATACACCCTGTCGAGAAATTGATTGACGACGCTTATCTGGACCGCCACTTCCCAGCTATCGACTATGCCAAAAAAGCCAATATCATAAAGCTGATGTACGGCGCAATAGATAACGAGCTTGATCACATTGAGGCTCCCCAGCATCTCAAATCGGCATATCACAACTACTACGAGAATTGGCAGCCGCTAGCCCAGGAAGAGATTGTCAAGGTTCTTGCGACATTGACGTCCTTGAGAAAGATACCCAACTTCTACCTGCGTAATTTCGGTATCAGTATTACGCGCGACACGATCCGCATGCAGTTCAACTGTGATGGTACGCACATTGTCAGCGCCCAGGAATATCAGGGTTTTCTGGACGAAAACATAGATCTTTCTGATGGTTAATATGGTTTTTACTTCTTCCAGGTGATAGGCGGAAGCACGGAGGGCCAGATGCGCAGCAAGAATAATCATGGAAGATCCGCCCTGGCCATTTTCCTCATGATGGCTTGTTTCCCCTGGGTGACTCCGGAAGTCAGCGCGGCGACGGAGGCGACGACCGATACGTTGCATTTCCTCGTCACCTCTTATCGCATTGAAGGCCCGCCCCTGATCAGCGCCGGCATCGTGCAGCGCATCTTGCGGCGCTACACGGGTCCTCGATGCACCCTTGCCGAGATAGAGGCGGCGCGCGCCGCTCTGCAGCGAGCTTATGCTGATGCCGGATACGACGCGGTAATGGTGTCCCTTCCAGCACAGAAACTCCAAAGCGGGATCGTTTTGTTTCGAGTGAACTCGCCGCATATCGGTGTCATTCACGTTGCCGACGGGCCGTATTATGACCGCGCCAACGTGTTGCGCAGTCTCCCCGCCCTGGTGACCGGCGAAATCCCCAACATGCGCGATATCAACGCAGAGCTTGCGCTGGCCAATGAAAACCCCAGCAAATACACAACGGTCCAACTGAGCCGGGGCGAAGAACCAAGTACCATTACCGCGAACGCTGCGGTCAAAGGCCAGAGTCCATGGCGTACCTTTCTGACCTTGAACAACACGGGCAATCCGCAAACGGGGACATTCCTGCTAGGCGTCGGCATGCAATATGCCAATGTCGCCAACCGGGACCAGGTGCTGACGTTGCAATACACCACGGCTCCGGGCCATATCGGCCGGGTGAACGCCTATGGTATCGGCTACAGCATCCCGTTCTATCGTCTCGACGGCTCACTCAATTTCTTCGCCGGTTATACCAACATCAACGCGGGAACGGTGGGGCAGGTTTTCGACGTCACCGGAAAAGGCCTTTTCATGGGCGTCCACTATGACCAGCACCTGCAGAGCAGCCGACACTACCAGCAAGAATTGACTTACGGCCTAGACTATACCGCCTATCGGAACAACATCAGTTTTTTAGGGACTCCCATCGGCAACAATGTCACCGTGCATCCGCTGAGCGTTACCTATAGCGGCCGCTACGTCGGCAGACAAAGCGCTTTCAGCGCACGGTTGAGCGTTGTTCAGAATATCCCGTGGGGCGCAAATGGGGGAAGCCGCGCCTTTGCCCTGAACCGGGTTGGCGCCAACCCGGACTATCACCTGCTTCGCCTCTATATGGACTATCGCCAGATGCTTTGGGGACAGTGGGAGTTCAGGATGTTGGGCGACGGACAGTTCACCACCAACGCGCTGGTTCCCGGCGCGCAGTTCGGTTTGGGCGGGCTGCATTCGGTGCGCGGTTTTTATGATCGTGAGTACACCGGCGACTCAGGGATTCAAGGCACTGCGGAGGTGTATTCTCCCAGCTTCAGTCGCTCCCTGGGTCTCCCAGACGCCTCCCTGCGGGCGCTCGCTTTTTATGATTCCGGATGGGCTTGGCTGAACGATTCCCAACCTGGGGACACCCCGTACCTCAATATTTCCAGTGCTGGCGTCGGGCTTGATCTCGTTGTGGCCAGAAATCTCAGTTTCAAGCTGGATTATGCCCGCATCCTGCGCGCAGAGATTTTTGGTCCCTCCACCCATAATCGCGTCCAAGGCAGTCTGGCCATTGTTTTCTGAATTCTGAATAGGGGGAGGTAGCCATGCGATCCGCCAAAGAAATCCGATCGGCAGCACAGCGTAGGAGAAAACTGCGATTGGCATGCGCTTTGGCCATGTTGTGGCCCTTGGCGGCAGCAGCCAATCCCATGGGTCCACAGGTGATCAGCGGTCGCGCGACCTT
>JAJYPA010000322.1 GCA_021795795.1 Pseudomonadota bacterium | reverse complement strand
AATGGAAACAGCACATCCGCGGCAAGGTAGCCAACGAGGCCATCGCCGACCGCTTGAAAGAACCCGACGACCCGTTAGAGATGGTCATCGTGCGGGACATGTGGCTGACAGGCTTCGACGCCCCGGCCCTCAACACCCTCTATGTGGACAAGCCCATGCGGGGGCATACCCTGATGCAGGCCATCGCTCGGGTCAACCGGGTCTTCGCCAACAAGTCCGGTGGGTTGGTGGTGGACTACATCGGCATCGCCCAGGATTTGAAGAATGCCATAGCGACCTACACCCGGTCCGGCGGCAAGGGGAACCCCGCCGAAACCGTCGAGGCCGCGATCAAGGTGCTGCTGGAAAAGCTCGACATTTGCCGCAGCATCTTTCATGGCTGTGACTATCAGGATTATCTGACTGGGGAAGGTGCCGAACAGGTATCCGCCCTGCGTCGGGCCACCGAGTTCATTCTGTCCGAGGACATCAGGGAAGAGGGACTCAAGCGCCGTTTTCGCAATGCCACATCCGGCCTCAGAAAGGCGGCGACCCTGGCGGCGGGCGATGACTTGGTGGAACGTTGCCGCACCGAGATCATCTTTTTCCTGAGTGTGCGGGCCACCCTGGACAAGACCAGCGACGCGGAATCCCTGGTGGAAGAGCAGGAATACGCCATCCGCCAGTTGATCGACCAGTCCATCGCCCCAGAAGGCGTGGTGGACCTCTATGCCGTGGCGGGGCTGCCCAGGTCGGAAATATCCCTGTTGTCCGATGAATTCATCCACCAGATCGAGGCCATGCCGGAAAGGAACCTGGCGTTGGAAATGCTGAGACGACTGCTGCAAGACAAGGTCCGCAAAGAGGGAAAAGGCAATCTGATCCAGAGCAAAGCCTTCTCGGAACGGCTGGATGAAGCCCTGCGCAAGTACCACAACCGCTCGGTGGATACCGTCGAAGTCATGCAGGAACTCATCGAACTGGCGAAGGCATTACAAAAACTGGATCAGCGTCATGCCGAACTGGGCTTGAGCAAGGACGAAGCCGCCTTTTACGACGCCCTGGCGACCAACGATTCCGCCGTGCAGGCCATGGGCGACGATGCCCTGAAAATGATCGCCAAGGAAGTGGCCGATACCGTGCGCCAGAACACCCGCATCGACTGGGCCATCCGGGAACAGGCGCGGGCGCATTTGCGAAGGATGGTAAAACGAGTGCTGAAGCGTCATGGGTACCCGCCCGATATGACCGAAGGGGCGGTGAATATGGTCATTGAGCAGGCTGAGGGGTTGGTGGGATGATTAGACGGCATGGTCAGTATCTAATGAGATTCAATAGTACCCAGAATAGGGTCGCCAATGTTCTATTGTAACATAAACACCATAAGGATAGCGCTATAATGGTTATCATTATACAGAATGGTAGAAGCTCAATATGATCGAAACCAGCCAAAAACAGCAAAAAGCTACGCCAAAAGTCAAATGGACTCACACACTCAACGGCAAGTGGGGCGTACAAACGTATGGCGTTGTAGAGTTCTTGAGGGTGCATCCAGTTTATCGCTGGGTCATGGGCGCCCTTGGTGTTGCGGTTTGTATTGCCGGTGTTGTTGGATATATTTTCAACAGCACGAATACAAAGTTGTTTGGCGGCTCACTGCTAGCTTTATTTCTTTCGTCCATAATTGTTGGCCCATGGCTTATTTATGTCACAACGCTTTCGGGGGAGCATTGGGCAGTTACATTCCCTGCAATGCAGGCGAAAGAGGAAAAAGAGCAAGCGGAAAGGGAATTTAGTAAATCAAAAACGGTGGAAAATGCGCTTAACCTGGACTTAACAAAGCTTAATGAATATTATGTTATCAACCAAAGTCAAGCACGTTCTAGCTTTGGATGGGCTGTCTTTGCGATGTTGCTTGGCTTTGGTACAATCATTACTGGTCTTTGGTTGTTTTATTTTAGAGGCGGGCACCCAAATACTTTTATGGCATCGCTTTCAATTGCCGCTGGATGTGTAGTAAATCTTATATCTGCACTTTTCCTTCATTTACATTCAAAAGTACAGGCACGAGCATTACATCATTTTGACCAACTGTCTCGACTCCAGAATCTTTCAATTGCAATTCAACTTATTGATTCTTGCGAAGAACCAACAGAAAGACAGAACGCCCGCAATCTAGTTATTCGTAGGTTAATGACCAATGCAGTATTGTCGCAGCGAGTTGCAGATAAGTAACGCTGCCCTTCGATGGTGCACCTGATGTAATGCGAATAATTTTGTAAGTTGGATTCCAAAGGTTGCTCGTCTACGTCTTAATGTACGTTGTTCAATTTAATCAGCCTATCTACCATATTTTACAGAGAAAATCACATGATTCCTGCATATGTTATTTCAGCGATTGCTGACGTAGTTAGCCAAGTAGAGACACATGCAAGTCTTAATAGCTTGTTCATGTACGCCGATGCTCCTGGAGACCCGCCAGAAGGCAGTAAACCCGTCAAAGCATTAGAGTGGCTCAGAAGAATTAATAAAGAGAGCGCCGAAGATGCCTTCTCTATAATGGGACGGATTATTGAAAAGTACCTGGATAATGATGAGGATGAAACCCCCACTATATGGATTACTCAAGAACAAATCAACAAAAATAGGGCCGGGATTTTAAAAATAAGAAACGCTCTTGAGCGTGCCGGCCTTAAATACTCGCAAGGCGGAATACTCTCAAATGGGGACGGCCCTGCCACCAAGGCACTATTCGACCTAATTAAGGGTAGAAATATACAAGCCATTGATTTTGAATTTAACCGGGCAGCAACAAATGTTGAAAGTAACCCACGAGAAGCAGTTTCTGCTGCGTGCAATATTCTTGAATCAGTTTTTAAGGTTTACATTCAAGAACACGCCAACTTATCAATGCCAGCCAAACAGGATATCCAATCTGTATGGAAGATTGTTAAGACAGACCTCGGCCTAGATGCGTCAAAAGTGGAGGAACAAGATTTACAAACGATCGTTAGCGGCATAATGGCGGTTGTCAATGGTATTGGTGCATTAAGAACACACGCCAGCTCAGCTCATGGCGCTGGTAAAAACTCTTACAAGCTTAAACCTAGGCACGCAAAACTAGCCGTCAACTCTGCACATACAATTGCGGCCTTTGTCTTGGAAACCTGGGATGAGCAAAACGCCAAAAATCACTAACGAAATTGACAATGCCACCCTAAACCGCTCGAATCCCCGTCCAAACCCTCACCCCCTTACCGCTTAAAGCCCGCCGTTGAATTACGAGACAGGGTAGATATGTGAGTCCCTGCACCAAGACAAATTTGACAGCTTCGGCCCGAAACTTGGCCGTATTGCTCTGTACTTTCTCCCCCCTAAAATTCTCCTTGATTTATTATATCCAATCCAGAGTGTCCACGAGATTCAGGGTACCTCAACTTGGCCTATTCATTGGACTGAGTTTACCGCAAACCGCACTTCAGGAAGAGGATCTGCTTGAGCCTTGGTGACCAGTTCTATCAACCCTGGTTCGTTCGAGAATTGATGCTGTAAAGTTTGCGCCAACCTTACACATTCTGCCCTAATGGTCGATGCACTGACAGCCTCAGGGCTATTCGGATCGATGTTGGCGTAGTCCGCGGCTCCAAAAACGGTCGGCAGGACCTCGACCAATATTCTCTGTTGGTCCTCGGACAGCCGTCTGCCATTGTGTAGCTGCCCCGCAAGCCAGATGAGTTGCTGCAATCCAATAGTGCGTCCCGATTCGATGATGGTAATGACCAATGATATGAGATTCTTGAAATTGGCCGACTCGCTGGACTCTGGCAGGTCCATCCATTTTCGTAGCGCAATCGTTGAGTAGTCAACCAAAGTCGAGTCACGACTTCGCAGCGCTGCCTGGATGACTTTTGCGATGGCCTTGACTGATTCCTCATTTACACTAGAAAAATAAACGAAGGCCGGAAGCGCTGTTTGAGCCCCCTCAACTCCCGAATAGAATGCCTCCAACTGGCCCAATCGAGAATCTGTCTTAGCGTCATCTGCCAGAGCCGGCACAATCGCGTAAGAGAGTGCGCGGCCGATGCTTACTGCGAGCCGTTTTCTGGAACCTCTTTCAAATTCGAAGAAACCTGCTGCCTTTTCTTCGGGCGGTCGCCACAGGGTCAGGCGGTCAAAGAGCACGCATGCCTGCTCTGCACTCGGAAACAAGAGCGTCGTTTCATTGGCGGCGGCATTCGCTATGCCGTCATATATCGAAATAGCCCGTTGTATTTCTGGCGACGGGTAACTATGCATTTCCTTTTGAGTGTCCTCCAAAATGTCGGCGCCATGGTCATACAGATGTGCCCGAACAAGCGCCTCAGCCGACCTTACATCCATTACAGGCAGCAGTAGGAGCGCATGGGGAAGCAAGCCTGTCTGAGGTATGACCTGATAACCAGGGGACTCACCCCATATTGCAGTGGCCAAATTTTCGCGCTCTTGCTGGGTGAAAAAGTCATCTCTGGCGGCGAGAGGCAGGAGCCGAAGTAATGGAGCACGCCTTGACTCACCGTTGCTTGACGCCACAGCTTCTATCAGATGCACGATATGCGCATCAATGTCAGAATATGAGTCTCGAGCGTTAGGGTGGGTGATCACCGGGTTCGGCCAGCGATAATCGTCGCCACCCACGATCTCGCGTGGGAGCGGAAATTCTAACGCGGTCGGCAGCAATCCCCCTTGCTCTGATTCGGGAATGCTCATGAGCGAATGAGTTAGAAGGTTGCCGAGGACTTCGTACAACCATAAGTGCCGCACCTCAGGCTGCCGCCCAAACGATGCGGCCAGCGAAAATATTTCCTTGGCCTGTGCGGGAGAAACACGAACAGCTAGCCGAGCCAACACCTCCAGAAATACGCGAAGCCTGGATATGGCCTCTCCCTGGCAGTCCTTGGTACCCCGAGTTCTCTCTCGCATCCAGTACGTTACAGCCGATAGAATCCTTTGAACCAAGACATCTACAGTTGATAAACTCGCACGAGCCACGCCGATGCGCGTGAACAGTCCGATTATTGCCGCTGAACTATCGCTGGTGGCAGATCGGATCGCCAAAGAGCTATCCCATAGGTCCACACCAGTTCCACCAGAAAGCACAATTTTCTCGGCAGTACTGGCCAGCAAGTTGAGACCGAAAGGACTGCCGCCTGAATGCAGGGGAATACCAATGGTTCTGCTCAAGCCATCAAACAGCAAGAAACCCGGTATATCGTTATTGAACGAAATGTCGCTGGAACGATCACGATAATGACCTTGGCCAAACTGCGGTTCGATACGGCGTTTGCGCTTGAGGTACTTTTCCCGGTGTTCATCAATCTTGTATCGAAGATCGTCCATCCATGACCATGGGTCGCATTCCCACTTTCGATAGTTGTTTTCGGCAAACGTAGGTAATTCTTCAATCTTCTGGCCACTAGCACGCTGCGAAGCAGATAGAAGCCAATGTGCCCAAAGCAAGCGGGATAAAATGGGTATCGATTGACGGTCCCGGCGATGGTTTTCGCGCAGATTCCCATATGCCTGAGCGACCAACTCGATTGCTTCCTCGGATCGGCCCAGTTCCATGAGCAATGCCGCTTTCCGTAGCATCCAGATGGGATCCACGCCGACAATACTTCCCACCGCAGCCGTCAGTCCGTCATAGTCCAGTTGATCCCGTGCCTCAAGCGCACGATAGTAGGCAATTTCGGTGGCACACTCAGGCAAATATGAAACGTCCTTCTCTAATATGCCAATTACCGCGCTGGTGTATTCTTCGATGACCCGCTGCCCGCCTTCGTTGTCGGTCTGAAGTAATCGGGTGTTGTGGAGCAGCATCACAGCAATTTCCAACTGTTGCCGTTTGCTAAGGGCGCACGGCTGATCAAGTTTCGCCACATCAAAAAGAATGTCTGAGAGCCAAGGGTGTATGTATTCAAACGTAATGCTGTGCCGCCAGGCAATCTCATAGAGTAGCCTCTCACGATCGTCTGGGGTGAGAGCCGCCAGGTTCGTCGGATTGGGGTAGGGCGTGCTTATCTGGTGCGCTAAGCGCCATCGTAGCGATGTGGGGCATACTACCCAGCCTGGATACGATTCACGATCTTGCCGCAAGGTCTGTAGCTGTCCCACAAGCAGGCTCGCGCCATAAGTTGGGTCATTAAGAGTTCGGGTGGGGTCTTCAATAGTGACTGAGTTACTGGCCAAAAATGTTGGTTGCCACTCGTGTGGTTTTGGCCTGGACTTTTCTTCGTCCCTCATTGCCTTCAGGAACATATCAATCGCCGTTTCATGCCGCAGATCCGAATCACTGATATGTGCGACCGCTTGCCACAGATCGACCGGTGCAACATTTATCGATTCAAGCTGCTTGCGGCGCGCTGCGGACAGGTTCAATGCGCCGACTAGATATATCTTTCGCGCATGGCTCGCCAAATGGTCGCGAACCCAGCCGGCCCATTGGAGGAAATTCGGGTCGTCACCCGAAAACCCCAATAAGCAGAGCTCGTTTTCAATGAACACCTGTCGCGCCAGATTGACGAAAGGGGCAAATCGCTCTGGGTAGGTACGATAGTCTTCCTGCGCGGCTATGAACGTTTCTGTGACGCCAATGGTGCCGTGAAGTTTCACAATGCGCGGGGACTGTGCCCATGCTAAGTCGGAAGTCTTGGTGACTGGGGTGTAGTAGGGACTGTGAATCTTGTCCGCAGCCTGCTCAAGCAAGGTGTCCCAATTGGTTGTCAGCACTTCCGACCAGGGAAGCTCTAGGAGGGTCTCATATAAAGGGCCGGTACGCCAAGCCTCATTTTCGATTTCAAAACGGATCCGGTCGTTCAGTGCAGCTTGGCCAAAGTACGCCCGATATTCTTCTGCCACGCGTAGTGGGTCAGCAAAGCTTAGGTCCTGTTTGTCGGCCCCAAGTTCGCGCGCCAGGCTTTTGGTGAATTCAGCCCAAAGGCGCATCTTTTTCTGACCACCAACATGGCGAGCTGCGCTACGGCTGAATCCAGATCCAATCATGATGGCGGCACCATGGTGGCTTGCGTCAAGGTGGTGTAAGGCTGATGCAAGCTTCTTAATAGCCGGATAGTCGGATAGATCTCGAATTGTAGGAATTGTGGCCAAGGTCAGAGTCTCCAAAACGGTTGTTGATCATTTACAGAGCATCCAAACAGCGGTTTCATGCTGCCTAACCGTCACCCCCGCACAGTATACGCCAGTACCTTACCGGAAACATGTGTGTTCCGCTGCATCCTACTAGACCACACAGCATTTTTTCTCAGAAACCAGCCCACGCTTCCCTTGTTCATTTGCGACGCAATGGTGAAATGGGCATTACGGAAACACGCCTATCCACCAGACATGCACGAAGTGGCGGTGAATATGGTCATTGATCAGGCTGAGCGGTTGGTGTGGTGAGATATAGTTGCATCTTCATCAAACTGGACCAACCAAGCTGATCGACGCGGAAGCAATTTCGTTAATAACAATGTTGTATTTCTGATCTGTATTGACGTGTGTGATAATCCAGTCATCTCCATATTTTTCGCAGATATACTTTTGCGGCTCGCCGGTCGTACAGTTGGTTACGATAAATAGTGCATAGCCATCAGCTTGATCTGAGGCAAACGCTCGATACTCGTTGGGGGTCAACGTGATATTAACAGTGTCATTGCTAAGGCCTTTGACTTCGATTCTTAAAGTATTTTCGTCCTTACTCGCCTCTAAGTCCCACCCATGGTTAAGGTCTTCGACAGATTTAACACTATACCCCATCGCCGCATAGTGATTCTTTGTGACTTCGATGGCCTTCTTTTCGCATTCCGGATTGGATTGACCGTATCCGCGACCCGTGCGATTTGTAGCTGTAGTATCATCCTGGTCAGAAATATCAATAAAGTTTGATGAAACTTTTTCCGCCGTTTTCTTATAACTAATAAGCTCTCTGGACATATCCTCGCATATTTCTTGGTCTAGGTATCGAACATTCGACTGACCTATTCCGCAGTTACCGCCTTGCGCCATTGGCACAGAAAATATTCTGAATTGCGGCTTTAACAGGAAGGCGTTGTTGGCGCTTGCTTTTATTCTATACTGTACGTCTGTTCTGGCACGATTATCATCGTAGCCAGAAAAGACGGTTGCGTCTTCGTACCAGCCGATTATCACTGTAGCATTTGTGTCAGGACGCCGCGCACACCAGAATACTGTAGCATGCTCAACAAAGCCTTGGTCATGATGGTGGGGATCTATTCTTCCCAGATTGATGTTTCCCCCGTGCGAAGATTGAGCATCACCAAAACAGAACGCATCAATGGGAAGGAAGTTAAATATCTCGTTACCGGTTCCATGCTCATCAACGTACTGCCCCCCACCCAGTATCGGGTCATTATCTGTAACACCCTGATAATGCACCATCCACCCTATCCTGCAAAGTAACATAGTCATTTATATGTCCTCAGACATTGAGTAAACAATGAGAAATCTCTCTTAACTACAGCACTTCAACCACCACCGCCGTCCCATACGCTGTCACCTCATTCATCGCCTGCCCCTGCCCGGCATCAAACTCGCCGGAATCAAATCGCATGGCCAGTACCGCGTTGGCACCCAGAGATTGGGCGTGTTCCGCCAGTTGCGCCAGAGCTTCATCCCGCGTCTGGGCGATCATCTTCAGGTACCCTGACTGCTTCCCGCCAAATACCGCCCGAATGCCACCCATGAAATTACCGACAATGTTCCGGGATCGCACCGAAGTCCCATAAACTGGACCCAATACACGCACTATGCGCATCCCCGGATAATCATTGGTGGTGAGGATCAGGACAGAAACCAGGCTGTTGGACATGTGTAGACCTTATTTATTGGTTGGGTAACCCATAGAATGAATGCAACGTGAGCAAACCA
>JAJYPA010000321.1 GCA_021795795.1 Pseudomonadota bacterium | reverse complement strand
CGGCTTGCTGATGCAACGCAAGGCACTCTGGATGAGGCTGTGTATCGAGCGCTAGCCGAAAAAATGCCCCAGGAAGATCGTCTTTGGTACGAGACAGCGGAGGGCTATGAACTAGCCAAGCGAATCGTTTTGGGGGACATCGATGATGTCCACGTTGATCTCCACTAAAGAATTGCAAGCCGTTACAAATAAGGGGCCACACAACATGAAACTGATCATCGCTGAAAAACCTTCGTTAGCCCGTGCTATCCGCGATGTGGTTGGCAAGGAATACACTGTCACCAACGCATTCGGGCATATTCTGGAGCTGGCCGAGCCGGACGAATATACGCCTGATGACGTGCCAGTTAACTCAAAAACCGGCAAGAAACGGTGGCGCATGGAAGACCTGCCTATTTTTCCAGACCGATGGATCAAGCATCCAAAACTCGATGCCAAGGAACAACTCCAGAAAATAAAGGGGTTGCTAAATGAGGCGGACCTAGTGGTCAACGCTGGAGACCCGGACCGCGAAGGTCAGCTCCTCATTGATGAAATACTCGAATACTGCCGGTATCGTGGCCCCGTGCAGCGGGTGTGGCTGGCCTCTTTGGACGAAACCAGCGTCAAAAAGGCCTTTGCGAATCTTCGTGGCAATAAAGAATATCTGCCGCTTTCCCAAGCCGCGGAGGCACGTTCGCAGGCTGATTGGGTCGTCGGCATGAACCTGACCAGAGCCTGGACCATCAGCAACAATGGCCTGTTGTCCGTTGGGCGAGTGCAAACTCCAACTCTGGCACTAGTTGTGCGGCGCGATATCGAGATCGAGATGTTCAAGCCACGTGATTTCTTTGATGTCGTGGCTCATTGCCGCCATGCCAACGGCGACTTCCTGGCAAAGTGGAAACCATCTGCGGATGACGGCCCAGGGTTCGATGAGGAAGGCCGTCTGGTGGACCGTACGCTGGCGGATAAGATCGCCGCCAAAGCAGTAGGGCAGGGCAAGCTTTCCAAGTATGAGGCCAAAGACAGTAAGCAATCCGCACCTTTGCCGTTCAGTCTGTCGGCGCTCCAGAAAACCGCCAGCGCAAAGTTTGGCATGTCGGCCAACAATGTTCTTGAAGTCGCGCAATCGCTGTATGAAAAAAAGATCACCAGCTATCCCAGAACTGACTGCCGGTACTTGCCAGAAGAGCAGCACGGTGATGCTGACCGTATCCTCTCTCAGTTGCCCGTCCTCGGCCAATTGAGAGGAAAGGTATCGGCCAATCGCAAACATGCTGCCTGGAACACCGGAAAGGTCACCGCGCATCACGCCATTATTCCCACTGGCGAATCGGCCAGCGGCTTGTCCGATGCGGAAGAGAAAATCTATGATCTGATCTGGAAAAGCTATGTTGCGCTGTTCCTGCCAGACTATCTTTACAAGGCTATCTCTGTTGCTGTGGCTCTGGGCGGTGAGCAGTGGACTGCGTCTGGCCGTCTGGATATGGATAGGGGTTGGAAGGTGTTGTATGGCGCCGATGCCGTTGAAGAAGACGATGAGGACGGAGAGGAAAAAGCCAGTCTGCCTAGCATGGCTAACGGTGATCAGGTTACTGGTCAAAAAGGTGAGGCGCGTGCCAAGCAGACCAAGCCGCCAAAACGGTTCACCGACGGGTTGATCATTGACGCAATGTCCAACATTCACAAGTTTGTCATCGACCCAGCAGCCAAGGCCAAGCTGAAAGAGACCAGCGGCATCGGCACTGAGGCCACGCGCGCCAATATCCTTGAAACGTTGGTTAAACGCGGATTTATTGAGCGCAAGGGTAAGCAGATCATCTCCACCACAACCGGACGGTCCCTTGTCAGGGCGTTGCCTGCCGATCTGACTGACCCGGTGACTACCGCCCGCTGGGAAGATCATCTTACTTCCATAGCCGACGGTAAGTTGGATCCCGCTAAATTCATGGGCGCCATTCAGCAAATGGTGCGGGAACAATTGGGGAGGGTGACCAGCAGCGTGAGTGTTGCCGGCGGAAAATCCAGTTGTGGCTCTGGTGGCGCGAAAAAAGCTGGCCCTACCTGTCCGGACTGCAAGGCTGCTACTATTATCCTCAAGACCAAGACCGGCAAGCCGTTCTGTAAGTGCGAGAAATGCGGCTCGGCGTGGTGGCCGGACCGGAGCGATTCCAAAAAACTGGGGTCAAAGTGGGAGGCAAGGAAGTGAAATAGCATTACTCGCCGCGAGCAATATCGACAATGTCACAAGGAGAGATGTCATGGACAAAAAACTGATGATGAATACTCCCGCCGTGGATACCCCGCACCAGCCCGTGCCGCCGGTGCCCATGGAAGATTTTGACCCGGACACATATGAGCCATGGGACCCGAAAACTGACGAGGATGACGACCCAGCTTGTGTGGACGAGAATGGTGTGTGTATCGCCGACCCAGACCCGGAGGGCCGCAAACATGTCATCCACTAATGTTGATATCGACGATATAGAAGCCTGGGCGATGGATGAGGGCGCGGATAGTGAAGTGGGCAAGTCCCGGCAGCGCCGCCTGCGGCACATCATCGCCAGCATTGAATATGATCGCCGCATGCCACAGCCGAACGCACTGCCTGTCAATTCTGGGGAACGCCGAATTGCCGAGGCCCGCCAGCGCCGCCTTTTATCCAAAGCAGTGGCTCAAGGCTACCAGCCACCGATCAAGGAGATCGCTACGGAACTCGGAAAAGAGGCGGCCAGTCATGCGCTGGGCGTCCCGCTGGACATGGACCCTGGCGCGATGATGAAGGATATTACTTCCCGCGAGCAATCCGCAAAAAAGAGGCACGGCATCGGGAATTCAGGGCTGGGATTCGGGTTTTCTCCGGGTTCCTGAAAACGGCGCTATATAGAGGATATGGGCATAATGGAGAATAGTTAAATGGCACTCGATCCAAAGGTGGAAGCACACCAGCGGCTGGTAGAACAACTGCGCCGGTCATTTGGGCAAACCATCATGACGGCCTTCGATGACGAAAAGGTTGTCGAGATCATGGCGAACCCCGACGGTAAGCTGCTGGTGGAACGGCATGGGCAGGGCATTGTCCAGGAGGGCACCATTGCCCCGCAGCAGGTGCAGAACATCATAGGCCTGGTGGCGGCGTGGCGCGGGACGATCAGCAATGCGGAGAAGCCCATTTGTGAAGGGTCGTTGCCGCCGGCGTTTGGATGTGCGCGGTTCGAGGGGATTTTGCCACCATTATCAAAAGGTCCGTTATTCGCCATTCGTTTACCGGCACGCAGCATCTACACACTGACCAATTATGTGGAAGCGGGAATACTGTCAAACGAGCATGAAAAAGTAATAAAAATCGTCGTAGAAGAGAAGAAGTTGGACATGCTTGGCACACTACAAAGGGCAATAGAATCACGCAAAAACATACTGGTAAGCGGCGGGACGGGTTCTGGTAAAACTACGCTACTCAACGCCATTTTACAGTACATATCGGAAATATCAGACCTGGATCAGCGCGTGGTGACGATCGAGGATACGGGCGAACTGCAGTGCTCAGCCCCTAATTTTGTGGACCTGTTGACCGATGATACGGCGAATGTGGATATGACCAGGCTGTTAAAGGCCACCATGCGATTACGGCCTGACCGTATTGTGGTTGGTGAGGTGCGCGACGGCTCGGCGCTGGCGTTGCTCAAAGCGTGGAACACGGGCCACCCGGGCGGTGCCGCTACCGTGCATGCCAACAATCCGCAAGCGGCCTTGTTGCGTCTTGACCAACTCTGCCAGGAGGCGGGTGTGCCCTCGCAGAAAGAATTGATCGCTGAGGCGGTGGATCTGGTGATCCAGATACAGAGAGATAAAAGCCATCCCGCGGGACGGCGCATAACGAGCATGTGGGATGTGAAAAAGCAGGGGGAGATCGCATGAGCGTGGAAAAGAAAGATCCCTTCGCCGACATCAGTGATGAGGACAGGGCGACGATGGACCAGTGCCATCGTATGCACGTCAACGTCAATATGCGGAACTGGGCTGTGGCATCGGTTCTTCTTGTTACCCCTATGCTAGTCCATCATTTCTGGCCGGCTCCTTGGTGTATATGGGGCGCCGCCGCCGTTGTGTGCTGGCCAGTCGGAATGTTTATTGGCGGGATCGTGGTATGAGTGCAGATCGAGCGATGCAACTGCAACGAGCCAATCAGCGGCTCAGATTATGTTGCTCAAACTGCTGGCTGCTGGATCAGGGCGGGAAAATTCTGGTGCGGTATATATCTCCAATGGCTTGCCCTAAATGTGGTATGGCGGAAACGCTGGCGGAATTTCTGACGGTTGGAGAAGCATTGCGGTTTTTGCAGGTGCGGAATGGGATGCTGGCCTGATTTCCCAAAACAGGTGCTATATACCCTTTGCTTTGTGAGGTGACAGACTACGAAATTTTGTTCGGTCAAACGTCATCCCATTTGTTTTTGATGCTATATGGGGTATGTAACCACTTTGAGGAGGGTATGTGATGACGAGCCAGACTGAAGATTTTAGTAGTGATGACGCCGCTTTCATTTCTTTTGTAATTCGGTTTGATCCGGTTGCCGAGGAGCGGTATGAGGACAGCGATGAAGAATTTGAGAGGTTCCTTGAATTCTTCGGCCGTGCCCCTGACGGGAATGAAATCGACCAGGTGGTGCTGCAATAGTGGTTGGTGGTGACCGCCCCGTACAGGACGGTCATAGAATCGAAAAGCGGTGCTATAAGTAATATGTAGGCAGTAAATCATTGGGCTCTCACTTAATGGAGGATCGGGCCATGAAAATGAAGTTGAAGCAGGTCAAGAAGTTTTTGGCTGGTGTGGTACTGTCTGTCCTGGGCACCGGAGCGGCATTGGCTAGCGGTGGTGGTGGCGGCATGCCGTGGGACACCCCGCTGACGAATATCCAGCAGGATCTCAGCGGTACGGTAGCTCACGTTTTCATCATTGTTGCGATTGTTGCCACAGGTTTGATGTGGGCATTTGGTGAACACGGTTCCAGCATGCGCAAGGTGATGGGTATCGCGGCAGGCGGCAGCATGGCCTTGGGAGGCGTGTCTGTCGTATCCGACCTCACCGGATCTAGCGGGGCTGTCATTGGTATGGCGCATCCGTTCCTCCACCTGCTGGGAATGTAAGCCATGTCCTCCGCGACTGGCGAAGTGGTGCTAACTCGCCGCATACCCATCCATTCCTCTTTGCTCCGTCCACAACTGTTGGGCGGGGCAGAGCGGGAACTGGCCATCGTCAATGCCACACTGGTGGCAGCGCTGATCTTTGGTGTGGGTGGCGTAGTGGGCATTGGCATGGGCCTGGTGCTGGGGACAGCGGTGCATTTCATGCTGACCATCGCAGCGAAGAAGGACGATAAGGGTATGGCGGTCTACCGCCGCCAGATCCACCAACAGAATTTCTATGCGGCGAGTGCCTGGGTGAATGCCCTGCACCAACTAAATCACTGAGCGAAGAGGGGAGAACTCCTTATGTGGTACGCACCGCTATATCAGGATGCAGCCAATCAGTCGGCCATCGTAAAGATCATGCCTGCCCCAGTTGCCCCTGCTGATGTGTTGCCGGCCGGCTGGCGGTGGGGGCGGACGGCGGTAACGGGTGAAGCACTCTCGCCCCAGGCGCCACATGTGCCCGCGCGTCCACGGGTGCCAGCAAAGCCGCCAACCTCCTGTGGGTTGGTCATCCCGGTAAATTCCGCGCTGGGGCGGACGATATCGTTGCCCGCCGCGTATCGTTACTCCGCATCCCAGGCTGTGCGCTATGTGGCCAACCAAATCGGCTGGCGGTTCATCCAGCAAAGGTCGGTACCCATGGCGTTGGTGCAGATCGGCATGCCCTGGGCACCCAAAACCGCGACGGCGTTCACTCTGTTAAAGAGGATGGCGGACAAGGACCCTGGCCTCACCATCACTGTTAATTTCGTCCAGAAAACGATCACCTACCAAGCCGCTATTTGAGGAGCATGAGATGCTGAATCTTGCTGAATATCGTCCCAAAGCCAAGGCCCTGCCCGATCTGCTGAACATCGCCTTTCTGGTGGATGAGCGCGACGTTGACCGCCACAAAATGGGCATCGCGTTGAACAAGTCCGGATCTTTGATGGCGGGCTTTACCTTTGGTGGCCCCGATCTGGAGAGTTCCAGCCCGAACGATCTGAACTATCTTTCAGCGCACCTGAACCACGCCATTGCCCGCCTTGGTACTGGATGGGCGCTGCACATCGACATGGTGCGTAAAGAAGCGCCGGGCTACATTCCGGAAGAACTCTGCATGTTTCCAGATCCCGTGTCCCACATAATTGATGCTGAGCGGCGCCTACAGCATGAAGAAGAATCGGCCCATTTTGAAGGTCGGACCACCTTTATTTTTAGCTGGGATCTTCCGGTGACAGCAGAGTCTTGGGTGACCAAATTCGCACTTGAGAATGCAGACCAGGAAAGTGAGTCGTTGAAAGAGCATATCAGCCGCTTTGCGACGGACCTGGAAACCATCATGAACATCTGCGGTGGTTCCGGTGTGGTCGCGCCACTATCCAGTTCCGATCTGCTGACCCAACTCCACGGTTGTCTGACCGGCGACTATCACCAACTCGGCGTGCCGAAAATCCCGGCCTACCTGGATGCGGTGCTGGGTGCGCACGATGTGGTCAGCGGGTTTGAGCCGCGAATCCACGATGGTGGCCAATGGCAGGAAATGCGGGCGATCAGTATCTCTGGTTGGCCGTCAGAGAGTTTCCCGGAAATTCTGGAATCGCTGAACACCCTGCCGGTCGAGTTGCGGTTTTCCGTGCGCTATATCTTTATCGATCCAAATGAATCTGTTGGGATGCTGAACAAGTATCGCCGCAACTGGTTCCAGAAGCGGCACGGCATCGGTACGCAGGTCAGTATGGCCATGGGCGGCGAGGGGAGCGCATTTGAGAATACCGACGCGCTCAGTATGACTGCGGACGCGGATACCGCCATTGCCGAGGCCAGCAGCAATGTCATTCGGTTTGGTTTTATGAGCGCCAACATTATCCTGTTTTCGCCAAGCAAGAAGGAGATGGCAAACAGAGTGAAGATGGTCCGCAAGCACCTGGACAACTTAGGATTCGTTTCGCGTGTGGAAAGCATCAACGCTTTCGAGGCGTTCATGGGCTCCATCCCAGGCCATTGTTATGAAAACGTCCGCCGTCCACTGATGAATACCATGAATCTGATGGATATCGCGCCGACGACCAGTATTTGGACGGGGGACGAGTTGAGTCCGAACCCGTTCACGGCGGATATTTATCGCGTACTAAAAGATGATAACGGCGATGCGATGTTCCCTAAGTCACAAAAGGCCCCGCCGTTGTTTTACGGGGCAACTACAGGTAACACGCCATTCCGGTTTAATCATCACGTTGAGGACGTGGGGCACACGCTGATTGCGGGTCCTACGGGCGCGGGCAAGAGCGTTTTGCTTTCTCTGATGGCCGCCCAGCAGTTGCGCTACCCGGACGCCAGGGTGTTTTTATTCGACAATGGCTGGTCGATTTTTACGCTTTGCCAGGCGGTCGGAGGTAGCCACTACGACATTGGCAACGATGAAAACCCCATCACGTTTGCTCCGCTGTCCCGTGTGCATGAGTCCGCATCGGAGCGCCGCTGGGCGGAGGACTGGATCGCCAATCTCTGCATATTGCAGGGGGTGCCGGTAGACTCCGCACGGCAGGATCGTATCCACCAGGCTATCGAGGCGCTGGCGGCAGCGGACGGTCGCAGTATGACCGACTTCGAGAATCTGGTGCAGGACGAGGAAGTCCGTTCCGCGGTGCATTTCTACACGCTGACGGGACGCACGGGCAACCTACTGGACGCCAATACGGATGCGCTATCTCTGGAGGGTGCGCGGTTCAGTGTTTTTGAACTGGAAAACCTGCTGGGCAGTGGGGATATGGCCAATCTGGTGACTGTGCCGGTGCTCCTGTACATCTTCCACCGCATTGAGAAATCTCTCGACGGCTCTCCAGCTATCATCCTGTTGGATGAAGCCTGGGCCATGATAGACAACCCGCTGTTCGCAGAGAAAATCAAGGCGTGGTTGAAGGTTATGCGCAAGTTCAACGTATCTGTGATCTTTGCGACGCAATCCTTGTCTGACTTGAAGGATAGCCCGCTCAAGCCGGTGATCATGGAATCCTGTCTGACCAAGATTCTGCTGCCCAACCGGAACGCGGCGGCCAATGATTCGGCCCCGCTGTATCATGACCTTGGGCTGAATGATAGCCAGATTAAGTTGCTCCAGCAGAGTACACCGAAATCGGACTACTACATCGTGTCACCGGAGGGTCGCCGCCGGATTACCCTGGCGATGGGTCCGGTGGCCCTGGCGTTCTGCGCGGTCAGCGATAGAAAGTCCGTAGCCCGTGTGCGTGAGATGATTGCTGAGCATGGCGCCCGCTGGCCGGTGGAGTGGCTGCGGGAGCGGTTGCCGCAACAAAGGCAGGACTGGACCGAGTATCTGGCGCGGCAGTATGGTTGATAGGCCGTCCACAGGACCGCTTCCCGCGCCGTGCATAGGGTGGAAGGGGGGCATGATGCTCTCCTGAAACCGGGAGGTGCATTATGTATTCTGAACATGGATGGAGCAATCTGGAAGGGGATCGCGCACGGGCCGCCGAGCAGGAGCGGGCGTTGGTCGCCCGTCGCGCCAGGGAAAGGGATGAGGCTGATCGACGGCTGAGAGAGTACCAGCGACTCCTTCAGGCTAATCGTGGCACGTTTACTCGGTCGTTCGCTTCAGGTGGTGACCTGGACGGTTTGGTGGCTCTGATCCTGTTGCCGTTCTCGCTGGCATGGCTACTGATCGTCGGAGCCGTGTCTGTTTTTGAGTGGGTATGGAACCGCGTCTGGTGTTTATTCCACTAATGTTGACA
>JAJYPA010000320.1 GCA_021795795.1 Pseudomonadota bacterium | reverse complement strand
TTCCACAGCGGCATAAGCAAGGATGGCCGGGGGAATTACAGCAATTGCTGGGAACCGACTATCAAGTTGCGAACTTCGGTCACAGCGGGGCTACCATGCTGAAGAATGGCGGTCTTCCTTATTGGAAAACACCGGAATATCAAGCCGCCACAAGCTTTAATCCCAATATTGTTATCATCATGTTGGGCACCAATGATGCCAACACCCAAAATTGGCCAAAATTTGGTTCCCAGTTCACCGCAAATGCGGAAGAGATGATTCGGCATTTCGCGCAGCTCAAGGCACATCCCAAGATTTATATTTGTACGCCACCGCCGATCATTCACTCGAATTACGGTATCAGCGAGGCCATGTTGATCCATGGCCCCATCCCGGATATTTATACGGCGGGCCACGCCATGAACGTTCCGGTCATTCCGGTTTATGCAGAGTTGCGACGATTTTTCAAGACCCACCGGGCTGATGTGTATTACCAGGCGGATGGCGTACACCCAAACGCCGCTGGCCAGAAACAGATCGCTCAATTGATATTTCAGTTTCTGCAGCGCGTTCCGTAAGTCCGCATTTCTGCGGTGCGTGATGACGTGGCACTGCTGGAATAGTCTCAGGGAGGTACGGTATCTGGAAGCGGATATCGAAATAGTTAAATCCTATGAAGTCAGGAGTTTTATGATAATTTCCATTCTTCGTCACTTTGGGCGGTTTCAATTTTGAAGCAACACTACCGTTCAGTCTCTTGGGAGATGGGCGACCGTCTTTGCCTGAGCCCGATCACTCCCGAAACATCGAAGCCATGGCTCGGGATAGCAATGCCGGGTCTCTCTGCTTACCTATAACGCGATCGACCACCTCCCCATTACGCAATATCGCGATCATTGGAATTCCCGGTGTGGATCCGGTGAGTGAAGCAACTTCTTTGGGGAAAAGGGGCCATGGTGTCCACTCTACCCGGGCGATAGCCACATGCGCGGGCAGATGCGCCGCCACCTCAGCGAAAATCCTGCGATCGTGGTCCGTACAGTATTGCGGGACGTAACACCAATGACCGGATCAGACTGGAAGCGGACGTTCCCTATCATCTTCGATCCCATGCTCGGCAGTTTGGCGTAGCGAAGGTCGAGATGATCATTGATCCCGGGCGTTTCTGGGCCTCTACTTCTTCCAATCCATGGGCCGAACAGGTAATCTTGGAGCATCATGAGTCGTTCGTGGAGACCACAGGCATGCGATCGACTAACGCAACGCCGCAAGGCCAAGGAATCGGGAAGGGTGGCAGATGTCGCGTAAGTTAAGTTATGTACAACACGTTAAATTTGAATGAAAATGACATACATTCCGAACCAGCAACATCGCGACACTTCTTTTTCTAGTCAAAAGTCACAGTGGACTATTAATATATCAGAAGAAAAAGGTGCGTATAATCTATCATCACAAGCAGGATGGATAACTAACGGCTCTTATTATGGACTTCACCTGATTAACAACAAACCTCAAAAACTAGGGATTTCCCCGAGTCCCAATACTGATGATTTATATATCTGCAAATTTGTAGAAGATCAATCAATATGGCACGGATATCCTGTTGCACACTGGGCAAGCCCCTGGGATAAGCCTAGCCCGCAGGTGCTAAATAATTGGAGGAATTCAGGATACATAAATAAAGCCAAGTTATCAAAAATACATAGGGGTAGAAAATGCGCCCTGTAATCATGCACATTCCTGGAGATTTCTGGGATTCTCAGATTTACGCTGGAGATATGATCCTTTTTGGATCTGATGGAAGCTTAACAAAAATTGATTGGGAATCAATGATAGATGATTTGGCCTCTAATAATAAATCAATACAAACGGCCATAAGAATCGCTTTTCTTGATAGCGACATATTATATAATTCAAAAGTTAGGGGTATAATTAAAGACGATAAAATATTGTCAATTATTTTACAGCAGATAAAAGAGGTGACAAAAATTGAAATAGAAGCTAATGACGAGTTACGCACTAAATATTCCAGAACATTTGATAGCTCTTTTGATTTTCTTACGACAGACACGGACATTTATTACAATAGAATATTAGCTTCCGGAAACGATGGATTGTTTTCCGTTTTAAGATCTTTTGCTGGAACAAGGGAGATGAAAAAAAATACAACAAAACAACATGATGGAATGATCCTTCAAGTTAAATCGTCAAATAGAAATACGGCCATTGCCGCAGCATCCGGAAAAGATGGCCTTATAGAGATACCGCTATACGTAAATTCAGAAAAGTTTTTTGGAGATCCTAAAATAATTTGCAGCACTCCCTGCAGCGGTTGCGAATGGTCTTTCGGTAGCATATTAGCATGGGAAAATAACAATGCATTTTTCGCAAACTTCAAGGAAATTAAAGAAAAAAATAAGAAAAAAAAGACAAGAATTTTAAGAAAAATAATAAAAAAAGACGAAATTTTTAAATCTCCACAAGAATCAAAAATGTGGGGGTCTCATGAGAAAATATTTTTTTCAAGTAACAAGGTGATAGAAGTTTTCAACTACCAGATAACGGCCGAAAATAATGATGATGAGTTCACAGGAGTAGGGTCGAAGGCAACAGAATTTAACACTGAAGAAATAATATCTACTGGAACGGCACCATTTGGTACTATTATTGAATTAAAGGACAAGCTGATTGTTTTCAGGTCAGACGGAAAAGAAACTACTTTTGATGGGGAAGTTGTTCACTGGAGAATTTTTCCGCGTTCTGAAAAATACAACAATCAGCTTCATATCATATATGATGATCATATAGTTATCGTATCGTTTCTACACGACTATTTTGTTGATCAAGAAAACAAAATTGTTGGTTTTTCTTACGGAAAAATAAAAAATATAGCTACAGAAGAGTTAAACAATGCTATCATTTTGTGAACACAGGATTTCTGGACAGGTTTTGGGGTGAAAATCTTTCGAACATCCCATCCGCCATTCTGTGTTAGTAAACCCCTGGCCAAGCCCATCAAGCCATACTATGAATGACGGCTACCGCTGCATTCCTGTCGGTCCTACCGGCAGGGCGAATGGCGGCGGCGGGTCGAATGATGTCATTCTGCTGCAGAGTGACCACTTCCAGTCTTAACTCGTCATTGGTGCTTTTGGAATGTGCATGGAAGTAAAAAATATTACGTTATTTACGCATGTCCCACAAAGCCAGAAGAGGCACGGGCACACGATTGGCCGCTTGAAACGGGACTGTCTACTATTGCCAAATATTCCAGGCTGACTTTACGAGTTCCTGTAGATAATCCAGCCATTTAAAATGGCGCGATGGGCGGTATCGGGGGTCAGTTCGCCTTTTGCCGATTACCCCACCAACCCCTCAGCCTATTCAATAACCGTATTCACCGCCCCTTCCTGCATGTCAGGTGGATATCCATGTTTCCGCAAGACCAGTTTCACCATGCGCCGCAGATGCGCCTGCGCCTGTTCGCGGATGGACCAGTCGATGCGGGTGTTCTGGCGCCCGGTATCGGCCACTTCCTTGGCGATCATTTTCAGGGCCTCGTCGCCCATGGCCTGTACAATGAAAGCTGTAAAACGCTCTGCGTGCCATTTCTATCCTCTTCTGTGTAACGCGGATATCCGCACAACGCTCACATTCGCTGCGCCGCGAATGTGCTGCTAGCCCACAGTATCATAGGGCAGCGCTTCTTCCCTTGCGACCACCGTGTCATACAATCCGATGCGCGCCAGCCTCTCGTGGCTCTCTATTCCCGTATAGAGAAGCGAAGCATCTTCATAGCGGCGAAAAGCAAAGACCGCCTGGTTCATCTGCTCGGTGTTAAACACCTTCAGCCGCACCAGCAAATGGAAGTCCTGCACCGTCAGGCCGGTGACGGCGAGAAACAGCTCCGGTTCAAGCTTGGTGATGACATCCTGAAGGGTATTTTCGCGGAAGTCGGTCAGGTACATGAACGCCGGAATGCGCGTGGCGAACTTGATGAGCTTTTCCTGCACCAGTTTACGTTTGGACTTGTATTCCTTTTCTTCTTCGGAGAGTTCCTTCTTCTCCTTCGCAGAAAGATCACCCTCCTTGGCCTTGTTCTTGAGGTCTTTGACCTTTTCGCTCTTGTTGATGATGGTCTCGATGATGTTGTCACCCAGCGAACGCCAGCCCTCGATGCGCTCCACGGCGGCCATGGCCTCCGGGCTGTCCATGATGCGGCGCAGGGTGTCGTTGTCCACGTTCACCAGCAAGGCACTCTCCCACTTGCGCGCCAGCAGCGTGGCCGAGGTGCCCGCCATGGCGATATCGAGAATGCCGCCCGCGTCAATCTGCGTCATGTTCGCGCCGTCGTAGGCAAGCACCGGCAGGAACGACACCAAATCCTTGACCGCGTTCTCCGGGTTGGGCTCGTTGGGCGCGAGCCCAATGCCGTATTCGGAAAGCTGTCGCAGCGCCCGCGTGGGCGCGAAGTCGAACACGAAGCAGACGGGCTTGAGGACTTCCTCCTCGTTCGGGTTGTCGCCGTTCGGGTTCTTGATCGACCAGGGCGACTGCACCCGGAATGCGGCCTGAAAGTAAGTCTCTGGTGATTTGAGGTTGCGCAGCATCAGGATGGAAGACCACTGCGGCACGGTCACACCGGTCGTCAACTTACCGCAGGAGAGCGTGATCGTCTTGCTATCGAAACCGCTGCCGATAGCCTTGCGCACCGGCGGCAGGGCATCCAACCCGATGCCCGCCGAAGCGCCCGCAGCAACGACCACCCGATAGTCATGCCAGAAGGTGTTGTACTTTTCCGCCAAAAGATTGGCCATTGCATGACAGGCCGCGACGTGGGGCAGGAACCAGAATGAATGCTGAAGGTACGTCAGCAGGCGCACATCCGAATAGGGAAACGGCGGCCGCGTGCCGATCTTCAGATACTCCGTCGCTTTGGGCATGTAGCTGCCACGGATGATGTCCAGCCACTTCTGCACTTCACTCTTGTGCTTGAACTGCGCGGATTCACCGCTGCCCGTCGCAGCGAAAAACTCGTTGAGATCGAACTCGTCGAACTCGCCGCCGCTAGCAACCGCCAGCAACTCGTCCGGCATCTGGTAGGTCAACAGACGCATCTGCGGCAACGGACCATAGGGATTCCGCTGATCTGGATGCTCGGCGGCGAATGCCTCCTTGGCCCGCTGCTCGTCGGTGTAGGTCCAGTTGAAAATCTGCTCTTCGATGAACTCGCCGGTCGCCAGCGCCTTAAACGGCGTGCCGGAAAGGTAGAGGTAGGCTCGGGTAGTGATGGGCAGGAAATCGGATTCAGCCTCGGCGAGCTCCTGAAATTCTTCTTGAAACTCCTCAATGCTGGCGCCCTTGGTGGCCCGACCAGAAAGGGCCGTACCGTACTCGGCCTTGATCTCGGCACTTGCGTCTTCTTCGCCCTCGAACAGTTCCTTGGCGCTGTCCCTCCATGCGCCAAAGTGATACTCATCAAATACCACCAGGTCCCAATTGATGGTGTGCAACCATTCATTCCTGGGCTTGATATTGCCCGCCAAGTCCCGACCAAGCAGGTCCTGAAAGGAGCCGAAATAGACCACGGGCTTATTGTGGTCAATCTGTGTCGGATCGCTGCCAGACGAGCGCGAAAGATACTGCCAGCCATCGAAGTCCACATGGCTCTCAAGATCGGTCTGCCAGGCATCCTCGACGGCGGGCTTGAAGGTCACCACCAGAACCCGTTTGGCCCCCAGTTTCTTGGCGAGTTGATAGGTGGTAAAGGTCTTGCCGAAGCGCATCTTCGCGTTCCACAGAAAGCGCGGTACCGCATTACTGCTTTCGGCCCAGATCGACTGGTAGTAGTCGAAGGTCTTGTCCACCGCCTCCGCCTGCTCCCGGCGTATGAGGAAGGTTTCGTGATGCGTTCCCGTGAATCGTTGGCCGGTTTGCAGTTCGGTGAGCACGGTGCGCACGTCCTCGACCGAACAGCGCACCCATTCCAGCTCAGTATTCTCGAACCCCTTCCTGATCAGCTCCGCGCGCACATCAAAATCGGTGAAGATACTGCCGTCCTCGCGTTCGGCGGATTCGTCCAGCTCGATCCGGTAGTTCTTGATAGCAGCGGTCTTGAGCTGCTCGGCGATGCGCTGCTTTACATCGCGCGTGGTCTGGCCCACCTTGAGGAGGCCTTCGTGCGCAGCGTCGTCAATGGAATAGGCGTAGATGCGTGGCCACGCTTGCGGCTTGGGTGCGAGGATTTCCTCGATCGTCTTACTCATCACCCTTATCCATCGGCCGGATCATGTTTTCGATGAATGCGATTTCGTCCTTGGTGATGCTGTACTTCTTGTAGAGCTTCACATTATCCCAGTCCTGATCCATCGGCAGATCGGGCACGAACTGAAAACGCTCGTTGTAGATGTCTTGGGTGTTCTTCCGCAAAGACACGAGGAAGCGGACGAACCGAGTACGCAAGAACTCCGCGAAGCGCCTCGCCTCTACCTCCTTCTTGAAGCGGCTGATTACAAGATAAGTCTCAGTGCAGGCAGTTCCCGGCCCCGCGATTATTGGGTAGTTGAATATCTGGTGCGGAAAGGAATCCCCAGCGCCGTAGGCGCGACCGAGTAGCACCTTCCATTCGTCGATCCATGCGTCGTTTCTCGGAACCTCGGAGCGCTCGATAAATGCTTCCCCACCTTTCCGAATCAGCCGGACGGGCTGTTTCATGCCCTTTGGTGTATCTGCACCCCGGAAATTGGTGCGAATGCTGAATGGCTGGATGGGGGAGACCTTCGAGGCCAGATTTGCAAACCCATCATTGGCATTGAGTTTGAGCACCTTATCCAGAATAGGCACTGCCTCGTTGCGCCGGACGAGGACGTCATAGGCGCCCAAGTACCGCTTCATCGGCGGCGAAGTCGGTCCGCCTCCATGAATCGTTGTAACTTCACAAGCGTCGTTCCACGAACTGTCCCAGAGGAAGTAGGACACCCCGCCCTTGATCTGGGTGCCGGGAAAGGCTTCGGCCGCATCAGGAAAATCCACGAGTGCCCTCATCCGCTTGTCCACGAGCATTTCGCTGCGGTACTCGTCAAGTCCTCGCCCGCCGGCAAACCACCGCGACGGAGTCACCATAACAACGTATCTCGGGTCAAGGCTTTTCGCGGCCTGAACGAACTTCTGGTAGATCGGCATCGCGAAGCCGCCCACTGCGTCGCCACCACTTTGCCCAAGCTGGTACGGCGGGTTGCCGATAATCACGTCGAATTGCATATTGCCTCCAAATATCTCTTTCAATTGCGCATTCACTTCGTCGGCGTGAATAAACGCATAGGCGTGGGTTTCGAGCCCTTCGCCACGGTCGTAGTCACGCCGGTTGGCTCCGCAATATCTGCACTTTTCACCTTCCCATGTATGCTCTATGCGCTCGAACCAAATGTTGCCTGCGTCGCTGGTAAAGGATTTGGCAATGGAATGCTGCCCGTTGGCGTACTTCGAACAATAGACACTGCGCCGCGCCAGCATGGCGGTCAGCCGGGTGATGCCGATGCCGAACACCTGCTGGGTCAGGATATGATCGACGCGTTCTTCTAGGTCCGGAATCTCATCCGCCAGCCCGTTGGTCAGGCGGCGGGTGATCTCGCGCAGGAATACGCCGGACTTGGTGCAGGGGTCGAGGAACTTCACTGTTTTGTCGCCCCAGAGGTTCGCGCCGTTGTGGCTCGCCGCCCACGCCTCAGCCAAGGTGTCCAGCATCCAGTTGGCGAACTCCGGCGGCGTGAACACCTCGTCGTTCGAAAGATTAGCGATGCAGGTCAGCACGTCCGGGTTGCGACCGCGCAGGGTGAAACCGGCGTGTCCGTTCATGGCGTCTCCTTCGGTGCTTCACCAAGCGCGGCAAGTTCGCTCACCGTCATCGACGGGTAGATCTTGATCGGGGTGAAGATCTCATGCTTGCCGAGATGGGCGAAAAGCGAGCCCTCAGCGCTAAAGGCAGACGAGCCTGTAAGAGCATCCAGACGAAAGTCGCGCCGCTGGAACTTGCCCTTGCCCAGGTAACCCCATTCCGCGAAGGTGATGGGCTGATCGTCGGCGGTGCGCATCTTCAGGGCATCGCCGTGGACAATGTTCTGCGACAGTACGTAGAAAGCAGCCCGATAGAGATCGTCCGACACCCCGATCTTGAGATAGTCGGCAAGGATCTCCAGCATGTTCTTGCGGCACTCGGCGATGTTGTCCTCCAAGAGCTCGATGCCATAGATGCACATCACAGCGAGAAGTGTGTAGTGGCGCCTTTCGAAGTCGGACTTCCCGAACTTAAGCTCTACGGCGGCGAGCTTCTGTTGCAGGATGAGCAGAAGAAAGTTGCCACTCCCGCACGCCGGCTCCAGGAAGCGGGAGTCGATGCGCTCTGTCTCGCCCTTCACGAGGTCGAGCATGGCCTCGACCATCCACGCGGGGGTGAAGACCTCCCCATGGTCGGCGACGCGTTTTTTGGACTTGATATAGTTCATAGGCTGTTCCACTTCGCGCGATGCGCCCTCTCGGTCACTGCGGGCTAACGCCGGTCATCAGCGGCGCGCGCATTTTATGCGTCCGCTGTAGGCGCGTGTTAGCTTTCTGATAGTTCTATGTATGCCTTTTCTAGAAAACCAATTTGTTTATTCAGAATTGGCTTAGATATTCTCAGAATAAGCGACTCAACGTGCTTTGGATAGTCAATCCAATTTGAGCTTCCAACGTCATATGCTGAAATATATTTCACAACCTCGTACCTTTTTTCTGGCTTCTTTTTGATCCCTGCTGGAAAAGTAACGGGAACGTCCGTTCCAACGAACTGTTCGACACGAGAGGTCGACGCCTGTGCAGCGCCAAAAATGAAAATTCAGCTTGCAGTCCAGCATAACTCATGGGGCAGGGCCTCTTCTTGTAACTCATCGCGA
>JAJYPA010000319.1 GCA_021795795.1 Pseudomonadota bacterium | reverse complement strand
TCGCCCCTCGTGACGGAGCGCCCAGGTGATGCGCGGTGAACCGGCCCGCCCCTTGTGCTCATGATAGATGCGCCGTATGGCCCGCAGGAGGCTCTCATCGGCCTTTGTGCGGGGCGGGGTGGGACGGTCCCGCCACTCGTAGTAACCGCTGCGGGAGACCGACAGCAGGTCGCACATGAGGGCGGTCGCATGCTGGCCTTCGTGGCGCCGGATCAGGGCGTACTTCACTTCGACTGTCTCGCCGCGAAGTACGCCGAGGCTTTTTTTAAAAACGCGTTCTCCTCTTCCAGGCGCGCCATATCCCGCTTCAGGCGGGCGACCTCGGCTTCTTTCAGCCGCTCTTTCCGGCCAGGCGTTGGAGGATGAGAAGCGCCGCTTGGCCGACATCGTCGAGCGGATGAACGACCTTTTCTCAGGCGATTTGAGCGAGGCCGACCTCGTGGGCTATGTCACCACCCTCCAGGGTAAGTGCCTCGAGAACACGACTTTGGCCGAACAGGCCACCCATAACACGGAGGAGCAGTTTGCGCTCGGCGATTTCAAGGCCATCCTGACCGACATTATTCTCGATGGACAGGAAAGCCACAACCGCATCGCCGACCAGATGCTGAAAGACGAGCGGACGTTTATCGTCATGCAGGGGATGTTAGCGCGTGCTGTGTATGCGGCGTTTCAGGAGCGGGCGGGGACGCGGAGCTAAGACGCGCTCGTGTCCGCCTGATTCTTGGATAAGAAGGCTATATGCAAAAAGTCGTTGACCAAAGATCACAAGACAGCCATGGGAGAAACGCTCGTCTCGTGCAAGAACTGGCTGGCACAAGGAGCCCTACCCAGATGCCGTTTTGTGCCAATAACGGTTAAAGAACAAGATAACCACGAAAACTCGGATTTTCTGAGCTACTACCCTGGCGTCTGCAGCAAGGCATGTAGACTCTCGAACCGTTGCCGCTATTCACCCTCCAGCTACGAGCGACGGCAGCGCAGCGGAAGCAGTCATTTCCGTCCAACTTTGGAACGTGTAATATCGGCCATCATCCGACGTTGGTGATCGGCGGCTCTGCGACCCCTCAAAATGCAGTCTGAAGCCAACGTCTGAGACTTCGCTGACCGTTTTCGTGCGGTCAAGCCCTTGTGGGATTGGCGTAAAGGCATACTTGGCACCTGGGCCTCGCCATAACCAGTTCACGTAGTGCGTGAGTAGTAGACAACAATACAAAAGATGGGTGGGTATATGGCATCTGCTAAGCGAGACTTTGAGCGGTTCATAGTGTGGCTGCATCTGCCAACCACCCACGCCCCACCAGAGGTGAAGCGACTGGCGAACCTCGCCTTGGCCAAC
Source organism: Pseudomonadota bacterium (assembly GCA_021795795.1). Next base: position 7,586 of record JAJYPA010000319.1, on the reverse strand, counting down.
TTTGATGGGCTGGCTAAGACCGTTCGCCAGCACAGTCAGCGGTCCACCTACTTGGTCGATCACGCTCGCAGGGCCTTGGCCCAGACACCCGACGGACCGCCCAATACCCAAGCTGTGGCGGCCGATGGCACCTGGCCGTGGCAACGGCTGCGGAACATGACTATCGGCCCCTTCCGAGGCTTTCGGACGCCCGAACTCTTCGATCTAAAAAAGCGGGTCATCCTGTTCTACGGCCCCAACGGCAGCGGCAAAACCAGCTTTTGCGAAGGTCTGGAATACGGCCTGCTTGGTTCGGTCGAAGAGGCCGAGACCAAACGCATCGACGGACGCACATATCTCGCCAACCTCCACGCGCGCTGCTTTGAGCCGCCGATTCTGCGGGCGACCGACAATCAGAACCGGGAAGTCGGGGTCGTCTCAAACCCGAACACATTCAGGTTCTGCTTCATCGAGAAGAACCGGATCGACGCGTTCTCCCGAATCGCCGCTCGGCCGCTTGCCCAACGCACCGAACTAATCGCCACACTATTCGGAATGGACAAGTTCAACGAGTTCGTAGGCCACTTCAACGAGTCCATTGACCAGCAGCTCGTACTGACCGCCACCAAGCAACTTGCGCTGACCAGCAAGGGCAACGCCCTGGTTACCGACCAAGACATGGTCAATGGCGAGGCGAAAGCCCTGCTGGGGCTGGCTAGCGAAGAGGCTGCCCTCGCCCTTACGCACTCTGCGGGCATGACGTATGCAGGACTCAAGGCGCTTATCGGCACAACCGGCGCGCCCGGCCGCCTGAAGCAGCTCGAAGGCATCCTCAACGCCGTGCCAACAGCGGCGATCGACCTTTCGCGTGAAGGCCTGCTGAGCGCCTTCGAGGCGTCGCACCTGGGCCAAGAAGAGCTCACGGGCATTGTCGCCAAGCTTGAGGCCCGCAGCAGCCAGGTTTCTTTCAAGGATCTCTACACCGCAGTCATGGCTCTGCAAGCCACCGAAGGCGACCACTGCCCTGCGTGTGACACGCCGTTGGCAAACGCGAAAGCCAACCCCTTCGACAAGGCCGCGGACGGCTTGGCGCAGTTGAAGGAGCTCGGCGAATTGCAAGAGGAGCGCAAGACTGCACAAGGCAAAGTTGCCACCGCGTCGCGTGAGATCCACCGGCAGGTTGCCAACCTGGCCGCGTTCGTCGCGGCCCATGGGGAGCAAGAGACGCCGGTGGGCCGATATCTTGTAGGTCTGGCAGCCGAGCCTGCGGGAGATTGGTGGACGGCAGTCTACCCCGCCCGGGCGGCGCAGGAGAGCGGCGCTGCGGCTGCCCCCGTGACGCTCGAGCAGATTTTGGCAGTCGCCGACCGTGTGGCGGTGCAAGATGCGGCTTCGCTGCTGGCCCGCCAGGAGCGCCAAGGGTACATCACCGAGCGTGACGGGCTCATTGCTTTCCAACTGTTTGTCCAAGCCCAAGATTTTAAGCGGCAACAGCTTGTCGATGGCGTTGCAGCGGCCAAGGGCCGGATCGCGGCGTTCGCTGTGGACAACGCGGCACTCATCCGCGACGTTGCCCAAGAAGCGCGCGACATCGCGCGCGACGCTCCAATCAAGACCGCATACGACCGCTTCCTGGCCCTGCTCCGGAGCTACCGAAACGAGCTTCCTGGCACCCTGATGGCGGGCCTTAACGACGCGGCCATGAATCTCTACAACGAGTTCAACCGCAATGACTTGGAACTTGACAAGCTCGCGGCGCTTCATCTGCCAGTGACCGGTGAACAAAAGATTGAGATTTCCTTCCGGGGCAACCCGCAGGTCCGCGTGGACGCCCTGCGCATCCTGAGCGAAGGCCACATCCGCTGCTTGGGATTGGCGATTCTCCTCGCCAAGAGCCAGAGCATCCAAAGCCCGTTGATCGTGTTCGACGACGCGATCAACGCTATCGACCACGACCATCGCAGCGGCATTCGCGAGACGATCTTCGAGAGTGACCATTTCGCCCAAACGCAACTCATCGTCACTTGCCACAGCAACGAATTTATCAAGGACATCCAGCAGCACTTGCCCGGCCAGCGGCGTGACGATTGCCAGGTCTACCTGTTCCGCAACCACACCGGCAACTACCATCCTCGCGTGACCGGTAATGTCCCGAGCAAGAACTATGTCGTGAAGGCCCGGGCGTCAATAGATGCACTGGACAACCGCGAGGCCCTGGCGTCTTCCCGGCAGGGCCTCGAAATGCTGTCTGAGAAGGTGTGGCGCTGGCTCGCCAGTCACGATCAGGGTGTGCTGAACCTGCAGCTCGCTAACGTCGGAGCAGAGCCTGGCTTGCGCAACCTCTGCGATGCGCTCCTCAAACGGCTGAATGACGCAGCGACCTTCAATCACGCCAACAAGCCCTTGCTGGTGGCCGCCTACGGCCAGATTCTTGGGATCCCGGCTGCTAATCTAGTGTGGACCTATCTGAACAAGGGCACGCACGAAGAAGCAAACCGTGATGACTTTGACGCTGCCCTTGTGGAAACAGTGGTTCAAACCCTCGAGGCGCTGGATGGGCTTGACCTTCGCGTAGGCCGGTAGCCATGTACGAATTGCACCGCCTAGGGTGGAACAGCTTTCAGCAGCTATGCCAGACGATCTGCTGCGAGGTTCTGGGGCAGACTGTCGAATCGTTCCTCGATTCGAACGACGCGGGCAAGGATGGCGCGTTTGCCGGCACCTGGACTCCTACGCCGGGCGAAGTCTATGCAGGCCGCTTCGTGATCCAGTGCAAGTTCACGGCGGTGGCCGGGCATAACCTAAGGCCATCAGACATCCACGACGAGATCGAGAAGGTTCGCAAGCTCGTAGCCGCAGGTCAGTGCGACGTTTACATACTGATGACGAACGCCGGAGTTTCAGGGGCACAGACGGACAAGGTTAAAGCCCTGTTGGCCCAAGCCGGGGTTCAGCATGTTTTGGTTTATGGATCCACCTGGATCAATCAGCAGGTCAGGCAGAGGAAGAGCCTGCGCATGCATGTGCCGCGCATGTATGGGCTCGGAGACTTGAGCCAAATTCTGGATGAGCGCGCCTATGCACAAGCCAGAGCGGTGCTGGAGTCGATGCGCGAAGACCTCGCGAAGGTAGTCATCACGGCCTCCTACGGAAAAGCGGTGGAGGCTATAAACGAACACGGGTTCGTGATGCTGATTGGCGAGCCGGCGGCAGGTAAAACAACGATCGCCTCTATGTTGGCCATGGCCGCTGCCGATAAATGGGGCTCGTCAGTGCTGAAGTTGAATGATCCAGCCAAGGTGGAAGAGCGGTGGAATCCGGAGGAGCCGTCGCAGTTCTTCTGGGTTGACGACGCCTTTGGCATCATGCAGTACGAATCGTCTCTGGCACACTCGTGGAACCGCATCCTGCCGCAAGTCAGGACGATGCTGCGCCAGGGAGCCAAGATCGTGATGACTTCGCGGGACTACATCTACCAGCGTGCCCGGCGTGATCTCAAAGAAGGCGCCTTCCCGCTGCTCAACGAGAGCCAGGTAGTGATCGACGTTCACGACCTCTCAATTCAAGAGAAGCAGCAGATTCTTTACAATCATCTGAAGCTCGGCAGTCAGCCCCCTGCGTTCAAGGCCGCGATCAAGCCGCACCTGTCGTCGGTGGCGGCACACCCACGCTTCATTCCCGAAATTGCCAGACGGCTTGCGGACCCAACCTTCACCAAGCGGCTCCATCTGACGGAGTATCACCTTGGTCAATTCGTGCAGAAGCGGAAGGAATTGCTGCAGGAAATGCTCGACGGACTGGATAAGGACAGCATGGCGGCGCTAGCGCTTATCTATATGAAGAAGGACTATCTCGAAAGTCCGATTTCATTGCAGGAAACGGAAGAAGATGCGCTGTGCAGGCTAGGCAGTAGCCTCGGAAAATGCATTACGGCACTGGAGGCCTTGAATGGCAGTCTCGTCCTGCACCAGCAGGCGGACGGTGAGTCGGTATGGCGCTTTAAACACCCGACGATCGGCGACGCGTTTGCCTCGGCGTTGGCTCGGAGTCCGGAACTTTTGGGCATCTTCCTGCTGGGAAGCGCCACCGAGAATCTGATCGAGCAGGTAACTTGCGGCACTGTCGGTATTGAGCAAGCGGTGATGGTACCAAAGCCGCTCTATCCGCAGATGCTCGCGCGGCTTGTGGAGTTCACTGCGAGCGAGAAGTACAAGTCCCAGCATCTGGCGATTTGGGGCGCGAAGTGGTCGCTGCATTCATTCCTCACCCGGCGGTGCTCGAAGGAATTTCTGACCCTCTACCTTCAGACGAACCCGGAACTGATTGACAAGGTTTGCCGTCCCGGCCTGTTTTTGAGGTCTTCTTCCGAGGTAGCCCTTGCTGTGCGTGTGCATGAGTTCGGGTTGCTGCCAGAGGAGAACAGGAAAATCTTCGTTCAAGCCGTGAGCGCATATGCCATCGGTGGTGAAGACGTGTACGCGCTCGACGACGGAAATATTCGCAGCGTGTTCACAGATGCTGAATTCGATGCGCTTATCGCCAGGGTCCGCGCAGACCTCCTGCCAAGGCTGGGCAGGGTGCGCGAAGATGAACAGGATGGATACAGGGGTGAGGAACCTGCCGATGAATACATGGAACGTATGTTCGAAAGCTTCAAGACGCTGAAGGACAGGTACGGCGATGACGCGGAAGCGGTACGGATCATTGATCGCGAGATCGGTCTGGCGAAAGACTGGATCAATGCCAACGACCGTGTAGGTCCAGATAGGGCACCCCGGTCGCTCGGCACAGCCGGGGCCATCGACAAGCCACATGGCACCCGGAGCATTTTCGACGATGTCGATTCTTGAGGAGCGGACTCTAGCTTCAGCAAATGCGGCGCGCCTGAGTCTGAGCAATCGCTTGCGCGCCTTTGCGATGTGGGATGATCGCGGCCCCATCATCTATACGGGGACGCGCAGCGCGTCCTTGTCGTAGATGCCAGCACCTTCTCGCGGTCAGCTCTACAGGGTGTCAAATGGACGCGATGAACGTGTCGCTGGTTCACTATGAGGTGGACCCCAACCCCTGGACAGAATCTCCCGATCCTTAAGTGGATTATCTGCCGGGTTGGTCAAGCGGCTAGATCCCAGGACCCTGTGGTGTAAGCCTTCCACGGTGTCCGTCGATCCAGGGCTTGATGACATCTCTCATGGTTATAGAAGTCGAAGTATTTAGCAAGAGAGGCTCGCGCTTTTGGTATGGATGTGTAGGCCTTGAGATACACCTCCTCGTATTTGACGGAGCGCCACAGCCGTTCGACGAACACGTTGTCCCGCCAACACCCCTTGCCATCCATGCTGATATCGATCATGCGGGCCTTCAGGCAGCCCGTGAAGGCCTCGGAGGTGAATTGCGCCCCTTGATCAGTGTTGAAGATCTGCGGGGCCCCAAAGCGCGCGAGAGCCTCCTTCAGGGCCTCGACGCAGGAGTCGGCCTCCAAGGTGGTGGCAAGCCGCCAGGAGAGCACCGCCCGCATGGCCCAGTCCATGATGGCGACCAGATAGCAAAAGCCTCGGGCCATGGGGAGTGGAGTAAGAGACCGGGCGTAGTCGCGCTATTTCCCGGCCTCTCCTCCCCGAACCGGACTTGCACCTCTCAGCGCATCCGGCTCTCCATTTAGGTGTTGCTCATGGCAAAGGCGATATCAGCATACCGCGATTCCCACAACCGCCGTTGAGGATCGCAAATGAGGTAGGGATTCCGTTCGGGAGTCCGCCACCGGAAAGGACCTTTGCGGCTGGTGACGAGGCGCTTGAGCGCCAGTTCACCATACCACCCCCGGCTATTTTGCCCCTTCAGGACCCACGTCTTGGCCCGCCCAGGTTCTGGGGATCGGATAAACTCGCGCATCAGGCTCGGCATTCCGCGCCGGTACCTGCGGGCGAGCCAGTATCCCAACTTCCAGAAGACCACGCGGTCCACGCGGCTAAAGAGGGTGGCTGTATAGTCGGTGTATTGATAGAAGTGGGCCCATCCCGCAAGCGTGCGGTTTAGGCCCTCTATCAGGTCCATTCTGTTGGTGCTGTAACCGCCGGACAAGGTCTTGACGAGTTTCGCCGTAAAGGCCCGGTACTTCGTCCAGGGGATCGTCGTGACAGGACGCAGGGTCCCGCGTGGCCCTCGCTTGCGGATGATGCGGTGACCGAGGAAGACAAAGCCGTCGTTCACGTGCGTAATATGGGTCTTCTCCATATTCAGCGTGAGCTTGAGCGTATCCTCCAGGAACGCGCGACACGCGTCACGTACCGCCTCGGCATGTGCCCGTGTTCCCTTGACGATCACCACAAAGTCATCAGCATAGCGGCAGTAGGAAATTGCGGGTTTCCACTGCCGGTTCTCTTTCACGGCAATGGGCCGCTTCTTGAGAATGCCGAAGTTCCATGCCCATCGGTCTTTACGCACCTTCTTGCTAAGGTAGTTCCGCTCCATCCACGCATCGAATTCGTGCAGCATGATGTTGGACAGCAAGGGGGAAATGACGCCCCCTTGAGGAACTCCCTCGCTGGCCGCGCGAAAGAGACCGCGATCCACGCAGCCCGCCTTAATAAAACGCCACAGCAAGGCGAGGAAGCGCGGGTCGGCGATACGGCGACGGACGGCGCGCAGAAGCAGCCGGTGATGGACGGTGTCAAAATAGCTTGCCAGATCGCCTTCTATGACCCAGCGACCGGCCGCACCCCGTTCATCATGGCCCAGCAACTGCAATTTGACCGTACGTATCGCATGGTGCACGCTGCGGGCCGGCCGAAAGCCGTAGGAAGCCCCATGGAAGTCACTCTCCCAAATGGGCTCCATGGCCATGAGCATGGCCCGTTGTACCACTCGATCCCGGAGACTCGGGATACCTAAAGGCCTCAGCTTGCCGTTCGCCTTCGGGATATAGACGCGCCGCGCGGGGAGCGGCTGGTAACAGCCCGCTATCAGCTCGGTGCGTATCGTCGCCAGCTCACCATGTAGATTGCTCTCCAGTGTGGTCTTGTCGACGCCATCGACGCCCGGTGTACCCGCACCCTGGGACGCCAGGGTGATGCGGGCGGCTTCAGCCAGCCAAGTCTTGTCGGCGATCAGTCTCAGGAGGCGATCGAACCTGCGTTCCTTGTCCTCCGTTGACCATACCGCCAGCTTGCGTTGCATTTCACTGATTATCAAAGGTCTTCACCTCGTTGGGTCAGGTAATCCGCTTCTCAAGCCACCTAAACTGCCCCCCTTCGCCCTGTGACCGGCTTTCCCGGTCTCCGACTACTACGGGGGCTCCGCCAGCTGGTAGCGCATCGGGGGGCTCACTCCCTTGGCATCGATACCAGCCTTCCCCAGTTCACATGCGGGACGTCAACGCACGGGCGAGGTTGCCTATCGCAGTCTTTGTCCTGGCATGCCGCCAGTCGTCGTGGATGTCAGGGTCTAGCTACGCGCTCTCCCTGACCCTCTACGGGTCGGACAACAGATCCGACCCGTAGGCGCGGCCCTTGTTCGTACATGTAACAAGCGCCGATCCGCGTCCTGCCTATTAAGTCGTGTAGGCAGGGGTGACGTTTCAACCCACAGATGCGAGTCAATAGGTTCGT
>JAJYPA010000318.1 GCA_021795795.1 Pseudomonadota bacterium | reverse complement strand
GATCATCCTTGGCGGCGTGATCCATCGCACTCAGGTCAGGCTGCTCCATGTCGTCCTTGTGGATTGATAACTTGCGGTAATTTTACATCAAAACGAAACGTGAAGCACGGGGTGGTGAACAGTTACTTTCTACCGACCATATTGTAATGTTTCTCATGTTACCTTGAAGTTGTTAGTAAATACAAAAATGAAAGCAGGATAACCTCGATGATTATCACATCTATCAGAAAGGCCAGCAACCCAACAAGTGGCACTCCATGACCATGCACGCCAAACATCCAAACCAGCCATGGCGTGTATAGTTCCATGAGCAGGAAGATGGAACGTACCTTGTCCAATGCGTCTGATTTGAATGCAATTAGCAATACGTTCTTCCCGTAGAAACGGTAGTTCAGAAACCATAGGGATGCATCTATGGCAAGTGAAAGCAGAATGAGAGTATAAGCTGGCAGCAACATGATACGTTCTCCGTTGAGTATTCTTTCTTTAAATATTTTTTCTATGGATGCGTTAAAACAAAAAACAGACTTGCAACCAAACAGAATATGTAGTAAATTACTACTTTCGTAAGTAGATTTGATGAAGGCTTAATGAGCAAAACAGCAATAATCAATACCACAAGCGAAAAAGGAATCAATCTTAACAATACCGCTATGTAGCGTTCTTTTTGCGTTGCGTATTCATAAAAATCCTCTTTAGAAGATTTTACCGCGAATTTTACAATCGAATTATTTTTGATCTGGCGACGCAAGGCATTCCAAATCAGCCGGATGGTCGCTCGACCATTACGAAGTTTTCTCAGTATGTTTTGATGACCCATTTTGACCTCTGACATGAACCGTCTCATCCCTATGGTGCCGCAAACCTTCCAAGGCTACCCTGGAACAATTCCGAAGATTGCGGCACCAATAGGGGTGACCCACTTTGGTTATCCTGAACGGAGCACGTCATGACCTCTTTGCCCAAACGGCTATCGGTTCGAATTGCTTACTACCTGGACGCCATCGCCGATCTCCAGAAACGTGGTTTTCTCTGGAGCGAGGTATCGCAGATGCTATTCGATGCCGGCGCGCTGGAGTACGCGCCCGGAACCAAGTATCTGTCCAGAACGGTTCATGCGGCCCGGAAACGGGTAGCTTCCGGCGAAATCGCCCCGAAACAGATCCCCATCATCCTGCCGCAGCCCCGAAAAAAACCTGCCGTGGACGAAAAAGGCGCAGCCATCGTTCATGCGCTCATTCAGGACTTCGGCAAGATCGTGGCCTATTGCGAAGCAGTTACCGGGCTACACTGGTCGAGGCAGCAATTGCGCGAGATGCTGGACCGGTATCGCGGAGAACGGGGCTATCTGTATGTCCATGCCAACGTCCATAATGTCCCCTGGATGTTCCTGTATTTTTCCAATGCCACATCGCTTTCCGCGGCATCCATCCTGGACCGGCGCATCATGGACGCCATCGTGGCGCAGGTACCGGATGTCACGCTGGATGAAGACGAGAGATTGCAATCCGCCGGAAACCAGCCCGTAGCCCATGTTTCCTTCATCCATTATCGGAACGAGGACGAAACGATGCGCATGGTCATCAGCAAACCCGACAGCCAACAGCGGATTTTCGAGAAAGTGATTACTTTCGACCCGCTCGCTTACCAGCATTTCCCGGTAGAATTACGGCCAGAATATACGGAACTGGCGTTTTCGGTCCTGGGAAAACGATACCCCAAACACTAGGCCGCGCAACGCGCCGATTCCGCCACCGGCGAGGCGATCATTGGATACTCTACACCGCTCAGTACCCAAGGCTTGCCCAGAATCGCCGTGTACTGCATTCCGCCCCAATGCTCGCTCGGCCGTTGCAACACACCCGGCAGATCGGGATGAAGTTGCCACTTGGACTGAATGTGCAGCACGTCCAGATTTGCAATGCTCAGATCCAGCGACCATGCAAAAGTGTTGTGGCGATCCCGGCGCTCATGCAGGATGCCCACAAATTGTTCCGCCGTTGCGGTATCCCATCGGTGCAATGCCATGAGGCGCTGCATGGTTTCATCGCCGTGTCCCTGCAGATCGGCCAGCGCCAGATGAAACATGGCGTGACAGTCCTTGCAGAGAATGGCGATCTCGCCCAGACGTTGAATGCCCTGATTGCCATATTCCGGCAGGTGATATTCCCATAACTCATGCGCCTGCAGATAGCGTCGCTGATGCCGTCCGCAGGCTTGACAGACCTGATTGACGGCCTCGATGCGCGGCTTGCGGATAGCCGACCAGTCCTGGTCCGTCAGCAGGTTGTACAGACTGCTGCCGTGCGCGGATACCGGGATCAGATCGCCGCAGAAGGCCGGGAGCTGGCGCAATACTCCGGGCAGAACCGGGCCGGCGTCCTTGGGCAAGGCTTCTCCCCGATGAACGACCCGACCATCCAGCAGATGAAAAGTGTTGCCGAATATCGGGTGAATATCCCCCCACCCACGAATCGGCGGTGAGGGCGGAAGCGGAAAAGGAATGTGACGATAACGCATGGATCACTACCCCTGCGGCGTGATTTTGCCGCCCTTGACCGGATTCCCAGACGCGATTCCGTGTATGCCCACCGCACTGCCGGGAAGATTTTCTTTTTGTGTCTGATCTCCATGCCCCTGCATGGATTGCTTCAGGTTGGCATCATCGGTCTGCGCGCCCTGAGCACCGGCCCAACGCATCACCTTGTCGGGAATGAGGTAAATCAGCTCGTAGCTTTTCCAGGTGGCGATAATCAGAAACGACGTGTACAGAACCGCCATGCCCAGGAAATCCATCGGTCCCATGAATCCTCCCCCGCTGTTGGTCATGGCCGACAGCACGGCATTGCCCAGGGTCGCGTTCAGAATCCAGGCGAAGGCATAGGTCAGGCCGGTTCCCGCGAGAAAACCGACCAGCATCAGCAGGGGCCGGAACACGATGCTCGTGGCCAGCAGGTAGCCGGTGGAACCATAACCGAAAAATTCATGACCCTCCGGATGCATGTGCATGACGGCCCAGATCGGCGAGGCGGACACCAGTTCCACAAAAAGAATCGCCGTGGTCAGCAGCGTGATGGTCCAGATCAGGTAAGGAATGAGCGGGACGAAAAACGAGAGCAGATAGCCGATGCCGAAAATCCACATGGCCAGGTGCATGGCAAGACCACCTAATACGACGCCCACCTTTCCACCCGCCGCCCCACCGACCCATCCCAGGGCGGAATGATCGACGCCCGCACCGACACCAATGGCCACCAGTGCCAGCGCAAAAATCGCGCCGGCGAAGACTTCCATCGCCGTGCCGATGGCCTGTACGTGTTCGATGGGATTCTGTCCACCGGGAGCTTGCACGATGCCTTCCACCGTATCCACGCCGGCCTTGCTGAACAGTGCGCCCAGTGTTCCCGATCCGCCTTCCGTGGGATTGGGCTGACCGCTGGCGTCCAGTCCGGTCGAGTGCGCGCTGTCCACGAAATCGTCCACCCGTTTCATTTCCGACCGATAATGCGAACTGAACAGATCTCCGGCAAACTGTCCCCAGGACGGCCCCACGAAATTCCCGGACGTGGACTGATTCAGGGCTTCTTCCGCCGCCTGATTCCACTGGTTGATCTTCCAGAACCATTCCCCGGCGGTGGCGAAACCGTATTTTTGCGCGGACGCGGCATATCTTTTGATGCCTGCGGCAAACACCTGTTGCGCCTGGGCGCTCGCCGCCGTGGTCAGCGCGGTGTCATACGCGTCGATGGCGCTGTTCCAGTCCGCCGAGGATGGGGTCTGGTCATTCCCTATGATGGTGGCTATCCCGCCCGTGGAGGAAAGCAGGGTGGGTAGCGCCTGGGTGTCTGCCTTGTAAATGGCCCCGCGCAGTTGTGAACCGGTGCTTTCCGACGCACCGCCCACCGGGGGGACATATTTCAGGCTGCTTTCCCAGGACAGTCGACCGCAAACGTCGGTCAATCCGGCTGCGGGAATGATCGGCGAGAATTGCGACAATTCGGAAGCGTCTGTCGTTCCCCATACGTAGCTGTCGTAGGCAGGCACATAATACCCGGTGACGAGACTGGACATGCCGGGCAAGAGTTCCGCCGGATTGTCCACCAGCGTTTTGCCCACATCCGCCAGCACTTCGGTCGTAGGTCCGCTCCGGCTGATGAGATCGCCCAGATGATAATGGGTGGTCGCGGTGTTGACCGCACGCTCGCAGACCTGCGCCTCCAGGACCGATCCGGCCAATTCCCGGATGTTTTGCCGAGGCACGACCAGTTCGCCCAGGGAGTTGTTGACGATATTGGGCACGATGACGTTCCAGCCGGTATCCGCGATCCCGATACCGACGAAACTGAACAGCCAGATCACGATGACCTGGATGGCCGACAATCCGGCGAATCCCGGAACGGGCAGCAGTACCGCGGCACCCATGAGGGTGCGCACCGGGATGGTGTGTTCGTTCCAGTTGCCCATGACCTCGCCGGATCGCGCCGTCTTGATAATCGAACCGAAAATGGTGTAGCTGGCCAGCACCCCGCCGATAAAGAGCACCGTGGAATTGATCCAGGCCAGGATGCTGACGATGGAACCCGTCCACACATCGACCTGCGCCTTGGTGATGCCGGCCACCGTGGGAATCACCTGGTTGCCGACGATCTGTTCCAGCATTTGCCCGAACAGGTCATGACTGGCGGGGGCGATGCCCAGACCGCCGGCCCACGCGGCCTGGCTCACAAAAAACAGCAGCAGAAACGCCCAATAGGTGCGGGTGCGCATTTTTTAGCTCCCCAAAGAGGGTGTGCGATAATACGGCGTCGGGGTCGCTTTTTCCGCAGACGGCGGTATGAACCCGTCCGACATCTCGTCCAGCATCTGGAACAGCAGGTCCAGGCCGGGCGGCAGATGCAAAGCCTGCATCGATTGATCGGTTACTATGTCGTCGGTGAGATCCACGTCGTGATCCTGGATGTCCTGCGGACGGCTGTCCTGCGGACGGCAGTCTTGCAGGCGGCAGTCCTGCGTTTCCGGTTGAAAATAATCGTGTTCCATTGGAGTTCTCCCATCAATTGGCCGGACCGCTGGCCACATTGCCCACGATGGAGCGGTTGACCTGCTTCTGAATCCTGTCGGTTTTTTCCGCCAGCAGGGTCGCCAGCAGCGCCTCGATATTGGTACGTTCCTTGAAGGCGATAAACTGGTACTGCAATTGCTGCGCCTGCAGAATGACGCGCTCCTTGGCGAGGGCGGACTTGCTCATCGATGCGATCATCTGATACCACTTGCGATTGCCGTAGGTGGCCTGATCCTCCCAGGCCAATGCCTGCATGAGCGAGGCGTTGGCCGCAAGGGGCGTGGGCACGATCAGTTTTTTATTGAGGGCTTTGGCGAAAGTCGTGCCGAACCCCGTGTTCTGGGTGTTCATGGCGACGATTTGCGCCAGTACGGTACGCGACAGGGAAACCCGCGCCCGCGTCGAGAACATCTTGCCTTCCTGGGCCTGTCCCGCGAGGGTCTTGTAATACGCCCTGTGACGCTTGCCGACGGGAGGAGCCTGCACCAGATTGGAGACCAACTGATTGAGCGCCTGATTGTCCAGCGTCAGATTGGTTTCGTCGTGTCCGACGGGTTGTATATCCAGCAGGGTGCTGCCCAAAATGTCGAGATTGGGGGTGGCGCTGGTAGGGTCCGGACAAACGCCATCGGCAATTTCCTTGGCCGATGCAAAACTCGTGCATTGCACGGCGTAGGTTTTCAACGGTTGCCGGGCGCTCGCCTGGGACACCAGATTTTCGTCGATGGTGGCACTCAGCGGCGTGTACCCGCTGATGTTGTTTTGCAGGCCGAAGACGCCGGAACCTCCGGCCACCGCGTGAGCCATGGTCGTCTGCCCGGTACAGGTACTGCTCGCGCAGGGCATCGAGGGCGGCATTTGCGAATTTTGCGTCTCGAACAGCCGGGCCTTGGCTTCCTGCTGCGCCTTGGCCATGGCGTTCATGTGCATCATGAGCGCCTGCATAAAGGTCTTGTTCGCTGCCCGGTTTTTCGATCCTTCGGCCATGATGAGCGGTTTCAGGTGGTAACTATATATTCCGTTATTATCCAGGATCAGCGCATCTTCCAGTTGCTGGATATTCATGCTGGTGGCCAAGTCCGGGGGCGTGGTGGCGACGGTACCGGTACCATAGACGAACTGCCCATACACGCTGGCGCCACCGCCGACGGCATTGGGGGTAGGCATGGGCATTCCGATGGCCCATGCCGAACCGCTCACCAGCGTCAGACTGACCGCCAGACCCACCCATCGCTTTTGCTTGCCTTTCATGTCCTTCTCCTGGTCGTCAAAGCCTCTGCACCCTTGGTGCCGCAAGGTTTGCGGGAACCCTGTATCCTTGGTGCCGCAGTCTTTCAGGGTTGGAAACCCTTGGCGGCGAAGGACTCCAGACGACAGGGGCGCACAAGGCAAGGCTTGTTGCCGGGAACATCAATCGAACGAAAAATGAAAATAATAGTGTTACCGGAGCCTGACCAGTCCAATCAACTGCAATACTTCCCCATAATCCTGACATCTACCCCTTTTGACTTGTTGGAGAAACTCGGATTTTATTTGGCTGAATGATACATCACGAAAGGATATCCCTTTTTGTTTTAATGCTATTCTCGCAAACACATTAACCAAACGCTGCCTACGCCAGCGCATGTCTTTTGTTTCCCACGATAAATCTACTCTTTTCGTATCGTTCTTGCTGCTTTTTACTCTCACGCCGCAACTTGTGATTCGCAAAATTTCCGCATCAATTTCGCGTGAGGTATATGCGTGCATCACGAGGTTTCGGTCATGATCGACCGGTGCGATCATTAGCAAATGATCTTCAAGCAGCTCCGGCAAGACAAATCGTTTCAAATCGTCAATTCTTTCGCATCGATCTTCAACGGAAAGCAAGCGAAACGTGGTATCACGGCCCATGATAATATTTTCCAACTCGCCGCATTCTTTGGCAAACATCTTTTTCTGAAAATCTATACCGCAGAACAGAGAAAGTTGTTCTCGCTTAGAACGGCATGCTCGGCACAACATATTCAGACGCTTTATCGTCGGGAAAAAACAACAAGTGTTAGACAAGCATCTCTTGGGCAGTCGGTATACTCCCGTCCACCTTGCATATCTCCCATGTCCTTCTCCTGGTCGTCAAAACCTCTATACCTTTGGTGCCGCAAGCGTTGTGATGATCAGAACTAGTCTCTGGAAGGCTTAGTGGCGTTCTGGTGCCTAGTGAGTCTTTGTGATAGGCTTTTTACATGGTTACTAATGTCGTCGCTCATCAGCCTTGGCTCATCACTATCATTCACCACCTTTTGTTTAATTGGGTTGGCGGAACCATAAGCGTCATCGCATCTGGATGGGGATTGTATTCGTTGCAGGAAAAAGTAAAGAACGTAAGTTTTGGGACCAAGAAATCACAGGTTGATCTTTTGCAGTCCATGTTACAGGTACTTGAACGAGATAAGCCATACGATCGACTGTTAGTCGAGTATCAGTTTGAAACAATATTCGGGATGCAACTTTCATTGGAAGAAATAAAGTTTCTGGTTAGTTCACCATCGCCGCTTGCAGATGTAAGATTGCGAATAAAAGCCTTTGGCAAAATAAAATTTGATCACGGTAAATATGTTCTTTTGATAAAGCGAGAGAACCTCAAGAAAGAAGTTTTGGCTTGGAGCATTTATTATTTCGGATTCGGATTATTTTTAATGTTATCATATGCATGTTTTCTTTATACACATAAATCTTTTTTTCTTTATTCTATTTTTACAAGCCTACTCTTTCTTCTAATATGGTTTATATATTCTCCAGAATATTACGCCGCGAAACTATTTTTATCCAAAGAATGCCATCAAGATCCAAAATAGACAAATTCCGACATAAAAACCAGTACCTACCAATCGATTCATGTGTCCTAACGGCATCATAAAAAAATATATAGGAAAATAAATAATTATTGATACAATAATTATACGAATCCCCTCGAATTTTCTTGAATCTGATACTATTAAGTCCCGCCAAAACGGATTAGATAAGCATCTCCTGGGCAGCCGGCAAACTTCCGTCCACCGATTTTGCTTGTCTTTCATATCCTTCTCCTGATCGCAAAAAGTCTCTGTACCTTTGGTGCCGCAAACGTTGACGTTATCCCCCGGTCAGCCTCCGGCAGTCCAGAATCCGGCCATTTCCCAACAGACGCCAGCCGCGATCTTCTCCTACGCACCACAAGGTCAAGCCCGCGAGTGATTCTTCGCGGGCGGCAAAGGCACCAGAATCGAGGTACACCTGGTGACCAATCTGTATCACCGCATCGGGAATTTTTGCGTGTACGGCGGTGGTGTGGCCGGTGAAATCTATGCTCGCCAAGCGTTTGAACATGAGTGGTTGACGGGCATTGATGTAGCTGCATCCCCAAAGCAGATGATCGCGCCAGTCGCCAATATCGTCGAAGCCCTGGATAAAATGATGGTGGTCCCAGACTTCCGGCCGTGGATCATCCAGATCGGCATCCGAGAGAAATTTGGCCGTATCGTTGTCTCGTCGCTCCGCATGCAGGATTTGGAAGCGTTGCGCATCCTCACCCACGATACGAATGAAGGGCATTTGCATGAGCAGGGGGATATACCGAGAGGATGATTCACGTTCATGGAAAGCCCAATCCGTCCCCGGATTACTTTTGAACGCATAACGGTAATCCTCCTGTCGCGCATCCCCGCCACCGGGTAACCAGAATGCCAGAAGCATCGCATCGTGATTTCCGAGCACCGGGAAAAACCATGATTCCTGGAGCAACTCCAGACATCCCATAGAATCCGGGCCGCGATCCGCCAGATCACCCACGGAAAACAGGCGGTCTTTGGCAAGATCAAAACGCGCGTGGGCCAGAAGCGTATCCAGCATCGCGCGGCAGCCGTGCAAATCCCCGACCACGAAATCCCGCCCTTCCGGGTTGG
>JAJYPA010000317.1 GCA_021795795.1 Pseudomonadota bacterium | reverse complement strand
AGCCGCTCCTAACCCAGCAAAGACTCGGCCACCAATCAATAGCGAGACGTCAGGGGCCCATGCGCACAGTAGCGATGCCGCCGTAAAGACCGCTGCGCCTGTCATGAATATGAGCCGCCGCCCAAAGAGGTCGGCCAACAGCCCGCCGGTCAGCAGCAAAGCAGCGTAGACCAGATTGTAGCTGTCTACAACCCATTGCATGGTAGCGACGTTTGCCCTGAAATAAACCCCGATAGGCTGAACGGCCAGATTAACAACGGAAGTGTCAACCTGAGCGATGAGCACCGCCAAGCATAGCGTGACCAGGGTCAGCCATCGGCGATCGGAAGCCCACTTAACAGAAGCATGGGTGTCCGGCAGAATGCGGTATTGCAATTGGGTACGGTTTCTCATGTCTGCGTTCCAAAGTTATCGAGCGCCTATTATCGATTGATTTACGCATTTCATGCTTCGATGCGAATCGAAACGTGCCGGCTTGTTTTGCGACTATAATCATGGGATTAAGGAAAGCTGATTTTGGCGACATTAATTCAGCATCTTGCAGGAGATCGAGCATGGATCCGCTACCCAATTATGTGTCTTCCATCGCCTCCTTGATCGCCGATCCGGCCAGAGCAGCGATGCTGATCGCCTTGGCTGATGGACGCGCGTTACCGGCTGGCGAGCTCGCCCATGCGGCGGGTGTAGCCGCGCAGACCGCGAGTTTTCATCTCGCCAAATTGCTCGATAGCGGTTTGTTGGCGGTTGAGAAGGAAGGGCGTCATCGCTACTACCGGCTGTCCGGACCCGATGTCGCTCTGGCGCTCGAGCATCTCGCGGCGATCAGGCCGATAACGCCCGCAAGGTACCAGCCAGTCAGTCGCGAAGCTCAATCCCTGCGTTTTGCGCGCCGTTGCTACGATCACCTTGCCGGGCGGCTCGGCGTAGCCGTGACGCAGGGGCTGCAAGAGCGGGG
This sequence comes from Pseudomonadota bacterium, assembly GCA_021795795.1. The sequence goes on along the minus strand of JAJYPA010000317.1, from coordinate 8,083 downwards.
GTTTATTGTCCCGGCGGCAGAAAAACAGTTCGCGGTCACGCAGTCTGGGTTGGCATGGTTCGGTAGCATGGGGCTGGACGTATCTGCGCTCAAACCGACCCGGCGCGGACTTGCCCGGCAGTGCCTGGATTGGACGGAGCGTCGCCACCATCTGGCCGGACCCCTCGGCGTGCATTTTATGGCCGTGCTTTGCGCGTCCGACTGGCTGCGATGCTCGACATCGTCCCGCGTAATTCAGCTTACGCCGCAGGGACGGGCGGGGTTGGAAAAACAACTGGGAATCAGCGTATCGTTGACCGATGTTTGCATACCTGGATAATTGGCAAATTACGTGCTGACTTTGGTAGAATTGATATGTCAGACGTAAAGTAAATTAGCCTTTGGTTCTACGTAGGAATCTATCATTTTATCGATCCAATCCTTAGTCATAAGTCATATCAAAGGCATGCTCGGTGTATAGGGCACCCCAATTGAGATTTTCAATACGCAGCACCTCGACCGTAGATATTCCTATCGTAGTCAATATATAGCGCAGGTAGGGTCAAGAAGTGTTGTTTCACGGATGGCGTCAACAACATAATGCCCGGCGGAGCACTATAATGCGCTCTTCCGCTCTCCGTTGTTCTACCTTGGACGTGGGAATAAGATAGGCAAGGTGATAGGCGCCGGAAAATACGTGCAGTTCGACAGGAACGTTGGCGGCAAAAAGGCTCTCTGCGTAGGCTACTGCTTCACTCCGCAACGGGTCATATTCAAGTGCTGCAATGTAAGCAGGGGGAAGTCCGGAAAGGTCTGTTGCCCGAGCTGGGGCTGCGTAGACGGGAACATTATCAGTATTGGCAAGATCGCCAAGGTAGTAGCGCCAGCTTCGGGCTGCATTCGGGGTGTTCCAGCCCGGAGTGTCAGTGAATCTGAGCATGCTAAGTCCAGTTAGTCGGTCATCCAATTCGGGTAGGTCCAGATACTGGAAGGCGATCGTCTGGCCGCCACGATCGCGCGTCAGAATCGTTAAAGCTGCGGCGAGACCCCCACCTGCGCTCATGCCAAGTACTGCGATACGAGTGGTGTCTGCCCCGAGGTCGGTCCCGGCGTCACCAATCCATTGTAGGGTCGCATAGCAATCCTCTAACGCAGCTGGGTAGGGGTGATCAGGGGCAAGTCGATAGCCGACCGACACTACGACCGCCGATACCTTGCGTGCGATGTCCAGGCATTTGGCATCATCGACCTCGATTCTGCCGATGACGAATCCGCCACCATGGATGTTGAGTACAACGGGGAGATCCCCGTTTACCCCGGCAGGCCGGTAGACACGTACAGGCACGTTGGGATTGTCCATAGGGCCGGGAATCTTATGATCTGTCACCTCGACGCCAGAGGCGTCTGGAACAGGCCTCCCCTTACGAGCCGCAATAAGTTTTTCTCGGGTTGCTGGAGGGTTGGTCAGATCGAAAACCCCGAAAGATGGAATTGCCTCAAGAAGATCAACATCATAATGATATTTCATTATTGCAAACCTCGCGATTTCAAAGAAGTTAAGGAAGCCTGAGCCCAGGCGGATTAAAAGCGGTAAGTATTCGCAGTCGGAACCAAAGAAAGGCTTGCCGCCATATCAGCGAGCAGGATCTTTCAATCAATTTGTGACCTTTGTACGATTACTGCGCTCGCTACACAGTAAAGGTCTCAATTTATTAACCCAATTACCAAAATAACGAACTTCGACTTTGGCCAGATCTGTTTTTTGTGTCAGGCTGGTGACATACAATTCAATCATGATTAGCACCGATCAAAGAGGAAAGTATGCTTAAGACACTTCATGAAGGCTTTTCCGAAAAGCGCCAGCCCAAGTGTAAATTCCCAGCGAAGCTAAATAAGCCAGAATCGTGAAACTGGCAACTCCGAAGAAGCCACTGATTCTGTGCAGCAGGATGCCTCCTACAACCCCTCCAATTGTCGTTCCCGTATACATCGCAGCATTGGCCAAGGATGAGACAGTACCGCGAGCCGTTTCGGTCTGAGCCAACAGAGTGCTCATAAAGACTGGAAAGACGAAACCTGCGACCATCATGACAAGAGCCAACACTATGAGTGCCATCGCAAGATTGGGCGAAAATGGCAATATGCAATAGAAAACTATTAGTGTGACTATCGCCATGAATAGTGACCGATATTGTCCCAGTCGATGTACAAGATGACTACCGAACAGGGAGCCGATCGCGAAGCCGGTCCCAAGAACCATCATCGCGAGACCGATTGAGCGCAAACCAAGCCCAAAGTCTTTGTGAAACCACGAGCCAAAGAAGGATAGAGCCTCGAAGTTTCCGGTCTGAAATACTAGATAGGCGAGCAGGTAGAGCCTTAGCGTGCGATTACGGAGAAGAGTGCCATATGTGCTGAAAATTCGGTTCTGCGAACTCGATAGCCGACTTGGAACTGGAGGGAAGACCTTGAATAGAACAAGCCAGAGAACAATAGAGGCTCCGCTGATCGCCCAGAAGGTCATATGCCAGGAGATGGCACCTAGCCAAGCGCCCAATGGGATGCCAACAACTTGGGCAATGGCCAGGCCGGCTGTCGCGGATCCCATCGTTCTTACGATCTGCTCCGGTTTTACCAGCACAGGGATGGAGGCCCATATCTGCGGGGACACAAAGGCCGCACTCGCTCCAGCGAAGAATCGGAAGAGTATCATCATCCAGAATCCTTGCGCGAAACCGCACAAAGCGGTCATCACGATGAATCCCACAAGACCGGACAGCAGCACTCTCCTGCGATCACGTCCATCCGACCATGGTCCTGCCACCAGAGCAAAAAGCGCGTACCCCAAGGCATAAGCGCTAATCAACCAGCCGGATATATCTGTGGAAATATAGAATTTATCGGAAAGAGTCGGTAACAGAGGTGCGACCACAAATGTGTCGGTTCCGATCACGAACATGGTGGCGAAGGATAGCAGCGAAACAGTCGAGGTCGAGGAGGAAAGTTTAGTCATGTTATAATTACCGCCCAGTAGGGGTTCAGTTTGTGTTCTAGCATATGAAGGGCTTGGATTGCTATGAACCCTTCATCTGTCGTTTCGGATGGACCTCCAGGTAGTCGGGAGAACCCTCCGTCGGAACTTTGCCGAGATGCGATAAACTGCAGGCAAGACGTAATGTCTACTGGCTGCGCTCCCATGACATAGAGCGCCGCAATGGCGTGATACGAACCGACAAAGCTTACTACTCCGGACTCGCGGTATCGGAAACCACCGGATTCGGTTTGCAAACCACGCAACCAGGAAATCGTTTGTTTCATGCGCAGTGGGCGCAAATCAAGCGCGATCAGGGCACCTACCGCGCGGAATGTAGCAAATGTATCAGAAGGCGATCCAGGCTGATTTCCATAGCCGCCATCGATATTCTGGCAGCCTGCGAGATAGGCCACGAGGTCCTGCTCGCGTAGAGGTCTGTGGCCGAGGGCGTGAAGAGCCAAGACCGCAAGGTTTGAGTGCCAACTGTCACACGGATATCCTGGTGCATTGCCGAATCCTCCCTCGGGATGCTGACACGCCTCCAAAAACCCGATGCATTGCTTCTGATTATATCCGTCCCCACCGAGAATCTTCGCAGTCAGCACAGCGCAGTAGGTTGTAAACGCCTCTGATAGCAGGCCTGGCTGTTCTCCGAAGCCTCCGTCGGGATTTTGGGTGGCAAATACGCTGGCGAGAAGGCCAGGTATGTCGGGTACAGACTCGCCCAAAACCATCAGATCGGACACCACATGCAACACGGAGAACGTTTGCGCTGCACGATCTGATCTCAACCCTAAAGGCGAGCGGTAAGGAGTCAGGCCATAACTGAGCCCCGAAGCAGTGGACCGCAACCAGCGAAGATAGGCCATAAGATCAATGTGGCCCGCCGTGATGCGTCCGGTCGTGATGTGGCTGAGATCAGTACAAAGCGGCCAAGGCTCTAGCTTTTCGACGAGTAACGGTGCTTGGACGGCAAACGCGATCCGATCGCCTATAGCCTTCAAGGCAAGGAGTTGTGTTTCCGCATGTTTCTCGTGAAATGGCACATAGAAAGTGTTTCCTACAGCGAACGATCCTGCAGTACGTGGTGGCACCATCACATGTCGCGCCAAAGGGACCGTCGGGTCAACCGGAGTCGAGAACCAGCTTCCTTGCCCTTGGAAGATACCACCTGCGTCAGAATCGGTATATCGATCAATTTCCAATCTCGCTTCGGCAGCCAATTTTGCGAATTGCCTATTTCCTGTCAACAAAACCACTTTGTCCGCAGCTAGCGCCAGAAGCGCGTGATCACCAATGAGCTTGGCTGGGAACGGAGAATCTGCCCTTCCATAGCAAGCTGCCACCGGATCGACTCGCACCTGAGATTGTGAGTCTGCTCTGTCCCAGAAGCCCCGCCCGCTAACGTAAGAATGGTACTTGCGAATGTGACAAAGTGCCCGCTGCGCGTAAGTGGCAGCTTGACTGTCGCCGTGTTCATGCAAGGCGCACCAAGCCATCGATCCCAAGGTGCTGGAGCGGAGTCGGTACCCATGAATGTAATCTGGTTCTCCACGTGGTGTAAGAAATGCCCATACGCCGTCGGCCGATACGAAACGTTCCAAGTGCCGAGCCGCGGCAGCAAAGAAAGGGGGCGAGGGCAAGTTGTCATCGTGCATCGCGTGGGCTGCGAGGATTAGAATTGCAACCTCTGAGAGAGAGCTTGCATAGTCCAGTACCACGCTACCGGTCCGGTCGAACCGTGCCGGCCAGCCTTCTTTCATCACCGCCTCGGTTAAACTATGTAGATAATCACGGCTTTTAAAAATTTGTGCACTCTCCCCGAGCAAAATTCCTGCCCGGTAATAAGCCCAAGCCGCAAGCGCCTGCGAAGATGGTGTGCGTATATGTCCTAGAACATGAACGGGGCCGGTGGTGTCGAGCAATTCATGGAATCCAGGATAGTCCTTGTCTTCGAATTCTCGTAAGGCATCCATGAGACGTAGTGTTAGTATTTCGTCGTCGGGTTCAGCTATTACTAACATAGCGAGCGCTGCATCTCTCAGGACGCGCTCGGATGTGACCACATCAGTTACATCTCGTCCGAGGACTGCCGGTATACGGGCATGGGGATCGAGAAGGTTTTCAAGGATGAATGTCCTTAGGGCTGGGGGGCTCACACCGAAGCTCCAAAGTTCTTTGGAATGAGATTTTTTGACAAATCGGCAACGCTTTCTATGGATCCCGCAATACTCTCGGTGTTGTTGCGATCTGGTAAGTTTAATCTGCGTGGTCTGGCAAGAGCAGCCTTGGCGGCGATAATAAGTAAATTTACGGCCTTGCGGGTTCCAGACCCGTCTGGGGCAACCGCGATCTGTGCTGGTGTCTGTCGTGTATCGTTTCGGCTGCCGATGTATGGTCGCAACGTTTGGGCTAGTTTGTTTGCATCCGGTGCGACGAGTGATGGAAAACCGAGTAGTTCCAGTCTACGGGATGCCTCGACTTCGTGATACTCGCTCAGGCTGCTCAGTACGAAGACAGTGGGCACCCTCATCGCGGCCACCTCGCTCACGGTGATCCAGCCGGGTGCCGACAACAACACGTCTGCTTCCTGCAGTAGCGGCATCCAGTCGGGAAGATAGGCAAGCACGACCACATCGTCGGGTGCTTCAACCAGTTCACGGCCTAGCAGGACGAATTGAAGATTTGGGTAATCCCGCTTCAATATTCCGTAGGCGGAGATGTAGGACTCGATGGCCTGTTGTTTGTTTTCCAGGAACATGGTGGTGCCGCCCACAGAGCCGACCATGAGTGGGCCAAGACCGAGACCGAGCTTTTTGCGCACGTCGATGCCATTTTTATGCTCCGGTACTTCACGAATCATGGGGCCGGTAAAGATTGCATGTCCGTTCTCCATAGCACACGCTACAGCAGTACCTTCATCGAGTTCACGGAGGAAAGGTTTGTCCGTCAGGACAATCTCGGCGGTGCTGACAATCCAGTCAAAGACTGCATGAAGAGAGTTACGTCCGCGGCGCATGTCTTCACTGTTAACCTGAAAGCCTCCTGCTTCCAATGTGGAGTCGTCTATCTGATACAGAGTGAAGTCGTATCGTTCTGTTACAAGGGCGTGCGGGGTGCCACTGATGGCGGCGGCCATGCTGGCGGAAATATTGTAATCGCTTACTACGAGATCTGGTGCTAGATCCTGATAGAGCGCCAAGTAGCTGAGCAAACGGTCTCCGTTGACGAAAGACGAGGCGATGTATCCGCTAATATAGGTTTCCCAGTTCATCTGCTGCTTAAGGTGACTACTTGTTGCATGATCCACCTGGTTACCGGCGATATCCACTACAGTTACGCCAGCTTCACGGAACAGTTTGACAAACGTCGTTTGCAGGGATGCAAGCAGAACGGTCAAATCGGCATCCGGAATTTGGCGGCGTAGCTCGCCGGCCAGGGCAAGTGCACGCATATTGTGTCCCGAACCAGTTGGATTAGGTGCTAATACAATTTTCATGCGGCATTCTCTCTGTAAATTTCGTTGAAATTTTTATCAAAAAATACATTTTTTGTAAGAATTGCACCCGAAGGAATTACAACCCCGTCCCTGATTGAAACACCGCTAAGTATTAGTGAATTATCACCAATTTGAACGTTCGTACCAATCTTTACGGGCTCGGCAACAATCGGTAAAGCAAGGCTTTCCATGTTGTGTGTTATTGAAACTATATGTACAGCTTTACCTAACTGAGTATTTGAGCCGATTGAAATTTTCCCTCCCCCCTCCAAAATCGTGTAATTACCGATAATCACATCATCGCCAATTTGTATGCCTCCATCCAAAAGTAAATTTCCATCTTCATCTTTTATTTGTTTTCCAATAGCAATAATCGAATTTCCAAATTTCACTCTTAATCCAAGACACATATCGGCATCAAAAAAATTATTTACTCCCATACTACATAAAGTATGCAAATCCTTTTTTAATATATCGGTATATGTCTCTGATATTTCGCCACTATAGCTTCTTGTTAATTCAAGAAGAGATCGAACAAGGTCCTTGTTTGTTTTCAAGCGATGTTTAATATTTTTAAGCAACACACGAAAGTTTGGCGATGTCTTATTATCTAAAATATTGCGTTTGCGGATCTGTCGAGCTGGGCGACCTATAACGATCGTATTCGAGGGGACATCGTCTCGTACATGTGCGCCTGCGCCTATAACTGCTCCCTGAGCAATAGTTACTCCCTCGTCTATCGTAACTTTTGCCCCTATCCAAACATAAGGCCCAATTTTAACTTTTTCTCCATGCCGTACGCCTATAATAGATTGTGACGCAATCAAACAGCCTTTATCAATAATAGAATTATATATTTCGACACGAAATCCGATAAACACATCACTTGAACATTGTGATGATTCAATAATACTTTCTCTTCTGATCCAAGAATATGAACCAATCTCAGAAAGATAATCTTTATATACACCTGACTCGATGAGTGGAGAGCTTTCTTCTGCAAAAGACGAAGTAAAATTTAAAATTTGTTTATCCCATGCTATCGTTTTTTTTAAATTCGTATTTTCTGAGAAATTTCTTTTAATTAAAAATGCTCTAAAGTTGAGCCAAGTATTTTGAATTAAGTATATATATGAATATATATGATGCAAAATGGTAGTGAAGTCGGCCCATTTTCTGTTCATTTGACATTTCCTAAACTTGCATCTGCCAGAGAATATTGCTCATTTTTTATGGCAGCCCAAAATTTGTTCAAAATTTGCTGGCTATTAAATGTCTCATTAATAAAAAAACATGGCTTATTTTCGTTAAAAATTAAGTACTGTTTGACTGGATAATGTTTTATATTTGATTCCAAGGTGGCAAAATCTATTTGTAATAACTGCTTCGAATCCTTATATCCGTTCCATAATAATTTACGTTGACTGGTTAAATTTGCAATTATCTTACCGATTGGAAGATCACCTTTAAAAAGATTTTCCTGATAGCTAATAGGAATTACATCCAAATTAACATAAACCAAATTGTAGGATAGCTCAGCCTTATTAAAATATAGTTAAAATATAGCGAAG
>JAJYPA010000316.1 GCA_021795795.1 Pseudomonadota bacterium | reverse complement strand
CTGACCTCGCAGCTCGGGCTGGTCCCGTTGCTCCACCGCCGCAAAGAAGGCATCCATGTCCACATGGATGATCTTGCGGAGATCAGGGTTACTCTCTGGCACTGGGTCTGACAATCGACGACCTCCTCGCCTGCCAGTCTATCAGATGGCGCCCAGCGGACGAGGGTGCAGGCCAAGGATCTACATGAGAAGAGGTGAGCCATAGCGGCGATGCTTGCAGACCGATAAAGGAAAGCGGTAGATTCAGCAAAGGTGGTGGCCATGGGCGGTAGGAGACTGATTGCGGTCATTTACCGAGACAAATTTTCAGTACCAGGAAAATGTCAGAAATTCAGAGCCGAACGACTTAGAGGTGCGAGGGACATAGGCCTATCGACCCCGGCTAAGCGGGTAAAACGGATCCTGCATCTTGACCATCTCGGGTTTGCGATGCGGATCTGTTCCCATCTTCGATGGCAATTTCGTGGCATAATAGCTTGCACAGGATGACAAATGGAGTTTGAATGAAGTCAGAGACTTGGACGATCCAACAGGTGTTCCAGGATCGAAGGCAGTACAAGGTTCCGTTCTATCAGCGGGCCTATGTCTGGACATTGGAGAAGCAATGGCCCTTGTTGTGGGCCGATATCGCGGACAAAGCGGAAGAGCGGCTGGCAAAAAACACCCAGCCTTCGCCGCACTTCTTGGGTGCCATAGTGGTGGAACCCCAGGACAAGGTGGGGCTGCGGGGCGTAGATACCCTCCACATCATCGACGGTCAGCAACGCCTGACTACACTGCAATACGTTTTGGCGAGTATCCAGCTGGCGGCCCGAAAGTTAGAGATCCCGGACTACGACTCGTACTTGGCTGCAGTCTTGGAAAACCCCAACCCCACCACCATGGCCGATGCCGAGGTGGAAGTGTTCAAGGTCTGGCCGACTTTCTCGGATCAGAATGCCTTTGTTTCGGCCATGACGGCCGACAAGCTCGACGCCCTGCAGGCTCGATTTCCCACCAACTTCACCCAGGCCGGCACGTTGCGTCGTATCGGAATCGTCCATCCGGCTGCACTGAATGCCATCTGGAACTTCGCCGTATGGGCCGAGGCATGGATTAAGACCAACGGCGGCGTAGATGCCGTCGAGGCCTTGGTCATGGCTGTGCTGACGGACCTGAAAGTAGTCCTCATTCAGTTGGAGAGAGGGGACGACGCCCAAGTCATCTTTGAGACCTTGAATGGGCGTGGCGCGGAACTCCACGCCAACGACCTGATCCGCAACTACCTATTCATGACCGTGGATAGCAGTAAGGAGGATCCTGCCGCGCTGTACGACGAAAGATGGAAACAGTTCGAGCTGGACACGTGGAAGGTCGGAGAGCGACGAGGTCGTATCACCAAGCCCCGACTAGAATGGCTGATCTTCTCAGCCATCCGTGCGCAGACCGGGCAGGAAAGCGACTTGGCGCGGCTGTACGTCGACTTCAAGAACTACTCCCAGGGGCTTTCCACCACCCAACAGCTGGCCATGCTAGACATCTATGGCAAGCACTACCTGCAGCTCGTCCAAGGCAAGGGCGACTTGCCAGTGGCTCGGTTCGGCCGGCGCCTGTTGCCGTTCGACACCACCACGACCCACCCGTTGGCCTTGCGTATTTCCACTGCCGACGTGCCGGACAGCGAGAAAACGGCGATGTTCAACGACATCATGTCGTACATCGTACGCCGCGCCGTCTGTGGCCTGACCACCAAGAACTACAACAATTGGTTCATGTCGGTCTTGCGCCAGTGGATTAAGAGAGAGCCCACGCGCGACGCCTTGAAAGTCCTTCTGGCCTCATCGCCCAATAGCCCCGCTGCACGCTGGCCAGACGATGCCGAATTTACGAGCGCGTTCCTGACGGCACCGACGTATTGCGGCAATCTTGATGCCGCTCGCTGCCGAATGTTGCTCACCGAGCTGGAAAGCTGGCTGCGACTGACCAAGCGCACGGAGGAGCCCAAAATCCCCGACCTATCTAACTTAGACATCGACCACATTCTGCCACAGTCCTGGTACGCGTATTGGACGCTACCGGATGGATCCAAGGCGACGTTAGAGGAAAATCAGGATGCCGAACGCCTAGAAACGGTGGGCGCTACCTTGCCGGATCACTACAAGTCAATTCGTCGTCGCGCCAAGGCTATTCCCACGCTGGGCAACCTAACCTTGCTCAATCTTTCGGTCAATCGCGAGGCCCAAAACAGGGAGTTTCCGGTCAAGAAGAACCTGCTGATCGCAAACACGGTGTTGAGCCTCAATGGCGACCTGATGGCCTGTGAGTCCTGGGACGAGGACGCTATCGCCGTTCGTGCCAGGCGACTGGCGGACGCGGCCACGCAACTCTATCCGAGCTAAAGGAGGCGCCAGCTTGCTCCGCGAACCCCTCTAGAATATTGCTGAGAGTCGGCCTTACATCATAATCCGTCTCAATTTCCGGTTCAGACTGGAAGCAGTCGTTGGTTTGGGCTAGAGTGATGAGGTGGTTTGTAAGCTCGCAAGGTACAAGCCAGCACCACCGCTCTTTGTTTTTTGCGTGCAGGACGATGTGATATCAGAACGTGTCAAACGTTTTTCTTTACGTTGATTCTCACTTTCTCCACCTATCTCCAGTTCCAATCAATTAAGGAAACACATCGAATAAGAGTTATGGGGATACAACGGAAATATGAAATGGCAAAGACCCAACTGAAAAAGCTGACGATTATTAAGTTCCGTGCATTGGACCATGTGGAAGTCGAATTTGGCGATCGAATAACTGTTGTGTGTGGAAAGAATGGCACTTCGAAGTCGTCTATTCTGGGCATCGCAGCACAAATATTTAGTTTCGATAAGGACTATGCCAAGGGGATTAAACTTACTTTCCGGCAAATTGCTGGCGGTGTATTTAAATCTCAATACAGCGAGCATTTTAGAATTTCCGAAAAATTCGATAAGCCAGGCTCTATGACAGTCAATATTGAATTATATGATGGGTATACCGATCAAGACGCGACAGCAAAACTTGAGCTGATGAGGCGCGATGACTCACCCAGGCCAGTCGTTAGGAACAACAGCACTGCAGTAGACAGCAACACAAGTAGAAACTTTACACATCCCGTTATATTTCTGAGCCTGAAACGCCTTTATCCCATTGCCGATAGAGATTATAAGGTTAATGACTTTGATTACCTAAATTTGAACAAGCAGGACTTTATTGGGCTTACCAATCAATTGCTTAATCGCAGTTCTTCTAATGCAGTTGGAACAGCAGGAACCATCAACTCGGCCGTGGCACATGGCGATGACTACGATCAAGATTCTGTTTCAGCTGGTGAGGACAATGCCGGCCAGATCATTTTGGCGTTGATGTCTTTTAGGAAGCTGAAAGAAGAATATCCAGATTACAAGGGTGGATTGCTGCTGATTGATGAAGCGGATGCCGGGTTGTTTCCAACTGCGCAGGTCAATTTATTAAAGATTCTTGACAGTGAATGCGCAAGCCTGGACCTGCAGGTGATCATGACATCGCATTCGCCAACCTTGATCGAATATGCGTTCGAGCAGAGCCAGAGATTCCGGAGAAGGTACAAGACGGTTTACTTCAGCAATACCTATGGTAGCGTTCAAGTTATGAAGGATTGGTCTTGGCCGCAGATCACGGCTGACATAAACACTCAAACTATTGCGTCGACTCCTGATATCTCACTACCGAAAATTAACGTTTACTTCGAAGATAGTGAGGCTGCGGATTTTTTTGCGGCATTAATGAATAGGCAGCCCATCAAAAGATTCACAGCTCCGCTACCAGATGTGACGCTCGGATGCAATAATTACATACAGCTTATCGAAAAAAAATTACTGAATTTTCCGAAAAGAGTATCGTCTGTTTAGATGCTGATGTTAAGCAAAAATTGAAAGGTAAGCAGCTGCGGACGGTGGTTCTTTTGCCTGGAGACCTCCCACCAGACCAATTGATTTTTGAGTACCTTTACAACCTGCCAGCTGATCATAATTACTGGAAAAATGATTTGCAGTTCACACGCGATGTGTTCACGAATTCCGCTTGGGAAGTGATTCGCACATTTTCAATTAGTGGCTGTACAGTAGATGTGAAAGAGCGATTGGCCAATTATCATGATAGCAAGAAGCCGCGTGAAATCTTCAAGCAGTTTTACAAGAATTCTGAATTTCAGAGGCTAGTGACCTCAGGTTCAAAGCCGTACAACCCGTGGCGTCTTTGGGTGGCAAACAATCCGAAGCCCTGCAATGTTTTCCTGTCTAGTTTTAAAGCAGCCATTCATGCAGTGATGAAGGATGGTTATTTCGTCGATGTTGCCAAGCTGGAGACATTGGTTATTAAGCGGAAGAAGGAGTCTTAGTCATTTACTCAAACAGACTGTATAGCCCCTTACGCTATCCTGGTGGCAAAGCGCTTTTTGCGCCCTTTATAGCAGAAGTGATGCAAGAAAATGGTGTCATGGGCGGTCAGTATCTTGAACCATACGCCGGGGGAGCGGGTGTCGCGCTGGAACTTCTTTTTCATGGGCATGCCAGCCACATCCATATCAATGATGCCGACCCTGCGGTCTATGCTTTTTGGAAGGCTGTAACGAAATATCCGGACGAGCTTCTGGACCTGCTGGATTCTACACCAATTACCATTGATGAATGGTTCCGCTGGCGCTCGGTTCTCCGTGATGAAAGTAAAGCCAGTTTAATTGAGATGGGATTTGCAACATTATTCATGAACAGAACAAACCGTTCAGGAATCTTAAAAGCGGGAGTCATTGGCGGCAAAAATCAGAATGGTAGGTACAGGCTTGATGAGCGATTCAAGAAGGATGTGGTTGCTGCACGAGTACGGAGAATTGCTCATCATGCAAATAATATTTCCGTGCATGGCGAGGATTCTCTGCAACTTCTAAGACGTTGTTCGGACTTTTTGCCGGTAAAGTCTCTTATTTATCTCGATCCACCTTACTATGTCAAAGGCAAGGGTTTGTATCGCAACTATTACGAACATGATGATCATGTTGCGATTGCCAAGACGATACAACAGAAAGAATTTAAGTGGCCTTGGGTGGTATCGTATGACAATGTCGAGGAGATTTGCGCTATGTATCAACTAAGCAAGTCGCTGAGTTACGGCCTTAATTACACGGCACAGAGGCGCTATGTGGGAAGCGAGGTAATGTTCTTTAGTGAGAATCTGATTGTTCCTGATGAGAAAATCCCGCAAGCCAATTCCATTAGTTGATGGTGGCTGCGAAGAATTGATTGATGATCAAATATAGGGAATTCGTAATTGGTTGTGCATGTCGTTAAAATCTTCGGCTATGGTTTACTTTCCAAAAACGTACCACAATATCCGTCTAGCGTCCCATGCATCCTTGCTCTACCCCATGGGGGCAGAATATAGCCGCTCGATCTGACGAAGAGCCGAGAGAATTGATCGCAACATGGAGTTTTAGTCATCAAGGTCTTAATCACTGACATTGCGAACAAGCTTTTCTATTGGCATCATCGAGTTCCCTAGACGCAACCTAGGGTGCCACAGGCCGAAAGCCTCTAACTGCACCAAGTAGATTCTTCCGCCATTTGACTCGCGACATTAGCTGCCGATCTCATCCCAAAGAGGCCACTTTTCAACGCAGAACTGCGCAATCTCGTCGGTCCGAGCATTAAGCACCGCCTTAGTGAATCTTCTACCGCTTCCGCATAGATCATAAGCCAATTGTGATGTCGATCTATAGAATGATTTTTTATAATAAGCCTGATCACAGATTTTATTGTCAGTGCTCGTATTATTAAATGACTTATTTTCAGATTCAGTCAATAGCGTCATATTGCCAATCATGTTAATATGCTCTTCATAGTCATCTTCACCATTAAACCCATAAGTGCCAACATCAAAATTAGGTGTTTGTGGTAAAATATGCTCAACTGATTGATGTTTTCTAAGCATCCCGCGCAGCGCGTCAAATATGATTGTTGCTTTATCGTCTGATTTATTGTATTCAGCACTGGCTTTTATTTCATTTAATTCAAGTTCAGTTAGAATTGAAGGCAATCCCACATTACCATAGATTTCATAATTCTTAAGCATCGAAAGAAATGCAGAGTCGCTCATAAAGTTCCTAACAAAATAAAGGAGCCTGTTCGCGATCTCAGCAGGATTAAGATCGAACGATTCGTGGGCAAGTGTAAATATATCTTTTTGTGGGTCCGTGCCTCTAATCTTGTAGACTCGCATATCAACAACATAAAGTTTTTTTAGAAAGTTAAACCCCCTAGAGAAAAGCAAGTTTCTTTGGTGTAGCCTAATCATCAATGGATAAACATTTGCCGATGCATTCTGAATGACAAGAAAATGGTACAATCGATTTTTTTTATGCAGGAGTCCTACTATATTTGAAAAGGCGCCAAAGAAACCAGCCAGATCCTGCACGTAGTTTATGATAAACTTGGTGAGAAGGTTCTGGTCGTCCCTCAGTTGTTTTAATGCGGGCTTAAGATATTTGTTTAGCACAGAATCCATGTTAGCCCTAAAGTCAAAAGCTACATCCAACTTTTCTATATTATGTTTATAGGTTAAATAGTGGTACTTAAATATGTCGTCCTCAGTAAATACATCGCGATCAATTAGATTTATCTTATAGCCTTCCTCACCAGCTTCTTCCTTTAATAGATTAAAAGATGTATAACACTCTCCAAACCGGTCGTTTATCCTTGCGTCTAGAGATCCGTTCAAAAACCTGTTCGAGTAGTAAATGAGCAAGCTTTTCGCTTTATCCATATTTGAAAGAGGGACACCTCTGTCATTCACGGATTGAAACATTCTAATTGCTTTGCCCTCATCAATTTCAATGAACTCTATGACATTGAAGGACTTTATTGCTTCGACCCACTGAATAAGATCAGCCTGATTCAGAGAAGATATTTGCTTAGTAATAATGTTGAATGCTAGCGCAAGACGTTTCTGACTCTTGACCAATGCCTCAGGCTGCCGACTCGCTAGAAGATCAATAAAAAACTTACTGTTCGCGCCTGACAGCCTGAGCTTGTTAGAACCGTCAGAATTAACCAAAAATGTGTAAGTATATGCTGAGCGCCTTTTCTCATCTTTAATTCTCGCGATTAGCGCGCTCAGAAGCGTGTATAAGGTAGTAAGTCTTTGTTGGCCGTCAACTATCTTCAATTCACTTTCTGCGTCCCCACTAGATAATATAAAAGTTCCAATATAATGCGTCGTCTTTGTTTCTATAGCCTCTTGAATATCGTTAAATAGGTCCTCTATATTGCGTGGTTCCCAAGCATAGTCGCGCTGATAAGAGGGTATGATTAGTTCTTTGTCCCCTGCGAAAAACTTCTGTAGTGTTTGCATCTAAACTCCCCATGTCGTTTCAGAAATATGTTCCATTGGCATTGATGTATTTAACATCCTGAGCAATGGGCAAGGCGACAGTAACTTTTCTCTTTAAAAATTGGCTTTCTCGTACATCTTGCGCGCATCTCTAAGTATGCTTAACAGTTCTCTGACTGGCAACGACCGTTGCCTTAGGACTCAGGGCTCCAGACAGGGCGCCTACGAACCTGCCGAGACATACCCGTCTAGGCCTTGATCGAGTGAGCTCGCCATCGCCCTATACCTAGGTCCTGAAGCCTCTGCTTTGCAAATTTGGTTGTGTACGTCCGCTTTCGCTGCGAACCAGCCGTTGAGCATATTCTGCTTTATGCCGCAGCGAGCTCTATGAGAATTGGTGTATTTCCTTGGCATGGAAATCCCATCAACCCATTCTCTTCGCCAAGTCCTCAGCCCTCAGGTGTGTATATCGTTTCAACATTTGCAATGTCTTGTGGCCGGAAATCGTGGATACCTCCATGGGGTTGAAGCCTTTTTCAAAAAGTCGGGATACGGCTTCGTGGCGGAGATCGTGGAAGCGTAAGTCATCGATGCCAGCGCGTTTGCATGCGCGGTCAAAGGCTTGCTTCATAGCTTCATAGGTCATGCCGAAAACCCGCCCATCCATGGAACGGGGCAGAGCATCCAGTACGGTCACGGCGCGACTTGACAGGGGAACTGTGCGGGCTTCGCCGTTCTTGGTCTTGGGTAGGTAAGCGGTGCGTTTTTTCAGGTCCACATCAGACCATTGTAGGCCTATGGCGCTTTTCACCTGGTTGCCGGACTCTTTTCCAGGTTCCCACTTTTCCAGTATCTCGCCAGCCCGCATGGAGGTCTCAATGGCGAAAATGACACAGGAACGCAGCCAAGCGTTCCGCGATTCCGAGCATGCTGCAAGCAAACGAGATTCTTCATCAGCTTCCAGCCGGCGATCACGCGCCTTGGATTGTGCTGGCATGCGGATTTGCAGGCATGGATTTCCATGTGCAAGAGGTATGCTCCACTCTTTCATAGCATGAGTGATAACTCTTGAGAGTAGGGATATCTCGTGTCGTACTGTCTGGCTGGATACCACTCGCCCAGTCTTCTGGCTAATGGACTTTAGTCGGCGGTCGCGGTACTTCGCTATGGACTCTGGCGTCAAGGCAGCCAGAGATAATCGGCCAAGTTCGGAGGCGCTCAATATGCGGATCACTGATTGCGGCCCCTGGCGGCTCTTTTTCTCCGGCAATATTTCTTGCTCGTATCGCGCCAGCAGTGCCGTCACTGTAAGTGACTCGGCAAGGCTGCGGTCTCGCCATGCCCCCACATCCATTTCATGCTCGATAGCCCTTGCCCATGCATCGGCTGCGGCCCGAGTCCGGAATACCTTGGTTTGCGCCGGGTAGCCCCTCTTTCTAACTTTGGCTTGCCATCCAATGCGGTTGCCATCCCGATCTGTTTGCTCATAAAAGCCTGCCATGCTGAACCCCTCTGAAAGACCAGACTCAAGGCTCAGTGTCCATTTTTTGTCCAGAAAAATCAAATTCAGAACTGCGTTATTTCATAACATATTGTTTTATTTGGTGCCCCGAGCGCGAATCGAACGCGCGACCTACCGCTTAGGAGGCGGTTGCTCTATCCACTGAGCTACCGAGGCTACGACTCACATTCT
>JAJYPA010000315.1 GCA_021795795.1 Pseudomonadota bacterium | reverse complement strand
CCTGCGCCGGGAAGTGGACGGCTTCAGTGCGGCGGGATCTGGCCATGCTTTGTGATGATGTATACTTCAACCGCCACGCACTAAGGAGGACATCATGCAATGTGTGATCTGCCGCCATGGCACCACGGGAACGGTTACCGTAACTCTGGAACGGGGCGCAACGGTCATCGTCATCAAAGACGTCCCTGCGGGGGTGTGCAGTCAGTGTGGTGAATACTATCTGGATGAAAAAACGACGGGGTATGCCATGAATATGGCAGAGCAAGCCGTTCAGCGTCACGCCGAAGTGGAAATTCTCCGCTACGCCGCATGACTGCCCCTATGCGCCTCAGCCCCGAACAAATCGCCCAAATCCGCCAGAGTGCTACGGAAAGCTTCGGCCCAGAAGCAGACGGCCCATGTGGCCATGGCCCGCCAAAGCCCCTGACATGAACGCCCCCCAACCACGTATCGCCCGGTCGACCCTGATCAATCTGGCCGGAGCAGCAGTACCTGCCGCCCTGCTGTTAATCACGGTACCCATCTATCTTCACCTCATTGGTGAAGCGCGCTACGGCGTCCTTGCCATAGTCTGGTTGCTTCTGGGTTATTTCGGCGTATTCGATCTCGGTTTCGGGCGGGCAGTCGCCAATCGCATCGCTGCCCTCCACGACGCTACGGCCGCGGAGCGGCAGGGCATTTTCTGGACCGGATTAGCGATCAGTGCCGTTGCCGGACTCATTGGCGGAGCCATTCTCTATCTGCTTGGGGATTGGCTGTTTGCTCATGTCCTCGACATTCATGGCGCCTTGCGTACTGAAGCGGAAAACGCCATGCCGTGGTTGGCGTCAGCTCTGCCTCTGGCTGTTATTATCTCGCTGCTGGCAGGCGCCTTGGAAGGACGACAGGCCTTTCTCGCGCTTAATGGAGCACAAATTTTTGGTACGGTGCTCTATCAGCTTTTCCCGTTAGTCGTAGCCTATGCGGGATGGGTAACACTACCTTACCTGATAGCAGCCGCCATTGTCGGACGGCTATTGAGCGCCCTATTACTTTTCGCTCTCAGCTATCGCCATGTACCCCTGTCGCCACGCCCCCGCTTTGCCCTCAACCAGGTGAGATCCTTGCTGCACTACGGCGGCTGGATCACGGTCACCGGGTTGGCCGGTCCCTTATTGACCGTTTTTGACCGTTTCCTCATCGGTGCCGAGGTGGGCATGGTGGCAGTCACCGCTTACACTGTACCCTACAACCTTGTCATGCGGCTCTCCATTCTTCCCGGCAGCCTACAAACTGCGTTGTTTCCAAGATTTGCCATGGTGGACCCCGCCGAAGCAAAGGTGTTGGCGGCGCGTGCCGTGTTATCCATAGGGGCTATCATGGCCCCGATAGTGGTGATGGGGTTGCTGCTCGTCAAACCCTTCCTGATCCTTTGGGTGGGCGCAGCGCTGGCGGAAAAAACCGCCCCGGTCGGACAAATACTGCTCGTCGGGATATGGATCAATACTCTGGGCATTATTCCCTTTACCTATCTCCAGGGCAGGGGGCGCCCCGATTTGCCCGCCAAATTCCATGTCGTAGAACTTCTCCCCTACTTCGCTATCCTGTGGGTGCTTATCGACCGGCTTGGCGTACCGGGCGCCGCTTGGGCCTGGGATCTGCGCGTACTTGCCGATACCTTGCTCTTGTTCTGGACGGCGCAGACTACATCAGGCCTGAGCCGTGCCATGGCCGGCATCCTGCCCATTACAGGGGCCTTCGTAATTGCCTTTGAAATGCCTTATAACTCTGCACTGTATGTTGGGATTTCCATATTGTTGGCGGGCACAAGCATTGGATGGTCCATCGCCAGCATTCCCCAAGATCAACGCGCAGCCCTCTCACGTCGCCTTTTATCGCGGGCGTCTCCTGTCAACTCAACGGTATCTCAGGGAAAACATGGATCATAAACAGTTGGAAAATCAGCCCTGGCCCAAAGAGGGTTTGGAGCAAGTTGATAGGTGCCCTGTTTGTGGTGAAATGGGCCGAACATTACTGTATGATAAGCTGGTTGATGATGTGATGTTTTGTGCTCCCGGACATTGGTCACTATATAAATGTCAAGCATGCAACGCTGCCTATTTAGATCCAAGGCCTACACCGGCCACCATCTCGCTTGCGTATAGGAATTATCACACACACTATAGCATAGAATCATCGACTCCCAACAAGATCGGAAAACTTAGGAAAAGCCTTAGGAATGGATATATTAACTATAAACTTAAAGCTAATTTGATCCCTGAAATGAAGATCGGCAGATGGTTGGTTCCTTTGCTGATGCAAAGCAGGCGTATAGACGAGTCTATTCGACACATCCCTAAGGGATGCAGATCTAAAATAATAGCTGACATAGGCTGTGGAAATGGGCAATTTTTACAAACGGCGATTCAATTAGGTTTAGAAGCATACGGACTAGACTTTGACCCATTGGCAGTAGAGATTGCTAGAAAGGCGGGTGCTAGTGTTAGCTTAGGAGGGTTACCTAACACAGGCTGGCCCTCATCAAAGTTTGATATGGTCACCCTGAGCCATGTGATTGAGCATGTACACGATCCAATGCTTGCGCTTCAAGAGGTACGGCGAATACTTAAACCAGGCGGCCTAGTTTGGATAGCGACACCTAATATGGATAGTTTTGGTCATAATCGATTTAGACGGTACTGGCGTGGAATAGAGCCTCCAAGACATTTGGTTTTGTTCAATAGAACAAATATAAAAATGCTTTTAGAAGCATCTGGGTTCGTGAATATTATGTACAAACCATGCCATCCTCAAACATTCTGGTTTTATAAAGCCTCGTTAAAGGTAAAAGAAAAAGGAGGCAATAGGTCACAAACAAAACTAATAGATATTATTACACAATATAATGCCTTTATTGCAAATATAATGGAGACGTACATCCCGTCAAAATGCGAAAACCTAGTAATTATGGCAGAGAGTCCAGTTAATGAAGGTTATAAAAATGGGTAAAAATAATCTTATATTAAATCATCCAAATCAAATTACAATGGTTACGGTGACTTATGGTTCACGTTGTTCATTGCTTACAAAGGTTGTAGATCACGCTGTTGCGCAGGGGGTAGGAAAAATAATCGTAGTTGACAACGGAGCAGAATGGGATGTGGCAGCCTGGGCCAATAATAATATATTTCGTCAGATTGACGTAGTAACCTTACAAAACAATAAAGGTTCTGCAGAAGGGTTTTCTGTTGGTATAGAACGTGCTGTGAACTTAGGATCTGACTTCATTTTGCTGATGGATGACGATAATATTCTAGATAAATTCTGTATTATCAACCTTATGCGTTGCTACCAAAAAATGTTGTGCGTTGCTGATTTGAATAAAATCGCAATTTGCGCATTGCGCCATTCAACAAAGATAAGATTGTATGCAAAAAAAGCTATATCGCGACCGAATACATTCTTGTCATTCCATTTTTATGATCTGCCAGGAAAGATAGCATCACGTCTACGGCCAAGAAATGGCGGAAGACTAGCACCACTACCTAATGACGATATTGTTGCCCTAGATATGGCTCCTTATGGTGGCCTGCTCTTTCACTCATCTGTTATTCAACTAATCGGACTCCCCAAACAAGAATTCGTCTTGTACGGTGATGACGGTGAATTTACATATCGTCTTGCGCAACATGGTGGTTTTTTGGGGTGCTGTACAAAGGCGAGTGTTACCGATATAGATGATTCATGGAACGCCAACAAGGAGCATCAAAGTTCCTTTGCTATATGGCTAAAGGGGAAGAATGAATTCAGAATTTATTATTTTGCACGTAATCAGGCGTGGATTGATAGTCATTTGTTAAAAAGGAGTAACTTAATATATTTAACTAATAAGTATTTTTATATTACAATAATGACTTTTCTTGCGTGTTTCTGGGGACGCACAAATCGTCTTCGTCTCCTTTTGCGTTCAATCCGAGAGGGAGAGCATGGGACGCTTGGAGTCAATGAAGACTATCAATTAAAATGAAGATATTAGTGTATGCTCATAATATACCATATCCTCCAACCTATGGAGCAGAGTAGACATATGGCGGCGTTTAAATCTTTTGCACAAGAACGGCGCGGGAATATTTCTCGTAACATTAAGCTATCAAACTCTTGATGAAGATAGCCGTCGCGCACTGGCATCAATATGTAGTAAATTTTATGTGCTTGCTATTAGAAAAACATGGAAATATCGACTGTCACGACTGAGACGTTGCCAAAAAACTAGGTGGTATAATGGGGGCGCCTCTTAAAAACCCCATGGGCACTTGTATTTTGATTGAATGGTGGCAAGCCGGATTGTAACGGGGTAGACGGGATGATTGCTCGCAGGACTGCGGTGAAGAAAGATTTGTTGGCCGATGAGGGGTACGCCCACAAGGTGGATGCCATCGGAGATTCCCTGCAGAAGATCGAGGCGGTGGTCGATTTCGCCGCCTTGGCGCAAGCAGTAGAAAAGATTGCCCCGCGCCAAGAGCAGGCACAAGGAGGTCGCCCGCCTTATCCCGCGGAGGTGTTGGTGCGGGTCTTGGTGGTGAAGCGCCTGTATGGCCTATCGGATGAGCAGGCCGAATTCCAGTTGCTGGATCGCCGCAGTTTCCGGCGCTTCATTGGCCTGGAGCACTCCCGCAACATTCCCGATCGGACCACGATCTGGAACTTCGATAACCGGATCGGAGTGGATGGCGTCACGGCAGTATTCACCGAGCTCGATCGACATATCCGTGCGAAGGGGCTGGAGTACCGTGCGGGGCAAATCGTCGATGCCACCCCTTGGTGCCTGCGCCCAGGCAGCATTTCACCCGGGAAGAGAAAGAGATTCTGGATCAGGACGCTATGCCTGCCGACTGGAAGCCCACAAAGCTGCGGCAAAAGGACGTGGATGCCAGCTTGACCAAGAAGCACGGGAAGTCCTACCACAGCTACAAGTTCAGGGTGAGTGTCGACCGCAAGTGCAAATTCGTTCGTACCTGCGTGGCCGACACTGCGTGTGTGCACGACTCCCAGCACCTGGAGGCCGCAATGGACGAATGGAGCACCGGCGCCGAGATCTACGCGGACAAGGGCTATGTCGGTGGCGAGCGCGAGGAGCGCTTAGGGGAGCAGGGCTGTCGCCCGCAGATCCAACGCAAGGCGAAGCTGGGCGAGACGCTTTCTGCTTGTCAGGAGCGCCGGAATAGCCGTATTGTCAGGATTCGTTCGCGGCTAGAGCATGTCATTGCGGCCATCCGACAGTGGGGTGGTAAGTGCATCCGCACCATTGGTCAGGCCCTTGCCAACTTCGCTATGGGCATGCTGGTAGTGGTCTACAACATGCGCCGTTTGGCCTTTTTGGGGACGTAATGCGTCCAGGGCTCGGGGAATCTGGCTAAAAAGCCCAAGAAAGAGGCAAAAACTTGTTCAAAGCGACAATCTTTGAGCCTCAGGCGGACTTGTTATACCGCTTGGTGAGATTTTTTGGGGTCACTCGAGGTTCCCTTGAGAAGGTATTTATATGGAAGCCGTTAGAAGCGAATTAACCAACGTCAATAAACGAACTGTTTTCTGGGAGAGCACTGGAGGTTGGTTCCTATCCCCTCTTGTCGTAAGCCTAGCAAACTTAATCTTAGTATTCATCGCAGCGATACTTCCTCCCGATTGGTTGTCTCGTACGCTCGATGCGAAAGATATCTGTTTTCTAAACCCAAACTTTTTATTGGTTTCTTGCCTTTCCGTATTCAGCTTCATCATTGGCATAGCGCTCGCGGCCATAATATTTAATCAAAGCCGCGTGATGGTAAAAAAGAGTCCATTTTTCCAACCCACAAGGTTGCTAATTAAAAGGTCAAAAATTTTGGCTGGAGCTACAATTTGTGGCGAAATAATCGTTGCAATTATCTTAATCGCAAGAGTTGGACCAATCAACTATCTTCTTGCTTTGAAAAATCCAGTCGCTGGAACAATCTTAAGGGAGCATATAGTAACCATAGCCAGGATTGGCGGAGTAAATGTACTCGCTACGCAAATCTTCTTTCTTCCCGCACTGATTATAGTTTTTTTTGTTACTCTCTCATATAACCATAATAAAAATAGAGTCATCAGTTTGGTTCCTGCAATCTTAGGTTTGCTTGCGTATTGCGCAACTAACGCGCTAACCTTCACGCGATGGCAGATACTCGAATCGGTCCTGTCTGTTATAATTGTTTACTTTTTTGTTAAGAATTCACAACATGGATTATCATTTAATAAGATTATCAAAATAATTTTTTATTTTTTAATTTTTGCAATAGTTATTTTTTTGGGAATAAATTTGATAAAAACAAAAATTAACGGCACAAATGCTCTCATCGGGTACATTTTTGGATCTTATAACAACGCGGCAGCGGTGATATCTGGCGTAATTAAACAGCCATTCAATGGATCGACATATGTAACCTTAGGTGCTATATGGAACGCGCCATTACTGGGGGGATCGATTCGCGAGCTCGGAAGATCACTGGGCCTTAATCTTCCTAGCGCGAGTGCTGGAGCAACGATTGCCTGGAGTTCGTGGTCAGACACTTTACGCGGCACCGGCCTTAATCCAATGTATCAATGGGACACAGTATTTGGTGCAGTTTATGGTGACGTTGGCCTGTTTTTCCCTCTAGTTTTTATTCTTTATGGATTCATCAGTCAGTGTTTTTTTGTTAAAGCTATGAACTTAAGATTATTCCATCTTCTTGTTTATGTATTTATTTTGGTCAGCCTGATAAGCTGGTTTAGCGGCGTTTTTATATCAAACACCACACTCGACGACTATCTTATTTTTTCGTCTGTATTGTATTTTCTGTTTAATCGTCAATGGGGTCTTTCAATTTTGGTTAACAAGAGGGCATTATGAAAGTTCTTTTAGTCGCCAATTATCCTCTGGAATATAATCCAAGCATGCATGCTTATGCGCAATTACTTTTTTGCGGACTCTCATCGGCGAAACTAGATGTACATATGATAAAACCCTACCCTATTTTTGGCAGAATCGTCAAGAAAGGTGGGGTAGGTAAATGGATTAGCTATATAGATAGATTTTTGATATTTCCAATAATATTAAAAGTGTACGCTGGTAAATTTGATATAATACACATCTTAGATCACTGCAATGCAGTATATGCGCCTTTTATAGATGCTAAGAAGCGCGTTATTACTTGCCATGATATGATCGGGGTGCGAGCGAGTTTTGGAGATGTTCCTTTCACGCGAGTCTCTTTCACCGGGAAAATACTGCAGCGTATTATACTGAAGGGTCTGCGCATGACAGAAAATGTCATTTGCGTTTCTGAACAAACAAGAAAAGATTTGATTGTTTTTATAGAGGACAATAAGCACAATTTATTTACCGTCAAAAATGCTCTTCGGCTAAACACTGAAAATTCTGGTGACCCGACACAAACTATCCGGACATCTACCATGACTCCATTGATGGTCCCTTATATTTTTCACGTCGGGAGCAATATGCCACAGAAAAATAGATCGGGTATTTTAGAGTTTTACAAAAATATCATTGATATACCTCGGTTCGAAAATTTTAACTTAGTGTTCTGCGGGCAACATCTTTCTACTGATCTACTCGAACAGGCGAAGTCTCTCTGTCTGAGTCAACGCGTTCATGACCTCGGATTTGTATCTGATGCAGAATTGAGCTATCTTTATTCTAAAGCCGAGCTTCTAATTTTTCCTTCGCTGATGGAAGGTTTTGGATGGCCCATAATTGAGGCTCAATCGCGCGGCTGTCTTGTTGTAACGTCCAATATTAAACCAATGAATGAGATTTCTGGTTCTGGCGCAATTTTAATAAATCCATATGACATGCGGTCTAGCGCTCAAGAGGTAGCGGACCAGTATACTCGACGTGATGAATTTATTGAACTTGGCTATGCCAACTGTGGCAAATATCTGCCTGATAAGATGATCGATGAACTGATTGAAATTTATGAAAAGATTGCTTTCGCGCGGCAAAAGAATTCCAATGATTGATGTAAACTGTCGAATCCTTTCTTACCGGTTGACGGGCGTACAACGCTATCTTCTGGAGCTACTGCAGCGCATGCCGTCTGACCGTATGCAGCAGATCGCCCCCCAGCACTCCATAAGCGGTGTCCGCGCCCACCTCTGGGAACAGACAGTCTTGCCACTGCGGACGCGCGGGCGGTTGCTCTGGAGCCCGAGCAACACAGGGCCTCTCGCGGTCTCCAGGCAAGTGGTGACCATCCATGATGTGGTTCCCATTGATCACCCCGAGTGGCTTAATCCGCGCTTTGCGGCGTGGTATCGCTTCCTTACGCCCAAATTGGCGCGGCGGGTCGCGCGGGTGATTGCCGATTCGGAATTTACCAAGGCACGCCTTCTGGAAACAACGGGCGTCTCTGACGACAAGGTCATTGTCGTCCCCTTGGGAGTGGATGCCCGTTTTGTTCCACAGGACAGGGAGCAGGTGGAAAGCTCCATCCACAAACTGGGGTTGCCAACCAGCCGTTACATGTTGAGCCTCGGCTCCCTGGAGCCTCGCAAGAACCTTGGCCGCCTGCTGCGCGCCTGGGAACTCATTCATCGCAGCTTGCCGGAAGATGTGTGGCTGGTGGTAAGCGGGGCGAAAGGGAAAAGCCTGGTGTTTCAGGACGTACCGGAGTTGGAGGCGCTGCCACCACGGGTCTTTCTCACCGGCCATGTCCCCGATGAACTGCTCCCCTCCTTGTACGCCGGGGCGATGGCCTTCGCGTATCTTTCGGTCTATGAAGGCTTCGGACTGCCCCCTCTGGAGGCGATGGCATCAGGCACCCCTACGCTGGTGGGTAACCGCGCTTCGTTGCCCGAGGTGGTGGGCGACGCTGCTATGCAAGTGGACCCCTTCGATATCGAAGCCATCGCGGACGGTCTTCATAGGCTGATCGAGGATGCTTCCCTGCGCGCGGTGCTACGGGAGAAGGGGCTGGAGCGGGCCGGACAGTTTAACTGGGATAAAACCGCCAAACAGACCTGGCGGGTGCTTGCGGAGGCTGCGGAAGACTGATGCGCATCGCCATCATTCATGACTGGGAAGCGCC
>JAJYPA010000314.1 GCA_021795795.1 Pseudomonadota bacterium | reverse complement strand
GGTATGAACCCCCCCACTTCCGGGGCTTTTTTATTACCACATTTACCACCTATAATTCTCCTTAAGACGCATGTTTCTTGCGTGACGTGCAAGTTATTGGAACCCGCTCACAGCCAGAATCTCGGGGTTTTTGTGATGAATCCTGTGGATCCAAGGGTCTGAGGGTGCCGTGCCGCAGGAGTAACGAATTACGTGTCCCAGTCTTGCGTAGACTTGCGAAACATTGCGTATTATGCAAGAATTCATCCTGTGAAGGCTCATATCGTCCATATTGGGGTAGGTAATACGTCAGGGAATATAGAATCCGCAGACGTTGCTCGCCCATGCGGAGCCCGTGGCCGCGAGCTCACTCAAGCCGAGGCTGAGCATTCGTCGCTGCTCTTCTCGATGTTCAAAAATCACATGGTGGGCACCAGAGCGCTTGGCGCAAAGACGGTTGAAGTGGCGATGGGCGCCATTCTTAGCTTCTTCCGATGGACGGGAATACCGCCCTGGGACTGGGCCCCGCAAGATTTTTCGGATTTCATTGCGTACAAGGTTACCGAATCGGACATTGGGCTTGGCCGACAGGCGACTTACATCACGTATCTGAGGTCATTCCAGAATTTTGTCCTCGACTCGCGCGGCCTGTCTAACGACATCCATCGGAAATTTGGGGTCCAGCCCCAACGCTTCATCAACGATGAAAACGCGATCCCGATCAAGCGAAAGCGACATGAACGCAAGAAGGCGATCACTCCTCTTTCAGCTAAGCAATGTCAGCAGTTGATCGAGCAGTTCGACTTGGAAATTCGTGATGCAAAGTTGTACGGGTCCAAATCCTACAAACCACTGCAGCGAGACAAGGTCATGGTGCTTCTGCTGCTCATGACTGGTGTGCGTGTTGATGAGTTGGTGCATCTTCGGCTGCAAGACTTCCGGCCTGATCTCAAGCGTCCCGATTTTGGCGGTTACGCTCTGATGACTGTTGTGCTGGGTAAGGGACGCAAGTCTAGGGTGGTGCGACTGTATCAGCCCACCATCCGCGATGTCATGGATTGGTACTTGGACAATGTGCGCCCACAGTTCCTGCGCGCGACGACGCATGATTCCAACCTACTGTTTTTGTCTGAACGTGGCGGGCCAGTCTGCACGGAGCAAGTGCGGCGCATGCTTGGGCGCATCTCGGCAAATGCTGGTATTGCGGTGCGTGTCACTCCGCATATCATGCGACATACCTACGGAACCCAGATGGCGGCAGTCATCGGTGCAGAAGCTTTGCAGCGCCAACTTGGGCACGAAAACCTGACGACGACCTTGGGCACTTACTACCACCAGGATCCCGAGTGGGTTGGGAGGGAGGTCGAACTTGGTATCTCTAATCTCACCAACGCCATCAACGCAATAACTGGAGGACTTGCCGATGAAGATCACGATTAAGAACCGTCTAGCCGTATTGATCCGCATGCGTGGCTTGCGCAGTGCAAGCGAGTTTGGCCGACGCATGACTGAGGCGGGCTATTCGATGTCTAGTTCGCACGCCACACGCTTTGACAAGGAAGACATACCGGCGATAGATCTTCGATTTATCAATGCGGCATGCAACGTCCTTCAATGCCTCCCTAATGATCTATTTGATATCGTCATTGATTTGGATGACGATGAAGAAGTCGATCCTTCGTTTATGATTCCCCGGCATGCGATAATCAGGCGCGCGAACGAGCCAATGCTGACGCAAATAAACTCATCCGCTGATATGGCAACACTCACCACGGTCGCACCGGCGCAAAAACTCGCCAAGGGATTAACGGCCAAGGTTTCCTCTCAGCGGAAGGAAATAGATCCTGATACTGGGCCAAAAGTCACGTTGTTCCCGTATGGATGAAACCGAACGAATTCAGATGCCGCACACTGCCCAGACAAATATTAGCCGGCTATGCAATGTTTGTGGTGGGCGGTTCACTTCGCCCATCCAAGGCGACAAACGCAGCCATAACTGCCGCTCCATCACTGGTCATGTCGTTGGTGAACTGCCTGTAGAATGTTGGCAACACATGGACCATCCGTTCGCCAGCGATATACTCGCTTCTATTCCATCTTACCTGCAAAGCAGAAAAGCGACAGATGCCAGGCACAGCGCACGAGTAGATTTCGCGGCACAACTGCTCAATATGAGTAAAGATGGCGTAATCACGATTGCCCAGGTCTACGAATTGTTGCGCAAATACCCCCGGCGTATCGTGGCGTCTTTCGCCGAAAGAATGCCTGTAACGTCGGATCTGCGCATTCAGCTTATGGATGCGCTTGAGCACATCCGACTACAAGAGGGTACGAGCGCTCAAAAAAAGCGTAGCAATAGGGTACGTCCCGTTGTCATATTGCCGGACGACCTGAATGCTGGAGTAATGCTTTTCGAGGAAAAGACTAAAAGGATCGCCGAGATAAAGCATCGACATGGCCATTGCTATAGCGAGTGCACGGTACGCAAGCGTCGAGAGGATGCAAGATCGTTTTGTGAATTCCTTGCCAGCAAAGGAGTGCAGCACTGGCCAGAGGTTGCGCAACATCATCTTGACGAGTACATCGCGGTCACCAATCAAGCGGCAGCAGCGCGTGTTTACACCTTCCTCCAGTTTATTCGGCAGAATTTCCGGCTGACGCAGCGATTTATCCGTCCCAAACGTCGTCTGAAACCGCCTGTTGATGCCGTCCTGCCAATTAAAGACATTCTTCTCGTGCTGCAACGTATTCTCGACGCCAAGGATCAGCAAGTAATCGTGGGAGGCCTCTTCCTCGCGTTGTTCGCGCAAACCCCAACCCACAGCGCCGAGTTGACCTACGGAAACTTTCGCAAGCGGAACGGAAAAATCGAGGCGTTGTTTGCCGAGCAGTGGACGCCGCTGGACCCCTTGACGACCAAGCACTTGCAAAAGCTCGTGCCAGGCATCGGCTCGACCGAAGATGGAAGCAGCAATACGCGAATATTCAGGTATAGTGGCGTGTTACTTGGGCACAAGGTGGCCCTTGCTGCGGGGGCGCACTTGCGGCCTCTGCGCCTAGGCGCGGTCGCCAACTTGATCCACTCCGGCATTACAGACCGTGGCGCATTACATCGCATCCTCGGCGTTTCAATGCCAACCATTGCCTATGTTGAGAAGATTTTTGAGTGGGACTTGCACATGACCGTCGATCCAGAAATGGTCAAGAGCCGAAACGAGGTCATCCGTGGTGAACGCACTGAATAGCCAGGTCTGGTTCGTCTACCTCCTTGAATGCGAGAATGGAAAGCTCTACACTGGCATCACACCAGATCTTGCCGAGCGGTTCCGAAAGCATGCGGCCGGCAAGGGAGCGATGTTCACTCGGTTGAACAAACCCTCGCGCATGATCGCCGCCAAGGCGTGTGCTACCCGATCTGAGGCCAGCAAACTGGAGAGCACGATCAAAGGGCTGACGCCATCGCAAAAGCGATGGATGGCAGCGCGGTGGCCCATGCAGGACGCATTAACAGTACACGCGAACCTAAAGAAGCAATAGCATTGCAGCTAAAATAGCTAAAGGGTGCCATTGCAATTCTGGATTAAGATTAGCATATTAAGCCGATCGAGAATTTTCTGGCTGTGCAGGTAGCGTCAGTCCGTCACTGAAGAACATCACCTCAGCGCCTGTGTAGCGGCGTTGTGCGGTGTAGTACAAACTGTAACTGAATGATCGAGCGTAAGCGTACATAGCTCGGATTTCATCGGCATTGTCGTAAGACACCACCCAATGCCTGCGAAAGCGCAAGCTCCCCAATAACTTTGCAATTTGCACATGGTCTTCGTGCTGGTAAAAGTTGCGATACAGACCGGCCCCCTTCACATAGTACGGGGGATCCAGGTACACCAAGGACTTGACAGGCAAAAACTGGTGACATCGCAGCAGCAGTTGGTGCGCGTCTTCCTCGTACACATGGATGCCGTGCGCGTGTTGTCCAATGTGTTCAAGCCGCACGCACAGCTTATCGCGGATGAATCTTTCGTCTAGCTTGTAGGTGCTGGATTGCGCCTTTCCTCCGATCATTCCACCTTTTAGGATACCCGAGCGGTTGGTGCGGTTCATGAACATCGTGGCGAAGCCACGTTCCAGTTCTGTACCGGCCTCTCTACCAAGCATCACGGCTTGCCAATGGTGCCAAGCGTCAATCGTCACTGGTTCGTTGGCCACCATACTGATCAGGTCAGCGGTTTGTTGGGTAGCGACACGCCAGAATACGGCTACTGCAGGGTCCGCGTCGTTGATGTGAATGTGCTCCACCACGCCATCTAGCAGCAACACCAGAGCAACACCCGCGCCTCCGGCGTAGGGCTCCAAGTAATGACCGCCCGCCAGATCGTTGGCGCATATCACCTGGGCGATCAGCGGTGCAAAGCGCGCCTTACCGCCAGGGTAGCGCAGGGGTGTGTAGAGTTTGTTGGAATACATAGTGGTGATACTGTAGCAAGATTCCTGGGTCTTGGCCAGCGCTGTCTACTTGGGGCGCTTGGCGATATGGGCCACAACATTTTCAAAAGCAGTGACAAAGATGTCCGTCTCGGATTGGTGGCAGACTGCCCATTCACGGATCACACCCCATCTTTCCAGCTTGTTCCAATGGCTGACCCACCAGATCTTGCTACTATCACGATTGTTGCTATTGCCAGTGTCATCTGGGAAAAAGGCAGCGTTCACTCTGTCGCTGCTGGGGTTTGAAATGCTAAGCCTGAGCAACGCATCGTGCAGCGGGCCATCTGATGCAGTGGCAAGACCGCGTAGGAACTTCTTGATGGTGTTCTCGGGGGATCGGTCTGTACCGCTTGCGCCATTGGCACAGGGTAGCTTGATGGTATTGCCGCGTTTAGCAGCTTTTGCAGGGATCGTCGTGTCAGCATCCACAACAAGACCCCGATCTTTGAAAATTGGGTCCATCTCAGGCAACTTGATCAAGTTGGAACCCCCAACACCAAGCGCGATCAGTTTGATCCGAACGCCATATTTTTTGCCGATCGCCGCCCTCTTTGCAGAAGGAATTAGCTCCTCGCAAAATTGTTTGCCTTCAGAATCTTCAAAATAGAAACATAACAATGGCTTGGTTGGTTTGACGCTGTTGCTATCGTCTTCAGGCAAAGCCATCTCATCTAGTATGGCCGAAAGTTTTTGATTCTCGGCCAATCTAGGATTCCTAGTATCCAGCAGGTAAACTACAGCGTCAGGAGCGTTCACGTTGCCGCCACCATCCGGATGAACGGCTTCAATGAGTGTTGGTGAATGGGTGGTTGCTATAACCTGTAAATCCAATTGTTTGGCGTGCATCTTTAACTTCAGGACCAAACGTTTGATAGCGTGGGGGTGGAAGCCTACATCCAGTTCGTCGATGACCAGTAGGCCGCCTGGATATGAGTCACCCAATTCGCGCTTGAGGCGATTGAACGATGCCAGAGCAGTTGCGATACTACCCAAACTATCCTGTCCCAAGGAGATCGCCATAGCATCGTGATTCGCGTGGCCAGGCTGGGTTGTTTGCTTTTTGGATCCTTTGATATCCTGTTGAGTGATTTCACTAGTCACTTGGCTACCAAGGATGACTGATTCGTAGAAATTCTTTATGAGACTAGCGTCTTCGTTATTCATGTCAGTCAATTCCGTAATGCTCACATCTTTCTCTTCTGCCTCACCGATAGATGCCAATCGTTTGATGCCCAGGTAAATAGTAGGGAGCGGGATTTTAGCGTCTTGCCCAACACCGTCGTCTTTGGCTTTGTCGATCGTTCTTGGTACCACGCGGGCACGTTTCCATTCGCTGCGATGAGTCATGGCGCAGCGCTTGCGAACTATGACACCGTCTACCTCGGCTACCACAATGGGTTGAGTTTCCGGGCTTTCTTTCGACTTTGTCTCTTCATAGAGCGCAAGATATACTGTGCGCTCTATGTTTGCGTAAAATTTCTCTTTAAAATAGCTGCTGGGTGCGCCAGTTGCAGTGAGGCCAAAAGTGTTTGCCACTAGACCCAATATGGTAGTCTTTCCGATGCCGTTATGGCCAGCTATAATGGTGAGCCGGTCTGCAAAATTTATTTTGATGTTCCGAAGCTTGCGTAATGATGGGTTACCAAACTCTATAGACTTGACTTTTATCATCTTTTCCAGACTTTATTCTTGCGATGGTCGTTTGAAGCCTGAAACTTCCAGGTGGATAATTGTATTCCCATTGAATAAACCTGCCCTTTATAAGTGGTCAACTATATAGAAACCCGTCAACGATAAGTTGAAGCCTATCCCGCCTCCAAATCAACGCCTCAGCAAGCATTGCCTGATCCGTCAACATCGCGGACCCTACGGTTCCACCGAGGATACAGGCATCCTGGATGGCCAAATCGGGAAGTCCTTGGATTCTATCGATCATGGCCTTCGTTAGCCGCGCATCTAGCATGCCTTTGAAAACATGGCTTGGGGGCCAATTAACTTGTTTGAGCCGATCCAGCGCGGTATCAATGGTGCTCGCTACAGACAGCAGGCTACCTCCGTGGTCGAGACCAATTATCATGTTGTCGGTGGATTGGGCCAGATTGGCGCGCAGATTCCCACTGCGATCTGCATTGCAAATCCAGGCGTCGAATACAGCAAGGTTTGCCGCTTCGACCGGATACCGCGCAGTAACTTCTCCAGCGTGCCCCTCTTCAATGTCCGTCAACGTAAAGCCGACTTCGGCAATCTTGAGACTGGCGTAGCGCAAGCCCCGTGCATGGGCGACGAAAACACCAGCGGCAACGGTAATGCCCACCATGGCCGCCAAGCGTCCGGCGACATACTCACTGTAGATCTGCGTACGTGACTCATCGCCGTCTTGTTTAATGATGGCTGTCACATCGCCAAGTTCTGGCGCCGTCGCGCCATGGCCGACAGCTTCCCGCACGCCGCTAAGCTGATAGACGACGAAAGAACGGCCCTGCTCGTCAGTCATTGTCTACAGCCCATTCATCCGCAAACAGTTCCGCCTGCTCAATCACCTTGTCTATCGCCTGTGGCTGTTTGTCGGGCGGGTAGCGGTACTTGCCCAATAGTACCTTGACCAGTACGCGCATGCGCTGGCGCGCGCTTTCACGCTTATTCCAGTCCACGGTCGCGGATTTGCGCAGCTTGTCGGTCAACTCGTGCGCCAAGGCGCGCAAGATCGGGTCTCCCATGATCTGCACCGCCGATTCGTTCTGTGCCAATGCCTGGTAGAAGGCGAATTCGTCTTCCGTCATGCCTACCGGCGGTTTGGCCTCGTTCAAATCGTGTGCCAGTTTGAGGAGTTCTTCGATCACCTGCACCGTGGTCAGTGCGCGGGATCGATAGCGGGCGATAGCTTCTTCGAGCTTGGTTGTGAACAGGGTCTGCTGCGTGACGTTTCGCCGTCCGCGCGCCTTGATCTCATCATCAATCAGCCGCTGCAGCAGTTCTGCGGCCAGGTTACGCTGGGGCGATTGGGCGATGTCGCCCAGGAACCGCTCATCGAGCACCGAGATATTAGGCTTGTCCAGACCCATGCTTTTGTACACGTCCGTCACTTCGCCCACCACGATAGCCTTGGACACCAATTGGCGCATTGCCGCTTCGCGCTCGATCTGGCTTGTCTCCGAGCCGGTGCGCGTGCTCTTCGCCAACATGCTACGGATGACCAGGAAAAACGCGATCTCATCGCGCAGTGCAAGAGCTTCCGGGTGCGTGCCGCATAAGGCTTGAAGCCTAGCCAACTTGGTGGCCTGATCCAGATAGCGCTTGATGCCCCGGTTGCGTCCATGGCCATCGTCTTCTGCGTCGAAACCTGCAATATGATCCATGGCTGGGGCGAGAATGGACAACATGGCTTGGGGAGACTGTCGGAAACTGGAATAGTCGAAGCCGTGGTACATGCCACGGATCACATCCACGGTATCGAGCAGTACCGGCACCGCGTTGTCAATGAAATCGACGGGTGGTTCGGTCGTCTTGGTGAGGTTGGCATACTCGGCAATCGCCAACCGCAGTTCCGGGCCGATACCAATGTAGTCCACCACCAGGCCGCCGGGCTTGTCGCGCCAAACGCGGTTCACGCGGGCGATGGCCTGCATCAATCCATGCCCCTTCATGGGCTTGTCCACATAGAGGGTGTGCAGCGATGGCGCGTCGAAGCCGGTCAGCCACATATCGCGCACGATCACCAGCTTGAGCGGATCGTCGGGGTCTTTGAGGCGCTTTTCCAGGGTCTTTTTCTGTGCCGCGTTCAGGGCATGGGCGCGCAGTTCCGGAGGGTCAGACGCCGGGCTGGTCATTACGATCTTGATCGCGCCCTTGGTGAGGTCGGGATCGTGCCACTCGGGGCGCAGTTGGATGATCTCGTTGTACAGCGCCACGGCCGCCTTGCGGGAGATCGCCACGATCATGCCCTTGCCATCGAGAGAGGCGAGCCGTTCCTCCCAGTGGTTAACCATATCCCCGGCAAGGCGCCCCAGCCGGTTCTCGGCCATGGCGACGGATTCCAACCGTGTGAGGCGCGACACGGCGCGGTCATGCACGCCGTTATCCTCGTCGTCGTCCAGCAGCGCGTCCAGATCGGCATCCAGATCGCTGTCGATCTGCTCGTTGTAGGCCAGGTCAATCACGCGGGCCTCGTAGAGGATCGGGACGGTGGTCTTGTCCTCCTGGGAGTCGGCCACGTCGTAAATATCCACATAGTCGCCGAACACGCCCTGGGTGTCGCGGTCTTCGGCGGATGTCGGCGTGCCAGTCATGCCCATGAACACCGCATGCGGGAAGGCATCGCGCAGATGCGTGGCCAGGCCATAGCGGGTGATGCCGGTCTTGCTGTCCACCACGGCTTTGAAACCGTACTGGGTGCGGTGCGCTTCGTCGCAAATGACGACGAGGTTACGGCGCGTGGAGATGGGCTCCAGTCGCTGCCCCGGCACCTTGGGCTTAAACTTTTGGATGGTCGTGAAAAAGACGCCGCCGGCGGGCTGCTCACCCAACTTGCGGCGTAGATCGTCATGGCTGTCGATCTTCACCGGCTTGGTGCGGAGCTTGTCATAGGCTGCATCGAAGGTTTCATAAAGCTGGCCATCGAGGTCATTGCGGTCGGTGACCATGACGAAAGTC
>JAJYPA010000313.1 GCA_021795795.1 Pseudomonadota bacterium | reverse complement strand
GATGGCGCTGCGTTGTTTCATTGGAAGCAAAAGAGATGGTGGTCAGATGAATCGAATTTTACCGGATGCTGTGGGGAATGGATGGGGTTTTTCGAGGTGCCCACCCCTGATAATAAACGCAGCCATTTTCCGAGAGAAACTCTCGCTGTTCTGCCGTCTCTACCCCTTCTGCGATCACCTGTAGCCCGAGGGAGAGGCTCATGGCCAGTATGGCCCGCACGATCGCCGCATCGCTGGGATCGACGGCCAGATCACGCACGAACGATTTGTCGATCTTGACCTGCATGAGTGGTAAGCGCTTGAGATACGACAACGACGAATAGCCGGTGCCGAAATCGTCCAGCGAGAAGCCGACACCAAGCTCGGTGAGTTCACGCATTTGCGCCACGACGACATCGACCTCCTTGAGGACGATCCCTTCGGTCAGTTCCAGTATCAAGCGAGCGGGATTCGCCTCATGGTCGCGCAGACTCTTTCGCAGGCGATCGACAAAATCCACCTGCCGGAATTGCCGAGCACTGACGTTGATCGACAAAGTCAGATCACGGCTGAGCGGGCTTTCGCCCCATCGTTTCAGCTGGGCACAGGCCGTATCGATAACCCGTTGACCAAGTTCCAGAATCAGCCCGGTTTCCTCGGCCAAAGGGATGAACTTGGTTGGCGAGACCTGTCCAAGCTCGGGCGACTGCCACCGGATGAGCGCCTCCACTCCAACCAGACGCCCGATCTGATCGACTTGCGGTTGGTAATGCAGAATGAACTCGTCTCGCGCCAACCCTTGGCGTATGGCTGCTTCCATGGCCGAAATCGTCTCAATTTCGTCCTGCATGGCCGGGCTGAAGAACCGGGCCGTATTGCGACCTGCATCCTTGGCCTGATACAAGGCCAGATCGGCATGTTTGAGCAACACTTCCACCGGGTTCTCCTGCCCCAGAAACAGGGTGAGCCCGATACTCGAGGTGGTGTGATATTCCGTATTCTGCAAACCCAAAAGGTAAGTTGCACTCAGGGACGAGCGGATCTTTTCTGCCACTTGCTTCGCACGGGTTATCGCTGCCGATTCTTCAGGCCCCAACCCTTCGAGTAATACGACATACTCATCGCCACCTAAACGGGCTACGGTATCTTGCTGGCGCACACTGGCAGAAAGACGCCGGGAAACAGCCTGCAAGAGCAAATCGCCCATGTCATGGCCCAAGGTGTCATTGAGCCCTTTGAAGTGATCCAGATCCAGCATCATGACCGCGCCATATTCGCCCCGGCGCTGGCTGGAAATCAGTGCCTGATTCAGCCGGTCGGTCATAAGGCGTCGGTTGGGCAGTTGTGTCAAGGGATCGAAATAAGCCAGCTGACGGATCTCATCCTCCGCCCGCTTCTTATCGGTTATATCGAGGAAAATCCATAACGATGCGCCCGTCGCCACTTCAAGAGAAGCGCCGCTGACATCGCACCAGACCGGTCGACCATCCACCCGCAGCAGTTTCACTTCGCCTCTGTAATTGCCTTCAGCCTGAATGGCCGGGTAGGCCCGCGCACCGAATTGTTCGTAGGTCGCCTCGTCCTTATACAGTTTGCGGGTAGATAGGCCATTGAGCGCGCCTGGCCCGTAGCCCAGCATGTTCTCGAATGCCCGATTGGCCCAGGTGATCATACGATCCTGAACACGCACGATCCCGACCAGGGTGTTATCCAGCATGATGCTCTGCTCGTGCAAAAGCTGCCGGACCCGGGCTTCGGCGGCCAGCCGTTCTGAAATATCGTGAACGATGGAAAACAGCATCTTGCGCCCATCGATGTCAATGGGCGTGGTATGCACTTCAACCGTGTGCACGCTGCCATCGGCCAGCCGATGAGGAAAGATAAAATAGCGACGCGACTCGTTCGCCGCCCGTTGGCGCTCTGCCGCCACTTCCTCATCAGTGAGCTGGTTGATTTGCGAAATATTCATGTGGCACAGCGCGTCGTGCGGCCAGCCATAGAATTGGCTGGCCGCCGCATTGGCATCGAAAATACCGCCTGTCTGTGCGTCGATCAGCAACATCACGGCGTTGTTGTGTTCGAACATTTGGCGAAACCGCGCTTCGCTTCGCGATAGCGCCTCGGCGTTTTTGCGGGCATCGGTCATATCGATGCCGACCGTCACGAGGTACTCGGGCGCCATCTGATCATCCAACAGGAGCGTGGTGCTCCAGTCAAACTCATGCCGTTTACCCGACCGATCGAGCCAGGGCATATCAAGACGCGCGGGAATATCCTTGGCCAGAAAACGCTCGAACAGCACTCTGACGTCGGCTCGCTGACCCGGCGGCAAAAAGCGTTCCCAATAAAATGGCTTGCCGACGACTTCTTCGGCCGTACAGCCGGTCAATCTCTGGGCTTCGAGATTGAAGCGTATGATTTCGGCCTTGCGGTCGATCACCATGACGACACCCCCCGCCGAATCCAGAATCGCCCGATTGAAATTGCGCTCTTGTTTAAGATCGTGGGTGCGTGTTCGCACGGTATCCTCGATCAGCGCCTGCCTGCGTTCCCGCTGCCTCATGTACAAAGCCAGTAGCACTGAGAGCAATAAGCCCAGAATCAGAGTCGCCGTACTCGCCGAATGGTGAGTGGACAAGGCGGGCGACCGCCGCAGGGCCACTACCGTCCATGTTCGGTTGGCCACGGTCAATGTACGGGTCAGCCTGTGGGGGCTGGACAGCACCTGCGAGATATCGGCAGATTGCCCACCCGGATATAAAATCTGTGGACCACCTTTGGCCGAGTTATCGAAGATCACAAGCCGCACCGCTGGGTGGTAAGCGTCGTCCTTTGCCATCAGTCGATCAAGCCGGAATACCCCCAGAACAAAACCGCGCACCGGGGTGGTTCGATGCTCCGCCAAACGTGTAATGGACGAAAATACGGGCCGAAAAACCAGAAAGCCGTTTGCCTTGACCGAATCCTGAACCAGCGAGATCCGATCCGTCGCCACGGGCTTGCGCGTCTCGATCGCGCGTCTCATGGCGGCGCGGCGCAGCGAATCGGCCCAAAGATCAAAACCCAAAGCCGCTTCGTTACCATGGTAGGGGGCAAGAAAATACACCGGAAAATACTCCGGGCGCTTGGCGGCGGGAATCAATGCCCCGGAGGCGTCGCGCTCGGTAAATTCAAATGCCGGGAATCCATCCAGCCGTGCCGCGGCGGTCACGGCGGCCCGCTCTGCATCCGGCACCCGAGGGACCCATTCAAGCGCGGAGATGGGTGAACTGCCATCGAGAAAGGGTGAAGCCAGGCGCTGAAACAGCGCGCGGTCCACCTGGCTGGTTGCATCGAAATAAGCACCCAACGCGTCGAGATAATTCAGCGACAGGCGCATACTGCCGGCCAGGTCCTCTATCCGCTCGGATGCGTGAACCTCAAACTCGATATCGGCGGCACGATCTTCCTGCCCACGCAGCACAAAAAAGGCGGTCAGCGTAAACACAACCGCCAGTGCAAAACCAAAAATCCAGTGCATATTGGCGTGTAATTTCATACCCATAGATACCCGGGGCGGATTGATAACACCGATCTGAAAAATAACGTATAAATCACCTTTTGCCGTAAAAACCGAAACCAGCGCACCGGCCCGGCCGATTCAAACCAGACCCGACCGGTATTCACGCCTTATTCGGCCATATGGCAACCCATGCGGGGATTTTCACATAGATTTGCGACCAGTTGGCGACAAAAGGCGTGTCACAAGAAAAACGGAGGAACCCTGCGTTACGATCGGACTCCAATCAAACGCTGAATGTGCCATTCTGGCGCCCGGATCAAATCGGATACTTTTGCACAAACCTTATTCTGGCTTAACCTGAGGAGAGAACAGATGAACTATCAAGAACGCACCCTGTTGAACAACCTGCTCAATAACCTGCGCGAGGCAGCCCAAGGCATGACCTCCTCGGCACAAGACCCCGAAGCGGCACAAATGATCCGTGACACATTCACGGCAGCACCCGATGCGGCCTACCTGCTCGTTCAACGGCACCTGCTGCTCGAAATGGCCCTGGAGCAGGCCCAGGCCCAGATCAAGGCCCTGCAGTCGCAGGCATCCGGCAGCTTCCTTGGCGGAACAACCCCCCAGTCCATACCGAACAACCCCGTACAGACCAATGCGTACGGGCAACCTATCGGCCGCGCTGAACCTTCCCCCCTACCAGCAGCCGCTTCAGCCGCCAATTCAGCGGTGCCTTCCGCCCGGCCGGCCTTCGGTGGCGGCTCCTTTCTCGGCACGGCGGCGGCTACCGCAACCGGTGTTCTCGGGGGCGCCCTGCTCTTTCAGGGCATCGAACACCTGATGGGCGGTGGTTTGGGTGGCGGCGCGCTGGCGGGTAATCAACCCGTGGAAGACGTGACGAATATCACCGAAAATTTCTATGAAACATCACCCGGCACGGACATGAGTACAAGCGGCTGGGATAACAGCACCTCGCCATTTGATAACCCGGCGGCAGACCCGATTGACCCGATGCAAGCGGACAGCAGCGGAATGTTCGATCAGGGCGACTCGGGCAGCGGTTTTTTTGATGGTTTATTGGGTGACAGCGATGACGAGTGGGTTTGATTGGCATGCCGATTGGCTGCAAACCCGCGACGCCATGCGTCGGATTGCCCGCCAGCACATGAGCATGGCGGTAACCGAGGTCGAAACCAAGGCGGATGGCAGTTGGGTTACTGCCGTCGATCATGCGATTCAAGCCGCCGTTCAGGACTGGCTGGCCGAGCGATTCCCTGCCATCGGCTTTCTGGGCGAAGAGATGACCGACGAAGAACAGAATGCCGCCTGGGCACGCTGCCTTGCAGGAGAACAAGCGCTCTGGGTCGTCGATCCGCTGGATGGCACCAGTAATTTCCGTGCGGGCTTCCCGGTATTCTCGCTCACACTGGCGCTGCTCGACCGCGGTCAGGTCATCGCCGGGCTTGTCTATGACCCCGTGCGCGACGAGATGTTTCATGCCCGCCGCGGCACTGGTGCCTTCCTCAACGAATCACGTCTGGACGTACGCAAACTACCCGAACTGCCGTTGGCACGTTGTCTGGCCATCGTCGATTTCAAACGCCTGAATAAAACGCTGGCTTGCCGCCTCGCCGGGGACGCACCGTATGCCTCGCAGCGCTCCATCGGCTCGGTTGCTCTGGACTGGTGCTGGCTTGCCGCCGGGCGCGTTCAGGTCTATGTGCACGGCAAACAAAAACCCTGGGATTATGCCGCAGGGCAATTGATTGCGCTGGAGGCAGGCGCATCCTCGGCCGCGCTCGATGGCCACCGTGACGCGCTGGATGATGAACTCAAACTTGCGCCACGATCGGCGGTTGTGGCCGTTAGCGAATCGTTGATGGACGAGTGGCTTAGCGTGTTACTCAAAGCTTGATAAGCCTGTGATCAATTCAGAAGCTCCTGCAACGCAGGAATACCCCGTCATTTCAATGGTATCCAGCATTGAAGTACTCTTTGAAAAAACCAACGATCCCCCTTTTCAAAAGGCAACGCCACACCCCCCTTTGAAAAAGGGGGGCAGGGGGGATTTATGAATCCGTCCTATCTGTTGAATAAATTCCCCCTCAATCCCCCTTTTGCAAAGGGGGAGGTAGGATCTGCCCGAAATTCCCATCACCTTTCTCTTCCAGCCTGAGCCATGACCACGAAACCAATCCAACCTATTCAAAGCAACCGACTGTTATATTTAGATTTTCTCAGAGGACTCATGCTTGTCGGCATCACGCTTGGTCATTTTGGGCCCACATTCGAATGGCTGATGTGGCAACCCTTGGGATTCTTTAGCAATGCAGAGGGCTTTGTTTTACTTTCCGGCACCGTTTTCGGACTGGTCTACGCCAAACTCGAGCAACGTAATCCTGCTTCCATGGCCATCAAGGCCCGACATCGCGCGTGGGTCATTTATCTCAGCCATTTTGCGCTGTTGATGTTTGTCGCGCTCTACACCTTGATTACCCATGGCTGGGCGGATGACTGGCACAGCCACGCACAATTCATCGCCGAGGCGCCCGCGCTGGGGCTGATACTCGGCACGTTGCTGATCTACCAGCCGCCGCTGCTCGATATCCTGCCGATGTATGCTCTGTTCGTGCTTGTCGCGCCGGGGATCATCCGTCAATTAGTCGCCGGGCGCGTTTGGCTGGTATTGGGTGTCAGTCTGCTGGTCTGGTGGCTGTTTTCCCAGGAAATAGCCGGGGGCAACTGGCGTTCGGCCATCGCCAGCCACCTGGGTCTGGACTTCCCGTTTCAGGTCGGTGAATTCGATCCCCTCGTCTGGCAAATCCTGTTCTTCGCCGGCGCGGCGCTGGGCGTTCGCATGTTCCAGCAACGCCTGCCTCGGCAACCACAGATCGCGCTCGCGCTCATCGCTATGGTCGCGATAGTGGTTTTCTTCGGCCTGCGTCACGAGCTG
Organism: Pseudomonadota bacterium; assembly: GCA_021795795.1. The sequence goes on along the minus strand of JAJYPA010000313.1, from coordinate 2,698 downwards.
ATTCCCTTCCCGGCCTTCTGGAACCCCGCCTGGGTGGATCGACACCAACTGGCTGGTCTGCGGTTCGTCAATATCGCCGCGCTCGCCTACACGTTCTGGACGCTGCTGTATCTGGCACGCAAAGTGGACTGGCCCGCCTGGGCGCTGGCGCTGCCGAAACCGTTCGCCTGCCTCGGGCGCCACAGCCTCGCGGTGTTCAGCGCGCATGTGGTGCTCATCTACCTTACCATTCCGATTCAGATGACCTACCCGCTGTTCTGGCGTTATGTGATCGGCCTGAGCCTGATATTCATCCTGTTGGCGCTGGCTTGCGGACTGGATATTCGTGCCAGGCGGCAGCGGCAGGCGCAGTCCATCCCCACCCGGTGACAGCGGCGCGATTCAGGTACCGCAGAATGTCGTGAACGGTCCGAACGACGCGGGCGCCGGTTCGGCGTACTTCTGCCACTCGGGGCGATTCTCAAACGGATGCGTGACAGCCGTGAGCAATGCATGAAAAGGCCCAAAATCATCATCACGCACGGCGGCTTCAATCATTGCCTCCACCTGATGATTGCGGGGGATGATCACCGGGTTCACGGCATCCATGCGTTCGGCGCGCTCATCGGCCGTCCGTTTTTCCTGTGCCATGCGGGTATTCCAACGCTCAAGCCAGTCGGCAAAATCCGCCGAGCCATTGAACAGCGCCCGCAGCGGTTCTGCATTACCGCGCACCGCGGTCGACAGCAGGCGAAAACCTTGCGTGAAATCGACGTGCTCCGACTGCATTGCCGCCAGGAGCCAGTGAATCAGTTCCGTATCACCGCTATCGCTCACACCCGTATCGCTACTCAAACCGAGCTTGGGACGCATGGCCGCCAACCAGTGCCGGGCATAACGGTCAGGGAAATCAGCCAGCACGGTATTGGCTTGCGCAATCGCTGCGTCCCCATCCGTATCAATCAATGGCAATAGGGTTTCTGCAAAGCGCGCCAGATTCCAGCGCGCGATATTCGGTTGATTGCCGTAGGCATAACGCCCCTGCAGATCGATCGAACTGAAGACGGTTTTCGGGTGATAGGCCTCCATGAACGCGCAGGGGCCGTAATCGATGGTTTCGCCCGCAATGCTCGTGTTATCGGTATTCATGACGCCGTGCACGAACCCGACCGACATCCAGCGCGCCACCAGATTTGCCTGCGCATCGACCACCGCTTCGAGCAGCTCAATATAAGGCGAAGTGCTGTTCTTCAAGGAAAGATAATGGCGATTGGTGACGTAATCGGCGAGCTGTTTCAACCGAACGGCATCCCCACCGCGCGCGGCAAGAAACTCGAAGGTGCCCACCCGGATATGGCTCGCCGCCACCCGTGTGAGTATGGCGCCCGGCACCTCGCCCTTGCGCCACAGCGTTTCCCCGGTAGTCACCGCCGCCAGCGCACGCGTGGTTGGAATGCCCAAGGCGTGCATGGCCTCGCTGACCAGATATTCTCGCAGTACCGGGCCGAGGGCCGCCTTGCCGTCGCCACCGCGCGAGAACGGTGTTCGCCCCGCCCCCTTGAGCTGAATATCCCGCCGTTTTCCGTGGCGATCGACCACTTCCCCCAGCAGCAAAGCCCGACCATCGCCCAGCAGCGGCACGAAATTGCCGAACTGATGTCCGGCGTAGGCTTGAGCCGACGGTTCCGCGCCGGCAGGAAGGCGGTTTCCGGAAAAAATCTCCGCCCCGGCTTCATTGCTTGGCAAATCAAGCCCCATCTCGGCGGCCAGTAATTCGTTCCAGGCGATCATTCGCGGGTTCGGCACACGATCTGCTTGAGCGGGCAGACACAAGTCATCGACGGCATAGGCCAATGTCTGCTCTAAACACCAGTGCAAAGAATCCTGCTTGGGAGAAAAAGACATGAGAACCCTCGATACGAAAAGGCGATACAGCAAACAGTATGGCCTGATAAACAAAAAATCGGGAGGAAGGAGGAAAAAGATAGCAAAACCATCTAGTATAAGAGGTGCCTAAACAGCACAGAGGAGATTGAACATGAGTAATAATCGTTCTGACAGCGCTTCTGCGCCCACCCGTCGTCATTTTTTGAGCGTTGCCGTCAAATCGGCTGCACTGATTCCGATAGCCGGTATGGGTATGGCGCGTATGGCCGTCGCCGCAGACTTGCCTCATCTGTCGCCTTCCGACCCGACAGCCATGGCATTAAGCTACGTTGAGGTGGCCACCGAAAGCAAAAGCTCAGCATATAAGGCGGGGGACGCCTGCAATAGCTGCGCACTGTATCAAGGGGATCGCAAAGCCGATTGGGGGCCATGCGCCGTTTTCCCGGGCAAAGACGTCTCAGCTAAAGGCTGGTGCACCTCGTACGTGAAGATGAGCTAACGTCCAAGCCACACAACAGCAAGCGAATTCGCAAAATCTCGCATCATGTCAACAAAGCCCGCGCATTGCGGGCTTTGCTTGTTTTAACTTTAGGGAACCTCTGCACAAAAGCAGCGTTCTTTCGGGTAGCAGATATGACTCGGCAAATCCCCCCTGCCCCTCTTTCTCAAAGGGGGAGAATTAGCCCTTTCTTTTGAACGAGAGCGCCTTGTATGTTTCATTTTGCCCGATGGAACGTACATTTTATGTAAGATTCATTTGGCTCGGCATGACAGTTCGAAGTGCCTCTGGGACATCAAGCCCGTGGGGGAGCGATGAGCGTCCTGCCGATTT
>JAJYPA010000312.1 GCA_021795795.1 Pseudomonadota bacterium | reverse complement strand
ACCACCACGGTGAACGGCGTCACCACGACGCTGTACGGCGGTGTCAAAGGCACCGGGGTGCCTGCCAACGCTTGCGGGGGGTTCAGCATCAGTCTTACAGGCAACGGCCTTGCAAACGCTGTAAGCAGCGTCGCAAGCGGACTTGGAAGCCCCATCCCGATACCTGCCAGCATCACCACGCTGATTCAGAAAGGCCTCACCAGCATGGAGAGCACCCTGCAGCCGGTGGCAAACGGCATCGCCACCCAGGTGAACGCCGCGCCCGCCGCCTCCGGCAACGGCACGCCCGGCAACACCACGGGCGGCAGCAGCACTTTGCAACCCAATCAAGTGAGTCTCGCCGCGCAGGAGTACAGCCAGAACGTGGCGAGCGTCGTGGCGACCATTGAGACGGCCATGACGACGGCGTCGCAAAGCCCCACGAAGTGGGCCGCCGAAGTGCAGCAGTACGGCTTCGCGTCCCTCGGCAGCTTCATGATGCAGATCACCGCCTGGGACAAGGAAATCTCCAGTGTCGCCAACGTCCAGCCTTCCGCCATTCCGATGAACCCCGGCGCGTTGAGCGGCTACAACCTCAACGCGGGACTGGCGCAGGCGAATGCGTATATCGCGAATGATAATCAAGCGCCGGCGAGTATTGGATATGTACAATCCGGAACCAATTACAGCGTTTCAACATCTGCGGCGGAAGGCGCGGCAGCCGGCGCAGCGGTTGGTGCAGGTGTTGGCGGAGCCGCTGGAAGCGCCGCAGGGCCGCTTGGCACGGTTGACGGCGGTGTGGCTGGAGCCACTCTCGGCGGATTGGCTGGTGGCGGTGGTGGCGTCATGGGTGGGGAAGTTGCCCAGCATTTGCTGGAACCTGTGGAAAAAGACATGGTTTCCGGCTTTACATCGGCATTCGGAGGAAGCGGGAACCCCGTGGGGGATATTCAAAGTTTCGGACTGATGTTGCTGAACACGGGGGGGGCCATGTTCGCTATGGCATTGGGCGTATTGGCCACTGGCGGCGGCGTGTTGGGTGCGACGGGCGATGCGCTTCAAAATACCGGTCCGGGCATCTTGATGGCCGTTTCGCCGTTTGTCGGCCCATTCCTGCTGTTTCTGATCATCCCCATCATGATTGCCGGTGCGACGCTCGCCTACGTCATCCCCATGATCCCCTACATCATCTACACCATGGCCGTCCTGGGTTGGATCATGGCCGTCATGGTGGCGTTGATTGGCGCACCGCTCTGGGCGGCCGTGCATGCCATTCCGACCGGCGAAGGAGCCATCCCACAGGAAGCCAAGCAGGGCTGGAAGATGCTGCTGGCACTCTTCGTGGAACCGGCCCTGCTGGTCTTCGGCTTTTTCCTGAGCATCGTCGTGTTTCAGGCGGCGGCCTGGCTGGTGGATCATACTTTTGCGGCGGTGGCCATGTCCGCGATCACCGCGGGCGGAACGGGAGGCCTTGGCGCGGCGACGGCCAGCCTTTTTGGGACGATCCTGATGATGGTCATTCTCGTGGTGATCTACTGGAAAATCGCGCTTTGGTCGTTCAGCCTGATCATGCTGATTCCCAACAAGGCCCTCGAATGGGGCGGCATGCAGGCGCTATCCGATTATGGGCAGCGCAATGTGCATAATGAGGTGGTGGCGGGTGTCGCGTCGTTCCATAGCAACGCCGGGGGAGCTAAAAAAGCAGTGCTGGCTAAACTCAGCAAACCGGGCGGAGACGACGACGCTGAAGACGGGGGTAAAGCGACAACGCCGAAACCTGGCGGTGGCGATAAAGGCTAGATTCTATCGTTATAGAACTCGCGCCGGAACCCAGGAATTTCCGTATCCGAGTTGTCTTCCGGCGCATTCGCCTTGATTTGCTGGTACTGAAATTCCTGGCATTTGCGCAGCGCGCGCATGGTGTCTTCTGGTGTGGCGTCTTCCCCACGGCACACGCCCAGAAGCCGATAGCGGGTTTCCGGGTCAAAGTCCTTCACCCGCTTGACGATCTCCCAGACCACATCGTCCCACGCTTGGACTCGGCGGGCTTTGTTGGCCGCCACATTTTCCAAACTACCAGCCACGTACCGCTCTCGCCGCAGAAGAGCGTTAGCTTTATTCTGGCGCCGCCTTGCATCGAAAGCGTTCGTAAGATCGGCGTCCAGTTGGCCTTGTGTGTAAGAGGGATCGCTTAAATCGAACATGTCGTTGTTCTCCTTTTCTTTGCGTGTATACAGAATAGCACCAGGCATCAACCGTTGGCAAAAACCTGGAGAGAGGGGTTCGTCTTGGGCTGGATCGTAGCGCTGGCGATTTACGGTGGTTACCAGTCGCCATGTTTGTTAGACTGTCACTGTGAGCGCCAATGACATAAGCCATAACCATAACCATCGAGCCTGCCGGATTAAAAAGTGATGCTGACACCAGAAAATCTGCCGGAATGGCTGACCGCGCTGGGCTTTGACAAGAAGGGCGCGATCTTCAGCAAAACCATCGGCACATCCGTCATCCAGGTCAATGCCAGCAGACAAGAAATCGCTTATCCGGAAGCCGCTGGGCTGGTCATTAACGAGCGGCAAACGTGCAACTTCGAAGCGAACGAGAATTTTGTGGTGCTCGAATGCGTGTGCCGTCTGCTGGAAAAAGGTTACCGGCCGGAACACATCGAACTGGAGCCCAAATGGAAGCTGGGGCGCGGCGCCAGCGGTGGCCGCGCGGATATTCTGGTCAAGGACCATTTTGGCAAGCCGTTGCTCATCATCGAATGCAAGACCGCCGGGGCAGAGTTCAGGAAGGCCTGGAACAAAACCCGACAGGACGGCGACCAGATTTTCAGCTACGCGCAGCAGATCAGTGAAACCCGGTTTCTTTGCCTGTACACGTCTGACCTCGATGCGGGCGCTTTAGTCTATACCAGACCAGCCATATCATCGCCCATCGCGACAACGACAAATACCTGGCCGACAATCCGCTCCTCAAGGGGTTCCGGGCGGTTACGGAGGTCAGGGAGCGATATGCCGTCTGGCGCGACACCTACAAGCTCGATTACACGACCAAGGGCCTCTTCGAGGACAATATCCAGCCTTACCAGATCGGCAAAGACAAATATTCGCTCGCGGATCTGCATGCCATTTCCGCCAGCGACCAGCAGAAAAAGTACCACGAGTTCGCCACTATCCTGCGCCAGCACAACATCTCCGGCCGGGAAAACGCCTTCGATAAGTTGGTGAACCTGTTTCTCTGCAAGCTGGTGGACGAGATCGAAAACCCAGACGACCTCAAGTTTTACTGGAAGGGTGTGGCTTACGACAGCCATTTCGACCTGATGGATCGTCTACAGCAGATCTATCAGTCGGGAATGGGCAAATTTCTCGGCGAGGACATCACCTATATCAACCAGAACGATGTCCACAACGCCCTGCGCTTCATCCGCCAGAACCCGGACGCCACTCAGCGGGCGGTGTGGAATCTGTTTATCCAGCAGAAGTTTTTCACCAACAACGATTTTTCCTTTATCGACGTCCACAACGAACGGCTCTTTTACCAGAACGCCGAGGTGTTGCTAAAAATTCTGCAGATGTGGCAGGATATTCGCCTGACCAATCCCCACGGCCACAACCAGTTTCTGGGCGACATGTTCGAGGGCTTCCTTGATCAGGGCGTCAAGCAGAGCGAGGGGCAATTTTTCACCCCCATGCCCATCTGCCGCTTCATCCTGATGAGCCTGCCGCTGGAAAGCCTGGTGCGCGACAACCCAGCGCCGCTCAAAGCCATCGACTATGCTTGTGGAGCGGGTCACTTTCTGACCGAGTTGGCCCTTCAGATCAAGCCGCTGGTGGCGACGCACAAACCGGGGGTGGATCTGGCGGAATATCATAAGGCCTTGTATGGCGTTGAAAAAGAATACCGGCTATCCAAGGTGGCCAAGGTCTCCGCCTTCATGTATGGACAACAGGACATCAACATCTGTCACGGCGATGCGCTGATCAACCAGCACGAGGCCTTTCCCGACATCCGCGACGGGCATTTCGACCTGCTGGTCGCCAATCCGCCCTACAGCGTGCGCGGCTTCCTCGAAACCTTGCCCGAGGAGGAGCGCAAGGCTTATACGCTCACAGAAACCATCAGCGATCTCGAAACCTCCAACAGCATCGAAACCTTTTTCATCGAGCGCGCCAAACAACTCCTCAAAACGGGGGGCGTGGCCGCCATCATTCTCCCCTCGTCGATCCTCTCCAACGGCGGTTTCACCTACATCCGCGCCCGTGAAATCCTTTTGCAGTATTTCGATATCGTGGCCATCGCCGAATTCGGCAGCGGTACTTTTGGCAAGACGCTCACCAACACGGTTACCCTCTTCCTGCGCCGCAAGCCGACCCAGCCGGACACCGCCGAGCACTACCGCGAACGGGTGGAGGAGTGGTTCAGGGGTTGCGATGCCAGCCAGCGCAAGCAGGTCATCTACAAGGACGGCCACCTGATCGGGCAGTATTGCGCGCATATCAACGTGCCACGGGCCGAGTACCAAAGCCTGCTGCGCGGCGAAATGGATGGAGGCTGGAAACAGCAGGCACATTTCCAGCCCTATCATGACAAATTCGACAGGAGCACGGAGTTGGCCAACCTGCGCAAGCAGAAGAAATTCAAGGCGCTGAGCAAGTCCGAACAGACAGAGGAGATCGCCAAACGCCACCTGGCCTATGTGCAGGATATTGAGCGCGACAAGCTCTATCACTTCTGCCTCGCATCGGATCAGACCAACCCGGTGCTCATCATCCGCACCCCATCGGGCACCAAGGAGATCAAGCAGTTCCTCGGTTACGAGTGGTCCCGCTCCAAGGGGGACGAAGGCATCAAACTCATCGAGGACGCCGCTGGCCATCATATCACCACTTTGTACGACGGGCCGGACCACGCCAATCCGATGCGCTTTACCCGCGCCAACCCGGTCAAGCTCAACAGCCACATCGCCGCGAATTTCGATGGGGCACCTGGAGCGATTCCATCAGAACTGAGCGAAGTAGCCAACCCGACGCGGCTGGTGGATATGCTGGATTTTTCTCAGGTCGTTTTTGAAAAACAGCTTTCGCTTTTGGCTGCCAAACAAACAACCATAGCAACCAGCAAATGGCCTATGACCAAGTTGGCTTCCATTGCCAGTATTGTGAATGGTGGAACACCAGACACCAAGAATGCGGCGTTTTGGGAGAATGGCAATATTTGCTGGGCAACACTAGTCGATACGAAGAAAAAATATCTGCGAGACACCCAAAGAAAAATCACGACAGAAGGTCTGAAGGCAACAAATCTTATGCCCGTCAACACCGTGATTTTTTCTAGCAGAGCGACTATTGGTGAGGTTTGTATAAACCTTGTTCCAACGGCAACCAACCAAGGGTACAAGAATTTTATATGCGATCCCTCCAAGCTTCACTATGAATATCTATATCACCTCTTGGTCTATTTACGCCCGGTCTTGGTGGATCTGGTTCCATCTGGCTCTAAGTACAAAGAAATAAACTCAAAAACCATTGCGAATTTTGAAATCCCTCTCCCCAGCCTGAGCATGCAAAAGCAGATCAGCAAAGAGGCCAACGAGATAGATAAGGAAAGCGAAAAGAATGAATCAGTAATTGCCGATTCGACCGACGCTATTCTCTCTTTGATAAATGACATTTACGCCTCCAAAGCCCCCCGCATCGAAATTGCCAAGCTAAGCACCAACATCCAATACGGCCTGAACGAAAAAATGAACGAGGCCGGTATCGGCTATAAAATCTTCCGCATGAACGAGATCATTCAGGGGCGCATGGTGGACAACGGTGCGATGAAATGCGCCGACATCAGTGCCGGGGAGTTCGCCAGGTACCGGCTCAACAAGGGCGACCTCCTTTTCAACCGCACCAACAGCATCGAGCATGTCGGCAAGACCGGTCTGTTCGACCTGGACGGCGATTACTGTTTTGCTTCCTACCTGGTTCGCGTGGTGCCCGACACCAGCAAAATCCTTCCGTTGTTCCTCGTCAACATGATGAACGCTCCGGACTATCAAGCGGAGGCCAAAGGCAAGGCTTCCAAATCGATCAATCAGTCCAACATCAACGCCACCGTGATGAAAAACATCAAGGTACCAGTGCTTTCCCTGGCCGAACAGAAAAAATTCGTTGCCACGGTCGAGGCGCTGGAAAAACAGATCGCCGATGCACGGGCCATCATCGACGCCGCCCCCGCCCGCAAAGAGGCGGTGATGAAAAAGTATCTGTGAGGGCGGCATATGGAGCATCTGCGTAAGTGGAAACGCTGGAAAGATATGGATAAGGCTGAATGCCTGGGCTAAACTCTCCATCATGGACATTCAGGAAACCATCGACAGTCGGCGCAAAGTGCTGGAAAGCGTCATCGCTCCCGGCGTGGAATCCTTGCGCCTGCGACTGGACGCGCTGGAAAAGGATGTCCGGGAGAATGGACAGGGCATTGACCGTCTGGATGGGCGCGTGGATCACCTTTCCCTCCGCGTGGATCACCTGGCAGAACGTATGGATGACGGGTTTGCCCGGCTGGATGCGCGGATGGACACTTTGGGGTCGGGCATCCATACCCGGCTGGACACCCTGACTTCCGCCATTCGCGGGAAATAGAGAGCCTGCGCAAGACGGGCTAGATCACCACGGCGGTGACGCCCCCTCCGTCCGGCCCAATTTGTTAAGTTAGTGAAGGAACTTGAGCAGCGTCATCAGCGCAGCAATAACCGCCGTCATGATACCCATGGTACCGATGGTCCATTGGATGAGACGGGTTTCCAACCCGGTCAGATCGGCTTTGGTCGCCATGGTCGCCTCGACCACCGCCAACCGTTTGTCGATGTCTTCCATGGTACTGACGCTGTCCATTGGCGGATTCCTTGGCTTTGCACGAAGTCAGGCGATGAACTTCACCAGCGCGACGATAACGCCCACGGCGACAACCATCATGCCGCCCAGCTTGATGATCAGGCGTTGCTCCAGATCCTTAAGGGATGCGGTGAGATCCTCTTTGGTCACCAGGTCCTGGATGTTCAGTTCGATGACTTCAGCCAACGCTTCAGCCTGGGCTTCCGCCTGATCTGGTGGAAGTCCCGCCGCCTTGAGCTTATTGGCGAATTTTAAGGTGTCGAAAGTCAGCGTTGCCATACGAAGGAGTGTAGCCCATATCCCGTCTTTTCTTCAAACCACGCAGGCTATCAAAAGCCAAAAACATCCCCAGAGGGGCTTTCCGCTCTTTCCGCTGGCGGCCTTATCCAGGCGGTCCGGCGGCCATCCTGCACATCGGCCTCCGGATCCGCGACGCATTGCCACTCAAGTTGGCGCATCCGATCCCGAATGCCGGCCATCCACGCGGGTGACACACCGAAGATCGACGCTTGCCGCTGCGCGGGATGCGCTTCCACCACGAGTCTTGGGGCGGTCAGTTCCGGCGTATTGTCGAAGAAATGCGCCAATGAGACATAAGGCAAGACCTGCGCCGCAAGGTCCAGCGACTTGAAATATCAAGAGATGATCTTCTCGATGGGCACGCTATGGCCGCCCTGCATGACGCGGGCGCAGACGCGGGCGGCCTGGATTTTCGGATCGTCCGTGCAGATATAGAGGAAATGCACGAAATACCCGGAGTTTGCCGCATCCCGCACGAAGTCCAGCTTTCCAGGCGACGAGAACACCGTCTCAAACACCGGGGATTGCCGCTGTGCCAGCAGGTCTTGCCGAAGGACTTCCGCTTTTCGCGCGGGAAGGGCGAAAGCGACTGCGGCTACGGGGCGCAGGTGGTCGCTTTTACTCAGTGCTGATGAAGCGCGATATGTCCTGCTCTGGTGATGCGCAGAGCGAGTGTTTCATTGGAGTTGGCATTGTTGCCGCCCGTCCATGCGGTGATAATGACCTGCTGGTCTCCACTAGGCAGATCGCTTACCGTAATGTGGCTGATGTTCTGGAAGAAAGGCAATCCGTTTGCATTGGACAATAACCCGACCATCTGCTTCCCACGGAACACCGCGATTTTCGGGTTTTCCTTGGCCACAAGCCCTTCCCATGCCGAAAATGGCGCCAATGTCACCAGTTGCATGCCATTGCCGATACCGATCACGCCGGCGGGAGACGTGCCGACGGGATGACAGACCTTGAGCGATCCGGGAAACGCCATATTGCAGATCAACTGCCCCGGCTTCGGCGGCGTCCAGTGGTAGGCACCGTCGGCCAGCGCGGAACCGGAGGCCAGCATCATGAATGCGGCAAACGGCATAAGTTTTTTACGCATGATCACCCCTATTACCCCCCTTGCGCCTTGTAGCACGGCACGGCGATGCCCAAGGCCACAAGTCCGCCGTGGTCATGCTCATTGAGCGACTCAGCCAACCGCCGACCGTTTGTCGTCGTTGCCACCATATCGCGCCGTCGAACTGATGGCAATGGCCGCCGCGAGCTGTGCAAGACTTGTGCTGATGGCCGCCAGATTACTGTTGACACTGCCCATGCGCACGTCAAGCCTGGCTACGGCGCTCTCAAGCCGATCCATGCGGGACTGCGCGTCTTTCATATCCACGCGCAACGCGTCGATACCCGGTGCTACGGCTTTTTCCAGTATCTTGCGAACGACTTCCACGGATTGTCCATTACGTCACCCCAGCAGCTTTGCCAGGTCTTCCGCCCGTAAATGAGTATAACGCTTCAGCATTTGCAAGGTCTTGTGCCCAGTGATGGCCGCCACCTGCATCGGGTTGAGGCCCTTCTCAAAAAGTCGACTGGTGGCCTCGTGGCGGAGGTCGTGAAAGGTCAGCCCGGTGATACCGGCACGGCGGCAGGCGCGTACATAGGATTGATGTATCCCCTCGTAAGTAACCCCGAACACGCGCCCGTCCAGATTGCGTGGCAAGGCTTCCAGCGTCGCGACTGCGCGACTGGAGAGGGGCACTGTGCGTGCATCGCCGTTCTTGGTCTTGGGCAGGTGCGCAGTGCGCTTTTTCAGATCCACGTCTGACCATTGCAGGCCCGGCGTTTTTTGGGGGCGGATTCTTGTTTCCGTATCCGCCGTACCGTAACTTTCCAGAATTTCTCCCGCCCGCATGGCCGTTTCGATGGCGAAGACGACTACGGGGCGTAGCCACGGGTTGCGGGCATCGCCGCATGCGGACAACAGCTT
>JAJYPA010000311.1 GCA_021795795.1 Pseudomonadota bacterium | reverse complement strand
CTTATCAGCGGCAGAGACATGGATCTGATCCACCGCATCCGCCATCCGCCAATATTCAGCTCGGGTGAGCACCGGTCGAACAGCCACGATTCTGCACAGTTCCTGGCGCAGTTCCGGATAGGGCTCAATCTTTTCACAAAGTGACAACATTTCAGGTTTGTCCACAAAAACGCTATCATCTGGCCTTAGGGAAGGCAGCCATATTACTATGTACGCCAGGATGGTCACGAGGATCATCATGAATACAGCCAATTGCCACTCAAAGGGGTGAACGAAAGGCATTATCCAAAACCCGAGTATGACTAAGGATATCCCCACAATGAACGCAAAAGCACCGCGCCATAACCGTTTTCTTGATCTGGCCTCGATCTCCGCGACGGTGTATATCCGGGGATTCTGGTCAAAGCCTTCTACGATTTCCATCTGTGTGACTCCATCTTGCCTGTTGTTAACCGTATGCATATGCATCTACCGCTCTAAGGCCGCACTATCGCCGCACTGCAGGTGTTCCCGTGCTGCAGCCCAAGCATCAGCAGCCGCTATATCGGCGGCCTTTGTAGCAATCCGGTCTATCGCCTCCTTGAACCGCCTGTATTCAGCCTGGGTCAGCACTGGTCGGGCAGCAACGATTTTGCAAAATGCCTCGCGCAGCTCCGGATAAGGTTCTACCATTTTATAAATGGGCAGCATTTCAGGCATGCCAACGAAGGTGCAATCCTCTGGAGATGGAGCTCTAATCGTCAATATTAGCATGGATGCTAAAAGGACCACAGTGAGCATTGCCGCAGCAGTATCTTGCCAAAATAAGGAATGGATGAAAGGAATCATGCGTAATCCGGTGAAAAATGAAAACATCACCACAACAAGCACAAAAGTATCGCGACGTGCTTGCTTGTATGAATTCGCTTCAATCTCTTCGACGGTATATATACGGCGATTCGGATCAGTGCCTTTCTCTGTTTTCATGCGCGTTACCTTCTCTCGTCTGCCGTCAACCCTGTGAATATGCGCAGTGCTTCCAGCATACCACCAGGCCTCATCGTGGAATGGTATTCCATCATGAAGAATAAGCTATGCACAAAAAACGCGATAACATTGCCGAAACAGCGGAAATACGGGTAACTGGTCTTGTCTCAGGAGGCGCCGGGATCAAATTGATCCCGGACCATATGCGCATCGTCGCGTGCGAAGTGAAATCAGGGTGCTACTCGCCGCGAGTAAATTCGGTTAACTGGGAACAGTAGGATCCCCACGAGCGGCCCTGCCCTGCTCGATCGCCTTTCTCCGGCGACGTTCCACCTCGTCACGCGGCGGATGCTTGTACCAGGTCCACCAGTAGAACGCGGTGTACAGGAACGTCGACGGGCTGACCTGGTTATATGCCGCCTCATCACGAATCTGATCAATGGTCGTCGTCGGCAACCGCATGTTGACCTGTACCCACCCGGTAGCCATGGCACCAATGCCTTTCCGTTCCACCAGCCCCTTCGTCCGTTTCCAGTGGAGGCCCTTGGTCCAGGGTTTTTCCTCCAGAAACTGTTCCATCATGGAAACATGCATGCGCCGCAGGGACCCGAATTGCAGGGCTGCCACAGCCTTGCAGTAAGCGCTCAATCGGGCGGGTATGCGCGTTGTAATCTCGTCTGTCCCGTCCTTGGCGATTCGCATCAGACGTGTTCTGCTCATCCCCGCGCCCGCTTTGCTGCGGCCGGCCCCTGGTGTTGCACCATCACTTACGTTCAGCATTTTAAACCTCCGTTAAGATTGGCAACCAAATGGCTGTCAATCTGTATATAGCTCCGTTTTTCTGAATCCCTGCGGATTACCCGCAGGCGGTCCGGATTGATCGGATTAATGGACAGGGGCGGTCTCATCGGTCAAACCACACAATTGCTTTATCAGACAATATCCTTCAGGGGTCTCATACCAAAGTTGGTTATCGTCCGCATAGGATATTTTGTCCGCCAACACACGAAAAACGGCTTCCTCGTCGGTACCGCACTTAGCTTCAGCGAGCCGATTGGCCATCTCAACAAACTCGGCAGCGGTAGTTCGACCTGCCAAGGCGGCAACCAAACCAGCCGCCGCAACCATATCCACATCGTTACCTGTACTCATGCGGTCATTCCTCCTGCCCAATCGCCTTCCTACGCCGACGCTCCACTTCATCACGCGGCGGATACTTGTACCAGGTCCACCAGTAAAAGGCCGTGTACAGAAACGTCGTGGGGCTGATCTGGTGAAGCGCGGACTCATCCAGAACCTGATGAACTATCGGCGTGGGCAACCGGAGATTGACCTGCACCCACCCGGTGGCCACGGGATTGATTTCCGAGCGGTCAATCAGTGACTTCGCATGCCGCCAGCGGAGTCCTTTGGTCCATGGCCTTTCGTCCAGAAACTGTTTGACCATGAAAAAATACATGCGGCGCAAGGTCCCAAACTGCAGATCCGCGATAGACCTGGTGTACGCGACCAGCGGCGCGGGGGTGCGCGTGGTGATCAGGTCGGTACCGTCGGTGGACATGCGCGCCCGTCGGGTTTCACAGGCCAATCTGATTTTCTTGCCATTCTCACCATCTGTAATCGACATGTGACATTCCTCGCCGGCCTGAAGGCCGGTGCTTCCTGTGTACAAAAGCTATGGACTTGGCGTCTCATTCGGCAACCGGTGTTCCGGATGCGCGAACGTATCGACTCCCATGGTAGCTTCCGCACCCATGGTATTCCCTCGCTCACAAAAAGCTTGAGGCGGACGCTTCACAGAGACCTCTGAAGCCCGCTCTGCAGCGGACTCGGCCGTCACGGAATACTCCGCACAGCCTTCGGTCCCTCCACGTCTCAGGACCTGCCCGGCCCCTCTTGAACTCGCTTGCAAATGTGTCGTGCCGAATGCTATCAACTCGGCGATGTTCGCGGAAACGACGTCCCGATCCGCAATCAAGCCGCATTGCGGGCATTCGTGGATCCGGTCGCCCAATCCTTTGGGAACATGCGCCCCGCAAATGCAGGTTTGGCTGTTGCCGCCGATGCCCTTGCGCTGGTTGGCGGTTGGGACGTACCGCAGGCCCATCTTGTGTTCCACGACTTTTTTGAAGGCGGCTATGCCCCGATCCGCCGCGGCACGCGCCATCTTCCGATTCTGGATCATGAACTGGATGCTGTGTTCTTCCATGGCCACCAGCCGGTACGATTTCTCCAGTTGGCAGGCGATCTTGCGGTGGTGGTGTTCTCGTATCCGCTCGACTTTCGTATGGAGCTTGGCGACCTTGCGCAACTGGGCTTTCAGGCGGTTGGAATACGGCATCTCCCGCAATGGCGGCAGGGGCGGCAGGTTTTCCTGTTTGGCCCGCGCCTGGGCTTCCGCATAAAGGCGCTTGCGAACCTCGAATTTGCGCGAAAGGTCGCGTTGTGCGTAGCGCAATTCGGTCAGCGCATCTTTCAACGCTTTCGGGGGATTGAATACGGTGCCGTCCGACAGCGTGAGCAGGCTGCGCAACCCCGGATCACCGCCAGCGTCGGGAAGATCCGCCACTTCGGCGGCACTCCGGAAAACGTCCTTTTCCTGAATGGCGCAACTGATCGAAGCCCACCAGTGTCCCTGTTCGAAACGGATGGTCACGGATTTGGGCTGTCCGCGCATTTTGCGGAAATCCAGCACGCGGATCGGCCCGATTTTGGAAAGATGCAATATGCCGCGCTTCAAATGTGCCGCCGACCCGTATTGCGGATAGGTGAAGCTGCGCACGTCCTTGCGTTCGACGAAATGCGGCGGTCGCACTTTGGAATCCTTTTTGTGCAGCGCCTCCAGCCAGCGTTTGGTGCCCTCGCTGACGCGCTCCGCGACGTTCTGGAGCACCTGGCTGTGCAGTACGGAAAAGCGCCGGTCCGTTTTGGCGATTTGCGCGACGCGCACATACTGATCCGCGCGCGTCAGGTAATGAACGGCGGAGCCTTCAGCTTTGAGCGTGCGATTTTCGCGCCGGTTGGTTTCCCGCTCGGCGACCAGAATATTTCTGATTTCCCAACACAGCGCGGTCACCGCGAACAGTTTCTCGTTTTGTTCCGGCGTGACCAACAAAGGGAACCGATAAGCCCGCACCGTACCGGGATGATCCGGGTGTTTGGTCCTGGCCTTGCGCGTGCGTTTTTCTGGCATGTGCTTATAATACCATCATTATTTCGGCGAACAAGCTTTACGCCTTATATCCCCGCCGTGAACGACGGGGACTTACGGCGCTTTCTGTTAAAACCTCTTTTAAAGGAAGGCAGCCAAGTTGCTGACAGTCTCTATATAGCACCGTTTTTCAGAATCCATGACGGGTCTACACACAGGCCTGCAATTCGCAAAAGTTCATCACGCTTCCCGTATTCGTCTTGTTCGCCACGTCCGCCCACGCCCCATGTTCCGAAAGCCGCTCGGACAATCTGGATAGCCCGAACCGCTCGCAAATGGACTGGCAGGACGCGGGATCAAATTGATCCCGGACGATTCCAACTTGTCCAGGTTCAGACGCCGGGGCTAAGCGCCAGTCCATGATTTGCCGGTTGCGCTCGATTATGGGCAAAAGGTCAGCGATGGCTGCCGATTTCTTGTCCTTGGCCTGCCCGGACTCCACCGCTCGCCGTATTCCTTCCAACCCGCCATGTAGTCGCAGCAGTTTGACCGCCGTGGCGATACCCACTCCGGGCACGCCGGGAATATTGTCGGAACTATCGCCGGCGACGGACTTGGCCAACAGGTACTCTCCCGGACTTTCGAATGGGCCGTCCTTGGCGGCGTCGGTACGCATCAGATCCAGAGACATGGCCTTATCGGTGATAGGCGTGAACCAGTCCACCCGCTCCGAGATTGCCTGCCACCAGTCGGTATCACCGGAGATCATGGTGATCCGCTCGATGCCGTGATTCGCAAATGCCTCCGGGTCCATGCATAACCGCCCAGCCAGGTCGTCCGCTTCAGCGTCCGCCGCCCGCATCTGGATCACTCCCATGTGCATGAGCAATGTGCTGGCCAATGGCTGTTGCTGCCGCCAGCTTTCGGCCACGGCGATCTTTTCTGGGATGGACTTGCGGTTGTCCTTGTATTCCGGGCAAAGCGTCTTGCGCCAGGCCGCGTGTCCGTCCCAGAGCACCACGGGAACGGCGCATGGATAAAGTGCCGAGATCCGCATAACCGATTGCGCAAGGCCCATGATGCCGCCGGTCTGTTGCCCATCGTGGGCCAAACGCGAGAGGGCTGGAACATACATCGAGGCGTAACCAATATTGTTGCCGTCGATCAGCAGAATATGGGTCATCGCTTAATCATCTTTCCTTGGTGCCACAAGTCCCCACACCAAAATGACCACAAATCCAACGACGGCGACTATGTCAGAACCCTGATGCGCAAGGAAAAATTTCCCTACATCATCTGGAGTAACAACTGTCATTCTTCCGGTCTCAGACCAGATACCAGTCACAGCCCAAGTGATGTACAGTGGCACACCAATCGCCATCATGAAAAATAATGTACCAAATACACCGTTCCCTCTTTTTGTGCATTTTTCCATTCACTAAACCTCCTGCGAAAGTACCACATACTAGCGACGATAAGGCCTGCTCTGTTGAGATTGAAATTGCTGAGTTTTGAGCGCAAATCGCCAGATACTAATTGGGCTATGCCGTTTAGCCATGGTCTGCCTCAACACTACCACATCAGCCTGTGGCAAATTGGAAAGCCAGGTGTCTGGGGCATCTATGAATTGTGCAGAAGTTATCCAACCCATGAAAACCAATCCAAACGAAAATAATAACCCGCTAATTAACAATCTTTTCCTGATGACACATATCATGGCCACAAAGAAAATTACGCCCAGCGAAATGGCAAAGGCAATGCGGTGCGAGACGGCAAAAAGCAAAAACGAGTCCATAGAAAAAGTTCCTTCAGTAAGAGTTTATCGACAAGGTTCCCGTCCTGGGCCAATAGTAGGACTCAACCGCATGCGGGCCTTCCATAACGCCTGCACTTTTTTCAGGATTGACAGGCGCTTTAGCCTTGGATTTCATGGCGCTGGTCCTCCAGAAGTGCGGCCAGTTGGTCCCTGCCGATCCACCGGATCAGATATTCCTTGCCCGGCACGGCGCACCGCAGCTTTACCGTGCCGTCGGCCCATGCCTCGACGGGATCCGAGCACATAAGGACAGTGTGTCCATGATATCCATTGGGGACCAATACCGTTTGCTTATTCATGGTTGCCCCTCTTTAACGGGAGTGGCGAGCTTGCGGAAGGCCGCCATGGACAAGGACAACGGTGTGCCTTTCGTCCAACCAGGGGCAGGCTCGGTCTCAAAATGGACGGTTTTTCTGTCCATTGCAGTGACCCGTACCCGGTAGTCCAGCGACCGGTCTTCAGGGTGCAGTGTGTTGGGCAGAATGTACCAGTCACCGACCTGGATGCGCACGTTATTCCGCCCCCCGCGTCACCAGATACCGGACCCGCTCCAGTTTGTTGCTCAAAACCCGTGCGTCATTCAGTAGGGCTGCCGCCATCTCGCCCAGCAGGAGATCGTCGGCGGAGACCATGGCTTGCAAAGCCACATTCAACCGATCGGCGCAATCCGCGGATTGGTGGATGCGTTCTTTGTCTCTATCCGTGTACATCGGCTGCTCCTTTATGTGTTGAATTGGTATACGTGGTTTTGTGTCTTGTTTGCGATGGCAGTGCGGCATATTGACGTTGAAACGTATTCCGCGGCACCGGAAATTTCTGGGCTTCGACCGCAAATTGCCGGATGCTCAACGCGCCGTGCCGCTTGTCCATGGCCTGTCGCAACACGGCGGCCTCCGCCCGTGGCAAATAGGAAAACCAGGCCGCGGGGGCTTTTACAAACTCAGTTGAAACAAGCAAAACAACGACCACCATCAGCGACAAAACCGATAAGTCAAAAGCCATCGGCTTCCCGTCTAACCATCTGAGTGAAGCCGCGAAGAAAAGCGCCCACACCAAAAACCCAATGAAAAAAACAGCATACGTGGCGACAAAAAGCAAAATCGAGTCCATAGAAAGGCATTCCTCAGTCCATGCCACCGTCGTTTCCACTATCCGCCGCCCGCAATGGACGACAGTAAATCTCGCTTTCAATCGTGCCTGGAGTGCCGTCCTTTTTGATCCGTCGACCGCAGTATTCGACATCATCCTTTTTGGTCCACCTCTGCAACTTGATGTCTGTAATTTTCCAGGCGATGTCATCTCCGTCAACCACCATGTCGCCAACCGTGAACTCGGCAACCCGGTCTGCAATAGCCTGATTGCACATGGCAACCATTTCCGCTGCATTTTTCCAGATAGTCTCATGCCGAGCCCGTTCGGCGCGAATGTCTTCCAATGACATGGTGGACAGTGATTCTTTGGTGATGTGCATGCTTCCTCCAAAACGAATAGTTTAGGTCGTCTCGACCACCCATTGTCTCATGAATCCTGTCCATCCAAAGCAAATTGCAGATTCTGCTTTTCCGTATGTCTGCCCAGGTAGCGCTGCACCAACGCCTGCAAGCGGGAATTATCCCGATCCGCCATTTCCGGACCGGTGAAAGGATCGACGATCTGATGCGCTTCGCTGGCTTTGATGCCGAGAATTTCCATGATTGGACCGTCTGATCCATCATCGACCACCAGGAAGAACACGGTGACTGGAGATCGTTGACCTTCCCGGTCCACACGCCAAATCACCTGCTGATGGATGCCTGGGGACCAGTCCAGTTCACCAAACACCACGACAGAACATTTGTGCTGCAGGCCGTCCAGGCCGGCACCTGAACGCAACGACATGATGAGCACCGACGTTTCGCCGTTCAGAAACCGATCTTTTTCTCGGTTCTTCTGGGATGCGGATTCAGAACCGGTGTACATGGCCGGGGACAAATCCTTGAGTGCTTCGTTCCAGATTTCGTAGACCGCCCGGTGCCATCCAACCAGCAGGACCGATTCGCCCGCCTCGACCAACAACCGCGTGAATTGCGCTACGGCCTTGGCTTTCGCCACACCGGTGGCCTGCCGAACCATGATGTCCAACTCGCGCACAGCGGTCCCGCGTTCCGTGAATGACCCGGTGGTGGCTTTGATGGCCAGCGCCCGCGCCAGATCCTCTACCGACCGCACGGCTTTTTCGTCATAGTCCACATACTCGATAATCCGCGACACCTTGGGCAATTCCTGGCCGACGTCCGATTTCAGGCGGCGCAGAAGCGCATGCTGTTCGCGCAGATAACTGCCCAAGGCTTTCGGGTTGGTAATCCTACCAGTGTGGTCCGTCCATTCGCGCATGAAGTCCGCATAATCACCCAGAACCGTATCGTCGATGAAACGCATGACGCTCCACATTTCGCCGCCATAGTTGTAGATCGGCGTGGCCGTTAAACCCAGGTGGTATTCCGTATGCTCGGAAAGCACTTTAGCGGCCGCACCCTTGGCCGTGGACGTTCCTGTTCGCAGGGATTGCGGCTCGTCGTAGACCACGGTCCTGAAAAAGTCCGTCGCAAAGATGTCCGCCCAACCCATGATCTGGGATATGCGGAAGACATGCACGTCGGCGGGCGGCAAGGAATAGGGTTTGGTTTTCTTGATGCAGTGGACCCGCAAATGGGTAAAACCGGTGGTCTTCTCCAACCACTGGGTTTGCATGTGCGCGTCACAAACGACGGCGGCTGGCAGCGCGCCTGAGACGGAACTCAGGAATGCCGCCGCCACAAAGGTCTTCCCCAAGCCGCCTTCGTCCCCCAGTAGCAACGATTTCCGGTGCCGGAGGATTTCGACGGCCTGGGACTGATAGTGCCGGAGTACCTGCCCGTCCCGCAGCCCGGTGACCGCCGACGCTTCAAACGCCGGTAACAGAATGGTCTCCATCTGCGCCTGGCGTTGATCGAAGCCCTGCTTGTCTGCGCTCAACTGACGCAGATCTGCATCGCTCAGACGCAGCGGGTACCGAGACACAAACCATTCCAGGTCGGCCGCCGTCACCAGGTCGGCGGGCAGGGTAAATGGTCCAGGGGACTGCTTCGGGATCTTGGGGAACAGTTGTTTTAGCCGTATGGCGACGTGTGGTTCTACGCCTGCGATCTGCCAGAGCGGCTTGCGGGCATCTGGAACATAGCGTAGGTCACCGTAGGTTC
>JAJYPA010000026.1 GCA_021795795.1 Pseudomonadota bacterium | reverse complement strand
TCACGCAGTGCAGCATATTCTCAGTGAATAAGAAAATCAGCGTCGACTTAAATGTGGTAACTGTTTGTTTTATTTGGTGCCCCGAGCGCGAATCGAACGCGCGACCTACCGCTTAGGAGGCGGTTTTTACCACTAGAGATCATTGAATGTTAGGGCGCATATGACTGTTTATGTGCGGTATTTTGTAATTCTGTATCACCTGAAATAGCGCAGAGTCACATCCTGAGTGTGACAAGATTGTGACAGATTTTCTGGGAGGGGCAGCAGCACTGATTTGCGGCACTTGACTCTCGTGTGCTGGCGTGCTAAATTTTTTAATGCCAGTCTAGGTGTGGGCTTTGGTAGGTTCAGACCCCGCCTGTTTTTAGACAAAACGCTTCTTGGCAAAAGCTCTTTTCAATTGGCGGCCAAAGAGCCGTTACGCTTGGCCCTACCGAAGTTTTGCCAAAATTCACCCCAGCAACGGGAATTTGGCCTCTAGAATCATCCAATCCAACGATATCTATCATTCTCTAAAAGGGGCATATATTTGCGCCTTTTATATCCTATTAAATAAATTCTCAATCTCAGGCGCATTTTATGCGCCATTTTTGCGACCGCACGGCATTTGTCGAGCGGTTTCGCTCGCCCAAGTTCGGTGCCTGGGGCGAAGCGGCATTTGGGGTCTGGCCCAATGCCGTCTTTCATTTTTTTTGAAAGACGGCACCACCTATTCATTTGAAAAGGTGGCCAATTATGAACAACCAGCCTGTTACAAATCACAGTAAAAAAACTGACCTTGTGATCTTTGCTCCAAAATCTTATGAGAGTTTTGTGCGCACAGAGATGGCTAATGCTGAACGCGAAAAACGCTGGTACGACCTCGATATCCGCGTTTCTGGCACAGATAATGCGGACAATATCACTGCGTCAGTAGCGCTAATTTGCGCAGATTTCACCCCCAAACAGATAGCGTATATCTGCAGTAAACTTCCTAAAGATATGCCTGTTTTCCTTCAAGGGGAAAACGGATTTTTCTTTGAGGTGGTTGTTCTGGAAAACAGAAAACCGACACTAATTCATCCGTTGTCAGACGAATCAAAATACTTCAGGGGTGATTTTGTAGACCAGATCGAAGGTTTAATATCGATTCTTCTGGAGGGAGTGAATCATGGCTAATCCTCAAGAATTACCCTTGCCTAAGCCAGAAAAGTTGCCGTTGATGCAAGTTGCTTTAGCAGAGCAAGCGGCTTTGGTAGAGCGTGAGAAAAATGAGCTGGAGAAAGCACGGGGTTTTCGTAAATCGTTGGCATTTAATCTTGCAGAAGTATTTAGTTCTGAACCTACAGAATTGGATTTCATCCTGCCAGGATTACTAAAGGGAACGCCAGCTTTACTGATCGCGCCTGGTGCTACTGGGAAAAGCTTTTGGAGTTTGCAGGCGGCAATATCGATTTCCTGTGGAACAAAAATATTTGGGGTTAATGTGGAGCGCGCGGGGGATGTAGTGTACCTCAGTGCAGAGGATCCAGAGGACATTGTAAAAAATCGGCTAAGGGATATGGCCGCATATCTTTCTCCAGATGAACGCCTAAAAACAGCGCAGAACTGCTATGTGATTGATATCCGTGGGAAGCGAACGGATATTATGGAGGATGAATCATGTTATAAAATCATAGCTATGTGTCGCGGTGCGCGGCTCGTTATTGTGGATACTCTAAACCGAATTCATGGTTTAAATGAGAACGATAATGGCGATATGGCCAGATTCATTAACCAAATAGAACACATCGCAGTGGAGACCGGCGCGGCCATTCTCATGTGCCACCATACCTCTAAACTGGCGCATTTTGAGGGGAGAAGTAATGAGCAGCAGTCCGCGCGCGGGGCGTCGGCACTGGTCGATAACACCCGCTTTACGGGGTTCGTTTCAAAGATGACCAAAGAACAAAGTAGCGATTTATCGCTACATGAAAATGGGCGGCCTATAGGAGATGATAATCGCGACCGGTATGTGCAATTTGGGGTGGCAAAACAAAATTATGGAGAGCCTGTTTCAAATTGTTGGTATAGACGGGAGGAGGGCGGGGTGCTCATTCCGATTATGCTGTATGAAGCTAAAAAAGATGCGAAAGACGCCAAGAAAATCATTAGGGACTACGCCAAAACAAAAAATGGAGGGTATACAGATGACGACTTTTAAAGGCGATAAATTGCCGACCGCGACCGCCCATCAAAGTCGATTGCGGTTATTTCAACCCACCAGGCGGCCAAAATCCATTGAAGAAGTTATCAAGACGCCATGGGGAACAATCCGCATAAAAGGGCGGCTTGGACAGGCGCATGCGAACATCCTAGAAGCCATGCTATCCCACTGTGAAAAACATGCCAAGCTTGAAGACGGACGCATCAAATTATTGATCGACCCATATCAAATCATGAAAACAGCCAACCAGACTAGCTGGTCGACCTTCAAAAAGAACCTGGACGATCTAATGCAGGCCATAATTGAGATTAAGGAGCCGGACCACTTAAAATGCATAGGACATTTGATCGACCACATCGACAAAGCAGTTCGCTCTGATGGCACCAGCATAACCAAACACAACCCACTTGGAGGTGAAAGGGAAATGTGGAGAGTGGAAATAGGGAAGGCAGGAACAATGCTGATTGAAAGCGATTTAAAACTCTTTTACAAAACACAAATAATTGCTAGCTTAAAATACGGCATATCGCAAGCTGTGGCGCGCCACATCCTGACCCATAAAACAGAGCCAAACGGGGGTTGGAAAGTTGACGTCCTGATCTTTGCCCTTTGTCCTAATATTCCTTCTTACTCACTAAAGGATAGAAGAAATGAACTTGCGGAAGATGCGCCAGGACTCTTGGCGACCGGATTGAAAATCGAAAACAAAAGAATTCATCTGAATTGATTGAATTGCTTAGCTTCAGACAATAGGTGGATTATGATGGCGTGCAGCTGAGACTAAGTCCATTTTTTTAATGAAGATTCCTGGTAACCAAGACAAAGACGCCACCAGAAAATCTGTAATCGCTTTCCGAGTGATGCATACAATATTCTCTTGGCTGGTGCCATGATAGATTTCATTGGCCTGGAACAAGAACACTTGTTCTTTGAGCCCTACGTAATCAGCGACGACCAAAGGCACATTTCCCGTTTTCACCTGAACCAAGCTTTTTTCATTTGTTCTAGGATTGACAAGTAAATATTCGTAACTCATCGTATCTGCTTTCCTTGAATTAGGGACAACAAACCAACCTTGGCTTTGAAGGTATAAGAATACCAAGTCTTCGGTTTCTTCATCGTCAAGCATGGTAAAAATGTCAGCAATTTCTTTATGGTCTACCTCGTAAGTTCCTTCCCCAGCAAGCAGATTCCATAAATGCTTTGAATACTCACCCGTCTTCGGATCTAGCACCTCCTGTATAGTCTTGGCAGGACGGAAACAAGCAATGACTTTGCCTGGAACGCTATCGATTTCGACTTTTCTAATGTCGCAACGAAAAATATTTGCAACATCTACATCACAATCAATGCCGTCTTGTGATTGCCAGTACTCCCATCCTGACAGCACTCTTGCCAGGTAATACTGCCCCTCAGTGTCCCTTGTCCAGATAAGATCTCCCGTGCTGATTCGGTTTTTGATGTAATGACATGTGTCTAATTTTTCATAAATTTTGGATGCTGAATCCTCGTACTCGGTCCAATCGGTGATATGTTGATACTCGTTTAACCTCCAGCCAACGCCAAGAACGCCATTATCCAGACAGTACTGGAATGTCTTCTTTGCATCAGCTGCGCCACTGTACGGGCGGATATGAATTCTGAAAAGATGCATGATGCCCCTTTTTAAAGCAGATATTTTGGCAGACAGATTTTGTGATTAAACTAGAACGTTGAAACACGACCCCATAGAAGATGAGGCGTTAGATGCCATTCTAACTCATAAGACGTTCTTAAATGCAATAATTTCTGGATGGTCTGGCTACCTTTTCTACTAAATCCCATTAAAACATATGAAATTCTCTATATGTGCGTCCTAGAGCACTCAGCCTAATGGATGACCATAAGCGCGGGGAAGAGGACCATAAGCGCGGGAAAAGCCAAAAAGGAGGACCATAAGCGCGGGAAATCGTGGTTTCTTCAGGATCCTTTAGGATTCTTCAGGAATCCTAAAGGGATGGGGCTTGTGGCCCCACCCTTCAGGATTTTACTGCGTGGGACAAAGCAGTGGCGGCCCAACCTAAGCCCGGCGAAGGGAAAACCATAACCCCCCCACCCCTGTCTTCGTAGTGGCTCAAATTTGCCCTGTGGCGATTTTTCTTGGGTGTGGTGCTACCTACCCAATACCACTGCCTGCGGAGGGCAAGGAAAGGCCCTTACCGTTGATGCCATTGGTTGCCCCGCCTATACTGCCCGCATGTCATCACCGCATTTCACCTTCTCGACACATCCTTCAACATGGCCTCGCGCAAAATGGTGTTAATTCTGGTCTGGTAGCCATTTCCTTCATTCCCATTGGATCTGAGCCATAAGAGCACATCCACGTCCACCCGCACGGTCGTAGAGGCCTTTTTGGGCTTGTAAAAGGGTTCCGGACGGCGACCTTCCAGAAATCGTCACCCAGCGCAGGGATGTCGCTGCAGTTAATCTCCTCACGCTCGACTGGCTCAACGCATCCAGTTCCGCCTTCTGATTTTTGGTCAGGCAGGCACTCCTAACCTGATCGCAAGTGCTGTCGTTGAAACATCCAGTGTTTTTGCCAGTGCATCCAGATTCCTTTCGTTAAGCTGCAGGCCGTTTTCCACCGCTGCCCGTCCCAGCAAGTCCGCAGGCATCAGTATTTCTGCCGCCAACTTGTTCGCCGCCCGCTCATCAGGATCGCTGATCTTGCTGCGATACATCCAGGTATCCTTGATGCCATCCTTGCCGATTTGGTCTCTGTGCAAAACATAATGCGCAATCTCATGAGCCAGCGTGAATCGTTGCCTCACCTCAGGGTGATTGCTGTTAATGATAATGAAATAGCCCCGGTCATCTTTGCCGATAGCGCCAGATATATTATCAGGCCAGTCTTTGCGAATTACATAAATGCCCAAATCAGTAGCCAGATTCTCCACGTCAACAGGATAAGACTTTTGGTGCTCACGGATTACCGTGAATGGTCGGAAAATATTGTCGATCTTGACGGCGGTATCATTCATCTCTGGTCACCTCCGTATTCCTGCTTTCTTGTTCATGTGGTTGTGACATGTTTACATCCATATATTTCTGGACTTCCTTGGTCACATTCATGTCCATGTAATTCTGGACTTCGGCTTTAGCAATGTCGCCAATCTGACCAGTGACTACATGCCGCGCCGCACCCACGGCAGCCCTTTTCATGTCTTTATATCCCCACCATGCCAATATAGCGATACCTATGGCAAAAACGGTAAGAATTACACCCAAGGCCGCAAGAATAACCTCCAACGCGTCCAGCGTAATGCCTAAGTCTGGACAAATCACGCGTCCACCAGTCGCCGCACCGTATATGGAAACCGCCCAGAAGCCGTCCATAGTGCCGTTGAGCGGGTGCTGGTGTGTTGCCGGGTAGATCCATGTCCTGAGGCACCTGTGCCGCGTTCAGACGCGCCAGCAGCGCCTTCAGACGCTTCTCGTGCTAGCCCATGAATCCCTGAATCATCTGGTAACCTCATGCGTGATAGTATAGCGCTCCAGCACCTTACCGTAAACGCGTCACGTGACATGCACCGCCTTATCCTATAACCGCATGAAATATGACATCATTTTAATGTGGTGCATTGTCTCGGTATCTTGATGGATCACATCAGGAAGTCAATAAATGTAATGCTTGACACCCTGTTAAAATCCCTTATAATGAATTCCATGGAAACTCAGCCTCAGCATGCAATCTTCACCCGTGCCGCCTCATTAAGGAGGCTGGTGCCAGTGTTGGCTGGGAGTTTCATATTCTTTTTGTTGATGCTCATCCTTCATCCTGGGCACCCATGCACCCCGTTGGGTCTTCTGGTGGCCTTGACGATATTGTTTGCCGGCGGCCTTGGATTGATTCTACAGTGGGCCAGCTGGCTTGACGCGTTCCTGGACAGGTGGATTAACTCCCTGCTCCATGGCGCCAACGTCCTCTATGTTTCCCCAGAAAGGCCGCGCTCCCTCCGCTGGTTCTTCCAGATCAGCCTTTCTATCCCCGCTGAATCCCTTAAAATAACTTATTCCCAGCCTAAAAACGCCCAAGCTCCGAACCCAAAAACCGCATAATTTCTGTTTCTGCGGTGATATTTCGGCGGTCCCGTAATTTCAGAAATAGCGGTCCTTCATGTAATAAATAGCCGATTCCGTAATTTTGTCATAAGGAATCGCAATCATGAATACTCTGCAAAAAAACCTGCTGTCAGCCCTCCCAGTGCACCTTCAGAATGAACACAAAATTAGTGAAATCGCACGGCTTAACCGCACAACATTTGAAGACGCGGTGTCAATGGTCTGGCTGCGCTATGCCGAACAGCAAGAAAAAAATGAGCATACAGATAACGTTGCCCACGATCTTATTTGTGCCCATAAAAGTCCAATCATTCGACTCGCCCAAACCTACGCGTTGACCATAAAAGAATCGGAAACCATTATCAATTCGCAGTTAGTACGCCTGAAAAGCGCAACTTCTGACGAATTGTATGAGGCCGGGTGCGCATTCCTAAGTGAAAAAACATTCAACTCGGCACGTTCAAAGCTGCGCAGGGAAACGCAACCGGGCAGTAAAAACACGTTTTCACTGGACGATTCAGATGAATGCAATTTGCATGAGTTTGTCACCGGAAACGAAAACGGGGACGACGCTCTTGCATGGCTAATTGCGGCCGAAACCGCTGCTGAGCGCGAACAAGAACTGCTTAAAAATGGCATAGATATGCGTGCTGTGGATATGCAATTAACTGAATTGGAAAAGACCCCAGCAGAAATTGCAAAGTCGCTTAATGTCACTTTGCGGCGCGGTCAACAAATCGCCAAACATATGCGAACAGCAGCTAATAACAGGCTAATTATTGAGCAAGGAGGTGCTGGACAGCAAGAATTGTTTTAACCGCATTTACACGAAAAGGAGAAGTTTATGCTTGATGAACAGGAACACGGTGCGCATATTGATAAGGTCGTTGCCTTATTCAGCAACCACAATGACGAAATCGATGAAGAAGCTGTACTGGAGGCGCTTTGTGAGCGGGTTGTGTTGGCCTACGAGGCGTCGCTTGATGAGGCAATTGATGAGGCATGTTGGTGGTAAGGCTAAACAAATCCGGGCCAACTTCTGGCCCGGTAATTCAATCTAGGAGAAACGACATGTCATACCCTGAAATCCGCACTGAACTGCGAGAGGTTCACAACATGAATGCTAATCAGGTTCGTAGAAATGACTGTGGAGCAATAATTGACCAATCCATAATGGTCAAAGAAACCGTCGCAAAATTGCGTATAGCGATTGGTTGGGAAGACGAAGCTGCAGATAATTCGGAGCATAAAATCACTGTGTTTGGATGTGACGAAGGACGCGGGGTTCTGGTGGTCCAAATTGGTCAAAGCCATAATTATTACCGAGTCAGCACAGACGATTCTGGAGAAGTGTGTCTTTTTCAGATCCATAAATGGCGGAATCCGAGATTTTTCTTGATGGATCCCGATGCAGTGGTCCCGTGGGCGGAGGCGTTCATTTCAGGGGTTCGGATTGAAAGCGTGGGGTCATTAGTTTGGTGTGGGGCAATTCTGTTGGTTTCGGTGAGGGCAATGCCACCACAGAACAGTCAGTTGACGATTAATAGCAAAAACGGCGTTTCAACTGGCGGTATTGGCCTGCAGCGCATATCCGTCACAGGGACGCTGGTGAAGCGCCTTTTTTGCCGTGAGTGGTATGTGAATGGCGCGATAGAAATAGTTCAGAACATCTCTAACAAGAAGCAATCTGTTACGATTTCTGGAAGACACAAAATCATAGTTGGTGAGCGCGGCGATTCCCCGTGGGTGCGGGGGCGAGTGCGATCTGTCACCGATTGGGGTGAAGCTGCATAGATAGTAGGGTAGGGCGGCACACCCGCCTTACCCACAAACCCCACCGCCTTGTGGACGGCTCGTTACTGTGTAACGACCAGCCAGCGCACGCGCCAGTCTTGCCAACCACAACCCAGTCTGCCGCCGGTGGTCCTGTTGGACCCCGCTCCGTTGTCTGGGCAAGGGCCGTGGATTTTGTGGATAAGGCTTGGTACCTGTGGTTTTGTTACTTTGCCGCTACGATCTTGGATTGGTGAAACGCACTGAAAACTTTTCCGTTGTGGAGCACGTCAATCATCAGCCCCTGTGGTGTTTCCGTGTTAAAAACAGCATACCACTTGTTGGCGAACGGCAGGTGACGTTGTAGCGACAATACCTGCTTCGGATTGTAAAAATTGTTCGGCTGCCCTGTCCGTACCGCGATCATAAAACCAACCTTCGGGTTTATGATGGGCTTTGCTGGCGTGACAACCTCCATCAACACCAGGTGCGAGCCTGTATTTTTCCGCACAGAGGTTGACCATGTAATGTTAAATCTGTGGTTATTACCGCTCGCCGAAGACGGCGTGAATGTGGTCGTGTTGTTGCACAAGGATTCCGCGCACCAATATAATTGCCCATTGAAAATCAGACTCCCCGGTTTGATCGGCGTGCCACCACGAGCGCTCAGTATCAATTCGTACCCTTGTTGCATGTACGGCGCGAAGTGAAACACATCGTTTTTTGCCAGCACCGATTTTGGAAAGAATCGATAGTAAGACAAAAACGGCAGGTTTGCTGCTATCGTGTAATGATAGGTGGGCTGCTGATTGCCACCCCCTCCGGAAAGCAATCCCAGGGCGATACCGGCCAACCCCAGGCTTCCGCCGGCGCCAACAGCTCCCGCACCGGCAGTGAGAACACCGGCGTTGGCTACCATGTTCGACAGGGGTAGCGATTGAGTGTCATCGCCGGCAACCGTTGCCGCACCTTCACCCCCGGACGCATCTTTTCCAGCCGACGCCAGGAGTGCTGCGGCCAGGTCAATGCTCAACCCCTTGTATGTGGTTGTCGTAAACGCCGTAGAAGAATTTGTGAAGAGAACTGCAGATCCGTTCAGCACGCTGGACTTCGAGGTCCATGCATAAGGCTGAATCGGTCTGGTGCATTCCGCTGGGTGTGCCTTGTATAACAATGCGCCGCCACCACAATCGGCAGCCATAACCGATGCTATGTTCATGTTTTCCGGTTTCGGCAAAGAAGGCGGTGGCGCGTAACACCCGGAAAGTGCCAATACGGACACCGGGAGTCCCCACCTTGCGAAAAATTGATGTGTGTGCATTGCTGTAGTCCCTATTTTGATTTTGTCTGTTGCTGGAGTCTTTATATCATAAAAATCCATCTGTGCAACTTTGCCGTTGCTGATCACTGAATGAATCCGCGTTGTATGTTGTCTCCTGTGAATCTATTTGGAGTCGTCGGTCTGTGCGCTCTGGCGGGAGAAGAGTCTTGGTCTTCCTTGGCGGACGAGCCGAAACCGTGTGCCGAATTTTTTGATCCGGGGGAACTATTTCGATTAAAAAAGGTTTTGGGGGTCGGGCAGTTTCACGGCCCTAAAGCATACAGACTACGCAGCTCCGCTACTGCTTCGCTTCGCTCGAAAAGCCCAACAACAACAACAGCATAAACCCGCTAGCGACAAAGCCAAAACATAGCTAGCGACCAGCCATAAAAAACACCACAAAACACCCGAACTAAAAGGCACTAGCGACCGCTATCGGCACCATAACTAAACCTGTTTATTTTTCCAGAAATGGCTCTCATGGTTTTTCATTTCGCTTCCTGATGAAGTATAATAATATCCATACGGGAGCTATATCATGCGCCATGTAAACATCTCGCTGAATGAAGAAGATTACGATACCCTGTGCACCATGGCGCGTAAAGTCGGCACGCCACCTACTACCATGGCGCGTGTGCTGGTTCTAGCTGAATTGAGTGGTGTTAACCCCGTGATTCTCGCCCAATCAGAACGGCGCATGTCAGCTTATTTCTTGGTCTTGCTTGAACGATTGCTTGGATTGGTGGCTCGACAAAACGGAAAACCCAGTGAAGAAGCGAGAGAAATAGCGCAAGAGGCCGCAGCACAAATCTCTTCAGAGATTGAGCGTTCATTGGAGAAAATATGATTAACATTGCGGCAATAACAAGTGCCGCCGGCGCGGCATCCTACTATACCTCAACTGATTCTGGTCAGAGTCAGGAGGCAATAGGTGCGTATTATTCTAATGCGGACCAGATCAGCTCCACTTGGCAAGGCGCAGGTGCGGAATTGGCGGACCTGGAAGGAAAAGCTGTAACCAAGGAAGACCTCCAGAAGATTTTAGAAGGCAAGGTGCAGCAGATTGGTAAGGATGGTCTGATAGAAGTAAAGCAATTGGGCCGCACAGTAAAAGACGAAAACGGGAATAGCGTTATTGAACACAGAGCGGGTTTTGACTTGACGTTTTCTTCCCCAAAGTCTGTGTCCCTTGAAGCGGAGGTATGGGGAAAAACAGACGTTCGTGAAGCCCATGATGCTGCAATTAAAACCGCCATGGGTTTCCTTGAAGAAAAAGCAGCACTAACCCGAGTGGCGACTGGAGAAAAAGACGAAAACGGAAAGTCCACAACTGAAATTGTGAAAACTGGAAACTTGACTTATTCCAGTTTTCAGCATGCGACATCTAGGGAAGGTGATCCGCAAACACACACGCATGTCTTGGTGGCGAATGTCACCTATGGAGAGGATGGAAAAGCGCGAAGTCTGGAAAGCAAAGGCATCTTTCAGTGGCGCGCGACTGCCGATCAGGTTTACAAAAATGAATTGGCTCGCGGTCTGGAAAAGCTCGGTTATCAAGTTGAGTGGGACCAGAAAGGATCCTTTGAGATTGTCGGATATACAAAAGAGCAATTAGACGTTTTCAGCAAACGTACTGAGCAGGTTGAGCAGGCATTAAAAGAGAAGGGCATGGACAAAGCAACAGCAAGCGCGGAAGCCCGCCAAGTTGCAGTCTTTGCCACGCGTAAAAATAAGGAGACTGGACACTCGGAACGTGCCGAAGATCATCGACCGGCATGGCAGGCCGAAGCAAAAGAAAATGGAATAACACCTGCCGCTCGTGATGGATATGCCAAAGAGCACGTAAACGACTATCGTGAGGAACAACGTAGCCGATTCCAGAAACCACAAGGCCATGAAGACCAAAAATGGCGCGGGGCTGGGCAGAGAATCAATGAATTCTCACCAGCACTGCGCCAGGAACAGCAATGGTCCAATGGTCTCCAAGCCAGATTCCAAGACGATAAAACCCGCAGCCAAGGAACTGAATGGACGCCAAAAGGCCGTCAGGATGGTACACCAAAACTGAATCTTGGTTCTCCCCGTATTGGCCTCGCAATTGAGTCACCCGCAGCGCAACCAGGAAAATTCGATACCGGAAAAACCATCTATGACCGTGGTCTGAAAGGCATGGACAAGGCCAGTAAAGATACATTGCTGGCTAAAGCCGCGCTGGAAACTCACTCCAAAATATGGTTCAAGCCGAATAACAGCAAACTAGATTCTCTATCTAAAAACCCCACAGTAGCCGTGAACTTTGACTCAAGTGGCAACCGATATTTTACACAAAAAGATGGTAAGACATTCCGCGACGATCTTTACCGAAAACAGACCAGCATGCAGTCTTCAAATTGGCGGCACCTTGGACTAACAAAAACTGATTATACAGTAACTAAAAATGGTGTATTTAAAAGCGGTGGAACACTCAAGTCAGAACTGTTTGGGCACCTTGGTGCGAAAACGCGCAAAGACACCGCAAGCAAAATGCATAAAGGCATTAATGAAGCCAGAAAAGGTTATTTTGGTAAGGAACATGGTGCGCTCCGCGCACATGATAAGGCACTTTACCATCGTGGTGCTGCATGGGCTAAAAATAAAGCAGCAGGAACTGTGCTGAATGGTGGAGCCGAATGGCAAAAGGTTGGCGGGTTTTCTGGGCTTTATGTGCGCGCGCGCGTGGCGATATCCACCATGAAATCCAAGTCAGCCGCAATGCGTGACCTAAAAGAAAAGGCAGCCGGAAACGCTAACAAAGAAAAAGAACTGGCACCACTCAAGACTGTAGTGGCGACGAATCCCGACAGACCTAACACCTCAAGCACGCCGGACAATGGTCAGACAAAGCAAAATGACATAACCACCATATCCATAAACGGCGAGAAAAAACTATCACAAGCCGACATCGCCGTCCAAAAAGCCATTGCCCACATCACCGAGCGTGAATTTAGATTCACAGAAAAAGACCTCTGGAAACAAACTGCCAGATATTCTGAAGGTAATGCCGCATTGTCAGCGTTGCAAAGAGGAATAGATCGAGCCATAAAAAACGGCACGATCATAGATCGCGCAGCACAAGATCCAAACCAGGCAGCTCATAAAGGAATATTGGGGCGAGTTTTTACCACAAAAGATGCAATGAGCCAGGAAAAATCCATGGCCCAATCATTGGAGAATGGCCGCGGCGCTCACTTGGCCGTCATGACTAAAGAACAATTTAACGATGCCATCAACAAGTTTGAAAAGGAAAAAGGCTTCTCTCTTTCCTCAGAGCAAAGAAATGCTGCGGGAATGATACTGACCAAAAATGATCAGTTTTCGGGGGTTCAAGGACTAGCAGGGACCGGTAAAACAACCTTATTGGAATTTGTACGTCAGGCCGCAGAATCGTCAGGCTGGAAAATCGAAGGTTTTTCGACAGGGGCCGCTCAGGCTGAAAAGTTGCAAGAAGAAAGTGGTATCCAGTCCACCACGACCGCCCGTTTTTTGCTGGATAACCAGAAGGAAAACACCGGAAACAGCGGCCAAGGTCCTCAGAAGACGCTCAGAATAATGGACGAGGCCAGTCTCGCTGGTCAAAAACAATTCAATGAAGTGATCAATGCAAATCAATAACAAGACTCTAAAGTAATTTTTCTTGGAGATAAATTGCAACACCAAAGCGTTGAAGCGGGAACCGCCTTTGAGACTGCACAACAACACATGCCAACCTCATATTTGTCAGATATTCGCCGCCAAACCTCTACGCAGGCGCGGGATGCCGTGTCATCTATGCTTGATATAATGACCGCAAAGGGCCCAACCGAGGCGTCTCAAAATGCAAACTATTTGTTGACTAGTGTTGGTATTGAAATTAGCGCAAACGTAGACGGTGTGCGCGCCAAATGGAATGAGGACAGGCCAAAAGATGGAGAACGACTTGATCAAATGAAAGCGGAGCTATCTGAAGCCCACGCCAAGGACAATGTTTTATTGATTAGTCAAATAGCAAAGGACTATGCTAACCAGCCTCCGGAAGAACGTGATAAAACCCTCATTGTAAGCGCCACTCGCGTTGACCGTGAGGCGATAAACAATGCCGTGCGCGATGAATTAAAGGCGCAAGGTCATTTGCAGAATGGTCAGAAGTTCACCACCCTACAGGCTGCAGACATGACCAAGGAAGAATCCCTAAAGGCGTCCAGTTATGAGAAGGGCGACGTTCTCAAGTTCACCTCTGAAATCAAGTCTCTGGATATCCAGAAGGGCGAGGAGGTCAAGGTGATTGGCAAGGGCCAGCGCATGGCTAATTCCGTTTTGGTGGAAACGAAAAATGGCCGTAAGCTGGAGATTAACCTGTCAAAGATCAAGGGCTTCGAGGCATATAAAGAGGTGACCAAAGAGTTCTCCGTGGGCGATAAAATATATTTCACCAAGAACGATAAGGAATCCGGACTAAAGAACGGATATGGAGGTGAAATCACGAAAATAGACAAGAATATGATGACGGTCAAGTTGCAAAATGGCCGTGAGGTTGTCGTGGATACAGACAAATACAAGCATATTGACCATAGATATGCCATGACTAGCCATGCCTCTCAGGGGCAGACGGTGCGTCAGGTATTCATTCATCACAATGTAGACGCAGGCAAACATGGACAGCGTGAAATGTATGTAAACATAACCCGCGAACGTGAAGAAGCGCGGATATATCATAATGATTCGGAGCGAACGATAAAGCAAATTACCGTCGCATCGTCGAAAACGACAGCTCATGATAATCGGATTCAGGTTCAGCCACAGATTAAAACAGCAATCGCAGAACCCGCCACCAAGTTGCCAAGCAGCACTGGAAAAGAATTAAAGGGTGGCAGCGCCACCGAATTTTTAAAAAGGCTGGTGTCTTCTCCCCAGGCTGAGAAAGGGGAGAATAGAGTCAAGGCAGAGTCTGAAAAGGTGGATAGTGTCAAGAGTAAAGCGGATTTTTCATCAGCCAGTTCTTCCAAAGGGGCACAAAAGGGGTTCTCCAAAGGTGCAGATGCCGAGCGTTAACCTGCCAGCATCCTTCTGGGTGGCGTGAAATGTTACAGATGTGAGTAATATTGTGATATGCTATGCGTAAACCGTTGGACTATCCTGTCGTTTTTTTGTATAAATGCAGTTCCTTTTTCTTTTTTGGGGTCCACGATGCATTTTAATTCTAAGCGCCTTCAGTATGCTGGCTTTGTGGTGTTGGCTATGGGGCTGGCCGGTTGTGCGGCCAATATCCCCAAGGTGAGCTACAATGGACCAATCCCCACTAAATCAGCATTCACCAACCAGGCCGTCACCCTCCACACTAGTGTTCATGGCGATAATTTTCATGCCGGTAAAGGCTGCATACTTGCATTTTCCACCAAGTGCCGCGACTTGACCATGCCTGGTAAAACCATGGTAGATAGCTATAACGCCCTGCTTGTACAAGGATTGAAAAATGACGGCGCGCTTACGGACCCTGGCTCATCCCCCACTTACATTATTCAAACGCATATGGTGCCATCACCCCAACACCGCTATATGGTCATGGAAGATTACAACTTGGGTCACACAATGAAGCAATTGATCCCGTTTTACACGGTGTTGCACGGTCACTTAGGGGACGGACGATATTACACGATGGTGACCCATTTTGAAGACGACGTGCAAATTTTGTATCGTGGCAAAGTTGTCTGGCATAAAAACATTCCTATTGTGGTTAAAACACGAATTTACGGCCGATCCCATGTTTTCTCGTCAGGTCACTCTATCTTTAGCAAGGCGGATAACGTCTATCGTACCTTACAATCCAAAGCCATCACGCAGATTCTTGCTGCGTCTGAACACCTGAAAACGACGGTGCAGACACAACATCATGAACCCGTTGGTGCCATTGTTCCACCTGTGTCCTAACCCTTTTCTCATCGCGGTGCGCACCGCGCGCGTTTCGCTTCCCCAGGAAGCAGATTGGAATACTTCTTTTCCTTTTTGCTTTGCTGAGGAGCATCATCATGGGTACAAAAAATCGCAATATCTTGACTCTGGCAGTCGTGGCCTCACTGGCCGTTGCCTCCGCCCCCACTCCCGCGCTTGCCGTGACTGGTGGAACCGGTACCGGCGCTACGGGTGGCGTCACTCAACAGGACGGTAATGGTGACCTGGCATCAGGTCTGGGAGCATCCACCAATTCCAGTGTTTCTATCAATGGGCAGCCAAGCACTGCTGTGGGCAGCAACTCCAACGCCCCAAGCTCAAACGGCACGGCCATCGGCGGCAATACCCTAGCGCAATATGACTCTGTGGCTGTTGGATCTGGGGCCCAGGCGGCTGGCAGTAATGCAACATCTGTAGGCTATGGCGCGTCTGCCCCCGCGAATGGAGGAACAGCGACAGGAAACGGCGCCACCGCCATCGGCGGCAATTCGACAGCAAATGGGTCCGGCTCGTATGCATCTGGGAATGGGGCTGTTTCGGTTGGGGCAGTCAGCAACTCCGAGCAGGCGGGCGGAGTTGCTATTGGACCAGGAGCCAGTGTATCCCAACCCTCAAGCGGAACATCTACTGGCGGCGTAGCAATAGGGGCAAATGCTGTGTCCACGGGCAATAATTCCGTAGCCATTGGGGCCGGTAGCACAGACAGTGGCGAGGCAAACGTGGTAAGTGTTGGTAGCTCATCACAAACACGCACCATCACAAATGTCACCGCCGGAGCGGTAAACAGTTCCAGTACTGATGCAGTGAACGGCAGCCAATTGTATGGAGTTCAGCAACAGGTCAATGCCATTTCTGCCAACAACACCCCCGCCACGGGCACGATTGTTTACCCAAGCAGCGGCACCGGCACCGTGACCATGGGCAATAGCACCGTGACCAACAGCAATACCTCCCCGGTCAAAGTGACCAATGTTGCGAATGGCAGTGTCACTTCAACCAGCGCCGACGCAGTGAACGGATCTCAACTGTACGGGGTTGAGCAAACCGCCACCAGCGCCGCCACGGCGGCCAACTCCGCGGCATCGGCAGCTGGTTCCGCAAACACGGCTGCACAAGCAGCTCAATCGACGGCGAACAGTGCCACCACCGCCGCCAATAGTGCAGTCACCACCGCGCAAGCGGCGCAAACGGCAGCCAATACGGCGCAGGCCACAGCGTCAAACGGTGTGCAGTACGACGCAGGCGGAGGTTCTGTGACCCTCAAAAGCAACAGTGGCGCGGGCACTGCAATCAACAATGTTGCGGCTGGTAGTGTTGCCTCTGGCTCCCTGCAAGCTATCAACGGCGGGCAACTCTACAGTGCCGAGCAGGCTTTGGGTTCCGGATCCACAGCTGCGGTTACCCAGGCGCAGACAACGGCAACGGCTGCGGCAACCACCGCAACAGCGGCAGCCGCAACAGCTGCAACAGCCCAAACTACGGCAACTACAGCCCAGACAGTGGCCACCCAAGCGGCAACTGCGGCGGCAACAGCCCAGACGACGGCCCAGACAGCCACAACCACGGCCACCACTGCCCAAACAACGGCGACGGCGGCTCAAACCGCGGCAACTGCAGCCACTGCGGCAGTGAAAAACGCCTTGCAATACACCAACAATGGCGCGGACGTGACCCTTAATGCCAATTCTGGCACGGGCACGGTGATCCAAAATGTTGCAGCCGGAACAGCACCCACGGATGCGGCCAACTTTGGTCAGGTCCAGCAGGTGCAGACCATAGCAACCCAGGCACAGACCACGGCCACAGCAGCACAGAGTACTGCAACAGCGGCAGCCCAAGGCCTGCAAACCCTGAGCGGAACGGTGCAAACGCAGGGCAGCTACATCAAGCAAGTACAAAACGCCGTAGGTGTCATCAACGGTCAAATCATGCAGAACACGGGCCAGGGGCAGGGTAGCCTGGCAACCGGGGGTGGTAACACCAGCGGGTATGCTGGGGCGGTTGCGATCGGTGCAGGGGCGACCATCACCAAATCCACCGGGCAGGACAGCAACACCATCGGCGCCATTGCCATCGGCAACGGGGCCAAAGCAAATGCCGATCCAGGTACGGCAGTAGGTGACATGGCAAATGCGGCGGGTGCGAACGCGGTGGCGATGGGCTACCAGGCCACAGCAAATGGTAACAACAGCGTAGCCCTTGGCTCGGGAAGCATAGCCAACCGAGCCAATAGCGTAAGTGTGGGAGGCCGCCAGATCACCAACATTGCACCCGGCACGCATGCGAATGACGCGGTAAATCTGGGTCAAATGCAAGGCGCGTTGGGCGGGGTTCTGGGGCAGGCCAACCAGTTCACCTCAGCAGTTGGGGCGGTCTCAGCGGCCAGTATAAATGCAACAGCAGCGGCAGCAGCCAACCAGACCGGGCGAAGCTCGGTGGCCGGAGGCGTGGGTTACATGCCCAATGGCGGGGTAGGCGTGTCCGTTGCCTACCGGCTCAGGATCTCCCGTCACCTGGCCGCAGTGGCGAGTATCTCCGGCAACCCTGCTCAATATGGTACCAACACCATCCAGGCTGGAGCCGGTATTAGTTTTAGCTGGTAATTAACCCTCAAGGAAATGTGGCATGGCCGGGCTAATCCCCGGCCTTTTTTATTTTTTTATCCTGCTGCGATCTCGACTGCAGACCACCTGAATCAGGATCAAATTGTCATTTCGTTTCGCCCACCGCGGAAGAGGATTGTAGAGGCCAACCCCATAAACAGGAGAAACGAGATGCAAGCATTAAAGGCGGTGATTATGGTCTGGGCTGTTGTATCCATGCTGACCGGTTGCACAACCTTCACTCTGGTGGCTCCACATGGTTCATGGGCAATCCAGAAAATATCCTGCCACTCCTCTAACCCGGGCAACAAGCCGCGAATGACACGTGACATGCCGCAAAGCGGAAAAGGCAGCGCATGTCCACTGCAAGAAGGCATAACGTGCAGCTGAGGGCATCCGCTATCTGCATCTTATTTGCCGGGTTCTGTTTGCAGGGGTGCTCGATAATTGCACAAATTCAAGCAGTGGGCAGCATAAATGCAGGCACTGTTCACTTCAAGAAAAACAACGATCTCTTCTGCTTCAACGCCCCAGGCGAGTTCGTGTGTACCAGCGGCGTTAACTATATTCATCCCATAAAGGAAATTCATCATGATTGATACCAGCAAGTTTAAAACCCGTAAGTCCCTCATTGTTGCCGGCATGGTCGTTATTGGCATCTTGGGGATCTTGGCAGTCAAAGAGGCGCATGCGAACCCTCCGCCCCTTATGATCTCCGGCGCCATATTTGGGCCTATTTCCATCCCAGCACAACCTGTAGCCCGGCCACCTGTCACCACGTTTTCCGGCCCCATCATTGGACGTGTGGTGGCTCCCGGCAGCATGCCGCCCGTCAATATCGGCGGGTTTCACGGGCCTATCATTGGCCCTGGCGGTGCCGAGTACAACCATAACTCCGCTCAAGGGTTTTTTTATTCCCCGTCGATCAACCTTCCAATGTTCGGGTGACCGGAACTGGCCTGGGTAACCAGGCCACCATCAAGGAGAATGAAATGTTTGGAGACTTTATCATAACCTCGCTACTTCATAACCCAATAGATGCATTGACAACACTGTTTTTCGGTCTGGCGGCCACTGTTCTACTCCACAAAATGTTCAAATATCTGTTGTTCGGCGGGGCAGGAATAGCGGTGTTCATGCTGTTGGGCCAAACCCGATAACCCAAACGATTTCGTTTCGCACGGAAGAGCGTTGAGCGGTAAATCATTCCTCAATGCAGGAGAAACACCATGTTTAACCAGACAGTGTATAAACAGGCCGCCCGTCAACAGGAAACGAAATGTGGAACACTCGTGATTGTCGATACTAATCAGGGTGACTATGGATTCTACCGTAAAATCCTTCGACGGGTCGTTTTGATTAATACCGGAACCCATTACTACATGAGCACAGGTAAGAATGTCATTTCAGAGTTTGGCGCTTTTGAGTACAACCATCATGCTGGGGACGGTCCAAGTTCCCGATTTAGGGTTGTTGAGAGACAGGCAAATGAGGCATTTGACGCCGCGTTGATCGAGTGCAATGCCTAAGTACGAAGGTCCTGCGCAACAAAAGGAGAGTGCCATGGGTCATTACATTCCTAAACTAAACCACTGGGAAGAGGATATTGTCGTTTTTGTAGCTCAATGGGTGCGTCTGGGGGATATAACTATTGGCCGCGTTATTCGTCAAGATTTTCAACGCACCTGGAGCGAGGATGACCAATGAAACTGTTAATCGTGGAATCACCTACAAAAGCTAAACATATCCAGCACTTCTTGGGCGCAGACTGGCAGGTTAAAGCTTCCCTTGGGCATGTGAGGGACCTGGAAAAGACCGGCGACAAAAGCTATGTCAGGCCACCGGAATTTAAGATGAATTATCAGGTCACCGACGACAAGCACAAAGAAATTGTCGCAGGGCTGAAAGCGGCCGCAGCAAAGGCCGCGGCCGTCTATCTGGCGACCGACCCAGACAGGGAAGGGGAAGCCATTGCATGGCACCTCTGCCAGGTGTTGGGGATCAAGCCGTCAGAAGCAAAAAGGGTGACGTACCAAGAGGTCACCGAAAGCGCGGTTCTCAAGGCCGTGGCGAATCCCCTCACCATGGATATGAAATTAGTGGCAGCCCAGGAGGTCAGGCGCGGGTTAGATCGAATGGTTGGCTGGGAAGTTTCTGGTCCTCTATCTAATATAGTGGGCACAAAGGCATCAGCAGGGCGCGTCCAAACTCCAGCATTGCGAATAATCGTGGAGCGCGAACAGGCCATTAAGGCATTTAAGCCAACTGCTTTCTTCCAGATTGTCTCCCGCATGGCAGGCGGTTGGCGGGCACAATGGCAGGATGGCACTGCCGATGGTGAATACTTCCAGGACAAAGGCTTTGCCGACGCCCTGGCAACCGCCTTGCCAGGCATGGCATTGTCCGTCACCCAGGCCGAATCCAAACCGACCAAAAGAGGCCCACCAGCCCCATTCACGACGTCCACCTTGCAGCAGGACGGCAGCCGCGCGCTGAAATGCGGGACCGAAGCGATCATGAAGGCCGCCCAGGCGCTGTTTGAGCAGGGTGCGATCACCTATCACCGCACAGACAGCCCAAATCTTTCGGAAGAGGGCGAGATGTTGCTGCGTGACGCACTGGCCGCCGCAGGTCTTCCTGTCATTCCCCAACCCCGAAAATGGAAGGTGAAAGAGGGTGCGCAGGAGGCCCATGAGGCGATCCGGCCAACGGATCCCATTGAGAGTGAAGCCGGGCAGGACGCCACCCAGCAAGCCCTTTACTCGCTGATACGGAAAAGGGCACTGGCCAGTCAGATGCCCGATGCCGTTTACCAGCAAACATCTTGTGTGCTGGACGGTAGCGAGTTCCAAGGCCGCCCCGCCATTTTCAAAGCCGTGGGAAGTGTTATGACAGAACCCGGCTGGCGAACATTATATATAGAGTCAGAGGATGAGGACGGCGACAAACTCTCCGAAGCCGCAAACCCAGTCCCTGTCCCTGTCCTGCAAACCGGATCCACGATCAAGCCCGAGCGTGGTGAAGTCCTCTCGAAGTCAACAAAGGCCCCGCCAAGATTCACTGAGGCCACCCTGATCAAAGCCCTTGAGGACCATGGAGTAGGCCGCCCATCGACATATGCATCCATCATAAAAGTCTTATTTGCACGGGCCTACATGGAGCAAAGGGGTAAGGCCCCGGCACTCTACCCCACCCCCCTTGGTGAAGCCGTAATCACCGCCCTTTCAAACAGGTTCGACTTCGCTGATCTGGACTGGACGCGCTCTGTGGAAGAAGCCCTTGACCAGATCACCCAAGGCCAGGCCAACCCAAGGGCCATCATGCAAAAGGTGTGGGACTCTCTACAAACCGGACTCAGCAATATGCCAGCCGGCGCGGTTGCCGTTACGGAACCTTGTCCAGTCGATGGGTGTATGGGCCAGGTGAAACGCCTGGAAAGCAGGAACAAACCCGGATCATTCTTCTGGGCATGCAGCAATAAGGATGGCCATGGCCTGTTGCAGGATAATGACGGAAAACCCGGCCAGCCGTTCGAGGACCGCCCGAAAGCCGAAAGCCACGGGCAAGGTCCCGCCTGTAAGAAGTGCAAAGTGGCGACCGGGAAATTCTCCACGAAAAACGGCAAGCCGTATTTCCGGTGCCAGAAGTGCGCCAGTGCCTGGTGGCCCGCCAAAGAGGACGAGACCACCCTCGGGGAGAAGTGGAAAAAGCAATAAACGATTTTGCGTTTCGCCTCCTGATGAAGAGTGATGAGTAACCCACTCAACATTATTGGAGGGCACCGTCATGAAGAGCATAGAACTGGAAATACAGTTGGATAAGGCCGGGCTCAATGGAAGCGTCGCAGGCCTCGCGATTGCCTGGCTTTTTAACGCGGCAAACACTGTCCTTGATAGTCCATGGGGCTATGCATCGGCGTTGACCACAATTGCGGCCCTGACCTTCTGGCTTTTCCATTAAAAAGGGGACTGCCATGAAAATATCACATGATAGTCGTGAGCCTCCTGAATGGTGGCTGGCACTCGTGCAGATATGGACCGAGTGCGCCAGCAACCCGGCCCTATTGCTGGGATTCATTGTCATTATCTACCTCTATTTTTTGGCGTTCAATCGCTAAGGAGATTCAACATGCGTATGGATAAACTGATGAAGCAGCGTGCCGCGCTGGACGAAAAGATCAAGGCGGCTAAGGAGCTTGAGCGGCAGCTGGCCGCACTGTCCAAATTGGTCCTCAAACATGCCCCTTTACTGGTAAGTGGCGATGAGCAGAA
This sequence comes from Pseudomonadota bacterium, assembly GCA_021795795.1. The sequence goes on along the minus strand of JAJYPA010000026.1, from coordinate 14,661 downwards.
GGTAATCAAAGCGCTGGAAGTGGCCCAGTCGGAGATCGTCAATGGGACGCCAGCGAAGCCCGTGAACGCCCAATTTCCGCAATACACATAATTTCGCCTCACCCCGAAGAGGGGTGAGCACCACCAGTTCAACCTATAAAGGAACCAAAACCATGAAACTTAACATCCTCACTGCAGGTCTTGCCTGCCTTCTCACCCTTATCCCTATCTCTGGCATGGCGGCGGGACTGGCAGAAATCCCCATACATGGATCAATCCAGGTCCTCCATAGCTCCCCCCTGAAATGCGTCCATTACATATGCAAGGGCACTACAAAAATCCGAATAATCCCCACATCCAAGGGGCGGGCAGCAGTGATCTTGGACTCACTGGATCACCAAATGGGTGTGCCAAAAGGAATGGCTCTGGCCCAGCAAGCCACCCTCGATTGCATCCTGAAACCTGGCAACACCACTTCCACTTGTTTCATCAAAACCATCGTTGCCCCATTGCACTTCGTGCTCCTCAAGCCCCTCCGTTAATCCTGTTGTTTAACCACACGGGCGGCAATTGCCGCCCAAAGGGGCACCTAACATGGCAATCAAAAAAAACAAAGCGCACGATATTTTTGCTCGGGGGGGCAATGCATTATGGTATGACCTCAATATGCTCGCAACCAATATAGGCCGGATAATATTTATCCTGGCACTTTCATGGATTGCGTTGATTTTTGGGCTTAGCTGGCTGCTGGACGGCCAATCATTGGAAGTCGTGTGGCTCTGGTCTATCTCCAACTTCTGGATAACCACGTATTCCCCAACACATCCCGTTTGGTGGAACGTTGCAGGCAAACATGGCGTAGATTCCTCTCTAAATATGGCGAAGTGGGCAAATCCGCGATTGCATGCCGCCCTACATCATATTTATATCGTCGCTGGGATGACTTCCATAACCGTCGTTCTTTTGTTGGGTGTGATCATTTATCACATGGTCAAAAAAGGTAAAGCAGAGGGAACCGACGAATTCTTACGTGGTCAGCATCTTAAATCTGCAACCGACCTGGCTTCATTGACCAGCGCTGACAAAAGCGGCGCGTCCACCTTTCAGATTGGCGGCGTGCATATACCAAATCGCCTACTTATGCGTAATTTCTTGTTTGTAGGAGCCATGGGAACAGGTAAAAGTCAGGGACAAATGAATCTCATGGAAGCAGCGCGAGAAAAGAAACTCACGACGATTTGCTACGACCCGACAGGTGAGTTCTGCGAATACTTTTACAACCCTGAAACTGATTTTATTCTTAATCCACTGGACGCCCGTTGTGCCCCATGGAATCCATTCCTGGAAATTCAGAAACCCCACGATTTTTTGACGTTCGGCAGGTTCTTTATTCCATATCGCCCGTCGAGCGGTGAGGGTGCCATGTGGGACGACGCGGCGAGGCAATTAATGTCCGACCTGTTGTTCATCGAGCACGCGAAAAACGGCAGCCAGTCCACACTGGCGGGCGTATCAGAGAGTATCAGGCTACCCCTAGAAGCCTTGTGCGCGTTGCTGGCCAAGCATAAGGTGCCAAGCGCGGCGACCATGAATTCAGATAATCCAAAGGGGTCTGAATCGATCCGGTTAACGCTTGGCTCAAGTGATTCAGTGGCTTTATTGAAGCTATTTGACCGGCCTGGACAGTTTTCAGTGCGGAATTTTACGAAGACGCAAACCCCAGGATGGATATTTATTACCTCAAATGCTGAAAACGCGAGTGTGATTCGTCCATGGAGCGCGGTGTGGTTGGAGGCGGCTTTATTGGGCGCTATGGGTGCGCGGCCGGTGCAGGAAATAAAGACAGTATTCTTTCTGGACGAATTGGCCTCGTTACCGCGTTTGCGCTCCTTAGAGATAGCCACTACTCAAGGCCGTAAATATGGGATATGTACCGTAGTTGGTCTCCAGAATTTAGCACAAGCAGATGAAACATACGGTCATGATGCGGCAAAAGTGATGATATCCAACTTGCAAACCAAGACAATTATGAGGGTGGAAGACGCAGAGTCAGCAAAACGATTAGCGGATATTCTGGGTCAGGAAGAGATAGACGAAGTGACCGAAACGGCCAACTTGTCATTGTCTGAAAACGAAAGTCATGGACAAAACACGGCCCGCGCGCGCCATGAAAGGTATCTGGTGACACCTTCCCAGATATTAGCCATGCCGGACATGACGGGATACCTGAAAGTAGCGGGTGACTACCCCATTGCGAAAGTCGTCATACCCCTTAAAAAACGCACAATAATACACCCGGACTTCTTAGATAAAACAGAGGACGTGATACATGCCACCCATAAAACACCCGTTAACACGGAGGAAGAACCAGAGACGCAAGGGCCGGAATCTTCGCCAGAGGCCGCAGTTATTGCCGAACCTTCTGAGGCCGACAATGATTCCGACAATACACCACCTGAAGAGTCAGAAAAACCGCAAGCCGATTCGCTTTGGTAAACAGAAAGGAGAGTTAAAATGATGCAGTTAGGGAAGGGCACGGTATTAATTGGCATAATGATAGGCGCGGTAGCCGTTTATCTTTATGTCCAGCATGACGAACAGGTCAGCCATTTGCAGCAGGTCGCCATGGCTCAACAGCGTTGCACCAGTGCCCGGTTCGACGTGCAGTTTGACCAGGCGTTAGGGCCGGGTAACACCCAGGCTCAGATCGAGCAGTCCGCAGACCAAGCTAGGGCCGGAAGGCTCTGCGCCAGAGCGGCGAAGCTTCGAAAGAACATGAGGGTTAGCCAGCGTCAGTCCTCGAAGGGGGAGCAGGCCGTGGGTAACGCGGCGGGGCAACTGTCTGGACTTCCGCCGAGCACTAAAGGCGATAAGCCATAGGCCCATGAAAAATCCATTTCGCCCCCGCCCGAAGAGTACTACTGATTACCACAACCTCCAAAGGAGATGAGCCATGAGTAAGATCGCAAGAGCTGTATTATTAACTGTAGCTACCTGCACCCTGGCGTTGTCAGGTTGCAGTCACGTGACGAGCTCTACCAAGGCGGCGAACAGCGTCACCACCGCCCAGGAAAGCGCAGTGCAGAAGGGCTTGGATATCAAGGTGGGCACGGCGGCCCAGGTGAAGGTCGATATGCCCGCCTCCAGCCTCATGCTGGACGCGCTGCGAAAACTGGAATTGTCAATGCCCGGAGCAATGGCCGTGGGAACGCTTGATACTGGAATGGCGAAAATTGATTGCCTCGATATGTTCCACCATGGTATCAGCCACATCAAACGGGACTTTATTGACCATGTGTATGTCAATGGCAAACAGAATAAGACGTACTCCTCATCATTTCAAAAAAAAATACCCCAGCTACTAAAGGCGACATATGCAAAAAACCATAATCCGTTCATCGGAATGGTGTTGCTGGCTTATGAAAAGGGGGATAAGGAGCATGTTGAGAAAAAACTGCGGGCGGCTGGGTTCATCTTACAATCCGCGCAACCGGTCCTTGGATGGCCATACGATATCATCGGTGGCCAGGCGCTACAGGGGAGGAAATGGGCCGAGTACCAGGCTGTAGTTGTTCGGTTTTCAAACCTAATCTTGTCAGAACTATACTCCAAACTGCCAAAGGGAGCCCTTTCTGATCCTCAAATTGCAGAGGAAGAGATAGCCTATGACTACCTTCACATGCCCAACAAGGATTTTGAAGCGGCTGCGAAACAGGCGGCGCAGGATGTTGAATCCGGTTTGGCTTCTGGCATGACCGTAAATGAAGCGAATAGCCAGAATGTACAATTCCAAATCGGTGATTCGACTTACACAGGTGAAAGTCAGGGAGGCTGGTCAATCTCTGAGAATGGCGTCAAGTGGTATGGAGACGGCCACTTGTCTGGGCGTAACGTGACTGTTGGGCTGGAAAGCAGTATCAACAAAGACGTTTCTCAGCAAAGAAATATCGTCCAGAAGTTGACCAACGATATCAACAACGGTTCGGAGAGCAGCGCCACCGCTGAGGCCAGCGAGTGATCACCAATGCCCACAAGGAGATTCATCATGCCGACAATTCGACACCACCTATCAAAACTGTATCAACTACATGAGCGCCACACCCGACCATTGATGGTTGCCTTCAACTGGTTGGTTGTTGGAGCGATCATTCTGTTTCTGGGATACCTTTTCCTCCAAGTGTACTGAAACCGCCAGCCCGCGCACCCCGCACCCCGTCAGAAATGGCGGGGTTTTTCAATTTTGGTTTCCACTTCGCCCATACAAGAAGAGTCATATAACCACTTGATAAGGACCGAAAATGGAGAAGTTGATTTGTGCCGGGGAACTGGCCGAGATACTGGGGTTGAGCGAGGGCACGGTGCGCAATAGGGCCGCCTTCCACCCTGAACAATTGCCGCCTAGAGTTATGTTGGGTGGCGGCGAGGGGAAGCGGTCCCCTCTTCGGTACCGTCCCACGAAAGTGCTGGAGTGGATTGAGTCTCAGGAGGTGGTTGAGGCGGTACCGATGGCACCCCATGTGAACGTAGCACCGGCCCCCGCGGCAGTGAAGCGTGAACGTGGAAGGCCGAGAAAGTGAGGGTTGCGGCAGCGGCGAGCGATCCGCAAGCGGATTACCCGCAACTTCACGCTGTGCTTTGTCTTCAAATCATCCGTTGCGGAACCCTAACCCCCGCATATTGACATCGATCTGCATAGTGTGACTCCTTCAAAAGGTTAGAGATAGTATCCCTCTTCAGGGGGAGGCGAAACCAGCCTATAGCGGTTGCAAGTTTTACGACCTTCTGTAAAACTACAAATACGGAAACACAGAAAAGCGTAAACACAGAAGAGGATAATGCCATGATTATCGGACTATTGAACCAGAAGGGCGGCGTGGGCAAGACCACCATCGCCGTAAACCTCGCGGCAAGTCTGGCCCGTGCGGGAGCACGCGTCCTGTTGATCGACGCCGACCCCCAGGGAAGCGCCCTGGATTGGGCGGCCGCACGCGAAGGCGAGCCACTTTTTGCCGTTGTCGGGCTTCCCAGGGCAACGGTCCATAAGGAAATCGGCACGATTGGTCAAGGATATGACCATGTTATTATCGACGGTCCACCCCGAGTTACTGACCTGGCCCGCTCGGCGATCATGGCCTCTGATCTGGTCCTGATTCCGGTGCAACCCAGCCCATATGACATTTGGGCGGCAGGCGAAGTGGTGAAGCTGCTAGACGAGGCGCGCGTCTATAAAGAAAACCTGAAATCTGTATTTGTGGTTAATCGTAAAATCGCAAATACGGCGATTGCGCGGGACGTGGACGAAGCACTAGCTTCCTACGCCGTGTCGGCATTGGCGAGCCGTATCACCCAGCGTGTGATCTTTGCTGAGGCGGCGGCCCAGGGTAAGGCGGTCCATGAGATTGACGCGGAAGGTCCGGCAGCAGCCGAGATCGAGGCGGTGAAAGGCGAATTGATGGGGGTCATGCAATGACCAAGAAAGTTATGATTGGCGCAAGGCCTACCAGCAAAACGCCTCAAGAGGCGGATACATGGGTTGAGAACCGTATCGTCGACGACGAGCGGAAGATGAAGCGGTTGACCATCGATATCCCTGAGAGTCTACACCGCAGGATCAAGACGCAATGCGCCACGCGCGGGACTAAGATTGCCGACGAGGTGCGGGAGTTGCTGATACAGAAATACGGAAATCAGTAAATACGCTTTTGTGGTCCATAAACCCGTTCCTCTATAGTAATTAATTACGGAAGATGTAGATCGGGTTTGTCTGTATAGTCCAGAAACTGAGAGCCCATACGCTGCCACCAGCTCACCGGGCGCACACAGCTAACATTACCCTCCGCGCGGGCCTCTTCGTTATGGCAGAGTGCATCGAGAGCGCCTATAACAGGCGGTTCCTCTGACTCAATGCGCAGCCTTTCGTCGGTGAACCTTTGAAAGTTCTCGGCTGTCATGGCCGATAAAACCATCTGGCGTTCTAGGCCAATAAATCTACCTCTCAACTCGCGATGAAGCGCCGCCATGCGCGAGCTTCCAATCATGACGTTGATTACATTTGATAGAGCTACGATTGTGCCAGCAGAAAACGCCACAACTGGATGTCCAGAAATTGCTGTCGCCGCCACGCTTGTACCTGCAGATAGGCTTATCAAACCATTTAGAGTGTCTAGCCTAGAAAAGAAAGCGGCCCGTCGCTCATGGTAGCGAACCGATCTGCGAACGCCAAAAAGCAGCGAGTGCCAATCATGATCCATAAATCACCTCTTTTTTGGTGTTGGAGGGGGTGGCGGCTCTATTCTATCTCTGATTATCGGTTTATCGAAAGACTCTTGACTGACATTTCCGTATATCCTGTTCTTCTGAATTGGGGTAGCGCTATCATTTCTAATGATTAATTTAGGCTTCTGATTTTTACTCTTTTCTGTCATTGCCACCCTCCTTCATTGGGGATAAATCGGTGTACAAAGGCATGTTGATATCACGCCTCATGAATTAGGCAACTCCGCTCGCCGCGTAAGTGTTGCATTCACTGTAACACCGGGCTTCCCCACTACGTGCCCCGATACAACGAATTTATCGCGTGCAATACTTCCATTTAGTTCAAACGTGGTCTTTTCGTCTGGACCGATGATCGACTCTCTCGGTCCAGAGTAGTGCGTAGATGTGAGCGTAGCCCTGGCGACGCCGTTCACAATCTCATAATTCCCGACATAGAAATATCGCCCATCACCGCCAAAAATACGCCCAGTCTCGAAGACAACGACCCCAGCACCGTAGGCAAAAGAACCGGGTGATCCATTCGAATGAAACTCAACTGACCATAGCGCTTCGATCATAGATATATCTTCCTCTTTTGTCGAAAGCATGGTGGGCGGTCCCTGTCACAGCGCAGTATCAGCTTTGCGCGCGCTAACTTATCTACCATGCAAGCCCATGCGTGTAGTGGTATCCTACCGCACAAGCGCGGTAATGCGAAAGGAAACCCGTAGCACATGCCAACACTCACCTGGGTAGGGAAGGACAAGGTCGTCAGCCACCACCACGAGGTGCCGTTCAGGGTCCTCAACAAGCAGTACACCTTTGAGGCCGACCCAGGCACCCCCACAAACAGTACGGACAACCGTATCATTCACGGCGACAACCTGGAAGCGCTGAAAAGCCTACTACCCGAGTTCGAGGGCAAGGTGAAGTGTATCTACATTGATCCTCCATACAACACCGGCAACGAGGGTTGGATCTATAACGACGCGGTGAACGACCCCAAAATGCAGAAGTGGCTTGGTGAAGTGGTCGGCAAAGAGGGTGAGGATCTTTCCCGGCACGACAAGTGGCTGTGCATGATGTACCCGCGGTTGAAGTTGCTGCATCGATTGCTGGCGGAGGACGGGGTTATTTTGATGTCGCTGGACGGGAACGAACAGCGCTTCGCAGAGCTGCTTATGGACGAGATATTTGGCAGCGTCAACAGAATTGAAACGTTTATTTGGAAAAAAAGCTATGGTGGTGGTGCAAAATCTAAGCAAGTTGTCAATTTGCATGAGTATGTAATCTGCTTTGCTCGCAATAAGGAGTCAATAGGCGAAATCGTTTTGCCTCCTAGTGATGACGCGAGGCGGTATTACAAATTTGAGGATGAAAAATCTGCCGTTCGAGGCCCTTACAGATTGCAGCCTTTGGCAACGAATAGCATGGACACCAGAGCGAACCTGCGCTATGCCATACCCTTTAATGGCAAAGAGATATGGCCTGAAAAACAATGGCAATGGTCTAGAGATCGTGCGCTGGCAGCTTTGGCAGCCAACGAAATTGTCATCAATGAGGTTCGTGGGCGATTGTCAGTCAACTATAAGCAATATCTGCGCGACGCCGACGGAGAAGAGCGCGGGTCGAAGCTCTATTCAATTGTTGAGTCAATCTATACCCAGCACGGCACAAATGAAATAAAGTCTATGTTCGGCGATGGAAAGACTTTCGACTTTCCAAAACCATCATCAGTAGTGATGCATTTTCTTCAAGCATTTACGCACAACGATTCCCTAATTCTCGACTCCTTCGCCGGATCGGGTACCACCGCCCACGCCGTCCTGAAACTCAATGCCCAGGACGGCGGCACTCGCCGCTTCATCCTCGTGGAAACCATGGACTACGCCGAAACCATCACCGCCGAGCGGGTACGGCGGGTGATAAACGGCTACGGGTCCGGAAACAGGGCCGTGGAAGGACTGGGTGGCGGCTTCGACTACTACACCATTGGCGACCCTCTATTCACGGCGGATGACCTGCTTAATGAAGCCGTAGGTGTAGAGGCCATACGCGGATACGTGGCCTACACCGAAGGTATCCGGCCAGAGGACCAGGTAACGCCCGATAACCCCGTCTCCCCCTATCTGTTGGGCCGCAATGCAGACACGGCATGGTTCTTCTACTATGAACCCGACCGGCCAACGGCGCTCGACATGGAGTTTCTGTCCAGCGTCCAGATAGGCGACAAGCCGGGGACCACGATCATCTACGCGGATCGTTGCCTGCTATCCAGTGATTTCATGACCCGGAATGGCCTGATCTTCAAGAAGATCCCACGCGACATTAGCAGGTTTTAACCATGGAACTGAAGACCTACCAAAGTCAGGTGATACAGGATTTGCGCCAATACTTGGCAACCCTCGCCGACACCCCTCACCTGGAGAACGCATTCCGGGACTATTGGGCCGAGCGCGGGGTCACCGGCATGCCCGCTTACAAGAACACCATCCCTGGCGTGCCCCACGTATGCGCCAAGGTGCCCACGGCCGGCGGGAAGACCTATATCGCCGTAAACGCCCTGCAGCCGATCTTTGACGTCCTGTCCGCAGCAAATCCCCAGCGCCCCAAGTTCGTCGTCTGGCTGGTACCCTCCCTCACCATTCTGGAACAGACTGCCAGAAACCTCAGCAACCCCGATCACCCCTATCACAAGCGTCTGTCCCAACTGTTCAAGGGACGGGTGGCGATCTACGAGAAAAAAGACCTGCTTATGGGCGCGGGATTCTCCCCGGACACCGTCGCCGACCAGGTATCCATCGTGGTGATGAGCTTCGATAGCCTTCGGGCAAGGAACAAGGAAGACCGCAAGATTTATCAGGAGAACGGCTACCTGGCCCCATTCATGAACGCGCAGCGGGTGGACTCCGTGGATCTACTCCCTGACCGCGACCCGTCCGCCCTTATCAACGTGATCCGCTCCCTGAAACCCGTAGTCATTGTGGACGAAAGTCACAACGCCGAAAGCACCCTTTCCGTGGAAATGCTGGTCAACCTGAATCCAGATTTTATCCTGGACCTGACAGCAACGCCCAGGAACAACAGCAACATTATCAGCTATGTTGACGCAATGGCCCTGAAACGCCACCACATGGTCAAGTTGCCGGTCATTGTCGCCAACCAGAACAGCCGCGCCGAAGTCATCGAGAGCGCACTGGTCATGCGAAAGCAGTTGGAGGCCATCGCCAGCAAGGAAGAAGCCAGCAAGGGCGGCCGCTATATTCGCCCCATAGTGCTCTTTCAGGCGCAACCCCGGACCCACGACGACAACACCACCTTCGACAAGGTCAAAGAGAAGCTGGTGGCGCTGGGAATACCCCCAGAACAGATCCGGATCAAGACCGCCGACCGGGACGAGATCAAAGGCGAAGACCTTCTCAGCCGTTCCTGCCCGGTACGGTACATCATCACCGTCAACGCCCTGAAGGAAGGCTGGGATTGTCCTTTTGCCTATATTCTGGCATCACTGGCCGACAAGTCCTCTGCCGTGGACGTGGAGCAGATCGTGGGGCGTGTGCTGCGCATGCCCTACGTGCAGAAGCACGGCCATGACCTGTTGAACCTGTCTTATGTGTTCACGGCCAGCAGCAAATTCCACGAGACCTTGCAGACAGTGGTGAACGCCCTGCAGAGGGCCGGATTTTCTGACAAGGATTATCGTGCGCTGGAGATGGCCCCAGGTGGCGCAGGTGAGAACGCGGGCAACCAGGGGGATCAATCGCCACTGGAACTGACCCACTCACCCGCAGCAACAGAGGCGGATGAATTTGCGGACCTGAACAGCGTGCCCATTGCATGGGTACAAGGCAGCGGCGATTCACTGGCGCCCACCGACCCGGCTTCCGCATTTATCAGCGAGATCAAGGCAAGGGCTATCGAGGAAAACCAGTCGTTCGATGAGCAGGCCAAGTCGGTCACGGATAGCAGTATCCCTGCCGAACTGGCCGACAAGACCAACATGCAGAAAATGAAAGACGTGTTTAGGGAGGATGCTTTGTCACTCAGCCTACCCCAATTTTTCATAGAGGTGAAAACCGGGGGATGGTTCGACGAAGACGGTAAATATCAGCTCTTGGAGCGCGACGAACTCCTGACCGACTTCCGGCTTTCGCATGCCGACTCCAGCGTGAATTTCGCTAACGTGGACGCCCAGGTGTACAAGGTGGATCTGGAAAAGGTCGGCGAGGGCGACTACGCGCCAAAACCGTTCAAGGTGAACGTCAAGGATCGGCAAGAACTGAACCGGCTCATGCTTACCGGAACACGGGGAAGCCAGATTAAAAACGTCACCGCCCGCATGATGGCCCTGATCGGTAACATGTACCCTATTGCCGATAGCGAGGTCAAAGCCTATATCCACCGGATCGTCAGCGATATGCTGCCCGAGCAACTGCAGGACTGCATGGAGCGGGACTATGCCTACTCAGCCAAGATCAAGAAGAAGATAGCCGACCTGGCGGACAGACATGCCCAGCAGGCATTTATCGACGCGCTGGACGTGGGCCGAATCAGCATTATGGACAATTTCCGCTTACCGGAGACCATCACCCCGCCGGCAAACGCCCCGGACATTCCCAAGAGCCTCTATCGTCGAGAAGGGAAGATCGGGAACTTCGAGGCCCGCGTGATCGGTGAGCTGGCTGGCGTTGATTCCGTAGTGTGGTGGCACCGGAACCTTTCCGTAGGCAAGGGGTTCCGTATCAACGGATTCCTGAATCACTACCCGGATTTCATTCTGAGGACCGAGCGGGGCAAGATCATTGTGGTGGAGACCAAAGGCGACGACCGGGACAACTCCGACTCCGAGAAGAAACTGCTACTCGGCAAGAAGTGGGAGGCCAAGGCCGGCGACCAATACCGATACATGATGGTGTTCGAGAATAACCCCATAGAGGGTGCCGAGCGGTTGGATGCGGCGATGGGGAAGATTGGGAGACTCTAAGCTTTTTGCCGACTGGTTGACGTTATTTGATTAACAAGACACCTAATACATCAAAAATGAGTATGACATGGAAGACAAAAATTCTATCATAGATTTTACACTATATGCAACCTTGCTGTCTGCTTTCGGTTATGCGTGTAGCTGGTTTTATGAGCTTGGATATTGCAATTACTTTCATATTCCTAGCTTCTATATATCCGTCAGCGCAGCCACCATTCTCGAGGATGGTGGCTACATATTTATTGTATTATCATATATGGTTATTATGGACATAATTGGATCAACAGGTAGCAATGAAGAGCGAGAATTTACAAGCATGATCACATCGACTGTTGTCATCTCTATGGTGCTTGTATTTGATCCTTTATCTTACGGAATAGATTTTAAAAATGTTTTAATAGCGATTTTTGGGCTTGCCATCTTCTTGTTTTCTGTAATAGTTTATATTCCGATAGTTTTTTATAAAAACCATTCAAAAGACCATGAAAAGGCTTCATGGGCGAAGAGGTATGCTTTTTTCCATGAAAACGTTGTACAAAGAAGCGAACTTTTTGAATTGGCGGGTCCGTTTGGCTTGAATTCAATTAGATACCTTGTTTTGGCAATTCTGCTAATCAATCTTAACTATCACGTCGGATACTACAAGGCAGAAAATGAAAAAACATATTACTCAACATCAACCAATAATATTATATTGAGAGAATATGGAAATTATATGATTAGCGCGAAGATTATAAAATCAGGGCCAACATTGTTTTACGACTCATTAAATATTATTAATATGAAATCTGTTGGTTTGATGAGCATTTCGAAAATTAAATTGCCTCACCAAATAAAATTTAAATAATCCAATTTTGTGAACTTCTTGATTAGCAATTTCCAACGCAACATCTGCGTGCATTGGCCACATCATGTGATTGACGTTGTGCCCCTTGCAGGCTGCCATGCCGCTCCTCCAATAATCTTCTATTGTTCAGTCGCAGCGCCACATGTCAGCGCGCTTATGACTCCCGACTTAATAGAATATATCTGATACTTGGATATATCTATGAGTAAAAGGTAAATTCCAATGCAGAAAATATATTTTATCGATTTTACATAACCCATCGTTCTCATTTCCCATTCTGGCGGAGTGCAGGGTAGGTCTTGATCAGTGCCTTCTTGGTTTGTTTTTATATTATATCTTTTTCCCTTGAATGAGTTGGCGGCATTGATGCAACATTTAATTGACATTACATCTTTTTTCATGTCACGAGATAAGAAGTCAACCGTAGCCAACGAATGAGCCATTTTATTTCTAAGTTTCCTGATTTTTGTTAGATCATCGAATATATCCTTGGATATAAGTCCGAACCCATAACATATAAGTGATTTTGATGAGAAGCTTGAGAGCGGACCATTTAAATTGAACATCTCTTTAATGTGACTCTCAGGAATATTGTTCCTGCAAATAGTATCTTTTATTAGTTGAGATAACCTTTCCTCAAGCATAACTGCGCCGACCAAAACAGCACCACGATCCGACTCGTCTATTAAGCTAATGTCAGGCATTATTATGATCCTTCTTGATCAAGGCAGCAACGCGATTAATCCCAGCCTCCTGAGCTTTATTCGTGTTAGCTATCCAGCCTCTTCGCCACATCCTCAGACCGCAAGTTGCGTTTAGTGCTTGAGCATTTGGAGCGTCTGGTGGCCGGTAATGGCCGCGAATACCATTGGATTGAAGCCTTTCTCACTGAAATAGCTATCCGGGCTAATACTGACGAACAATCAGATGAAGTCTAGAAATTTCTTGTCAGGGGGTTTCCCTGTAGCCCATATTCATATAAGAAAAACCACGTTTATCCAGATAATCCAAAAACATCTTTGGCAGCGGGTAATATATGAGACCATCTGGTGTTTCATGCTGGATAATAGTTAAGATTACGCCACGGCTAACTTCGGAGTCCATCCAATCTCTATAATGCTGCTCATAAATCATTTTATTGTCATGACTGACCTGCACTTCATAACCTTTGTTCATATATCACCCCTTAAAAATAATTAGAGAAAACCGAATATGTCCACTACGTCACCCCCATCCTCTTCGCCAGATCCTCAGCCCTGAGATGAGTGTACCTTTTCAACTTCTGCAATGTCTTGTGGCCGGTGATGGCTGCTACTTGCATGGGGTTCAAGCGCCACCACGCCTTGCCCCGGCCAACCGGTCGGCCAGCCGCGCGGTGCGCAAATGCGTATATCGCGCCAACATCTGCAAACTCTTGTGCCCGGTGATGGCCTTGATCTCCATGATATCGAGGTCGGTATTTTCAAAAAAACGACTGGTGGCCTCATGGCGTAGATCATGCAGGTGCAGGGCATCCGCACCCCACCCACCGGGAATGCCCGCAGCCATCCGGGCACGGCCCCATGCGCTGTCTATGCCGTCTTTGGTCCATCCAAACACTGATCCAGAAAGATTGCGCGGTAGCATCGAAAGCGCCTCAAGAGCAGCAGGGGAGAGCGGCACCGTGCGCGCTTCACCGTTTTTTGTCTTCGGTAGATAGATGGACCTGACGCGGAGATCCACATTCTCCCAGGTCATTGCCGCCATCTCTTCCAGGCGCATGGCGGTTTCAATAGCCAACATGATCAGGCAGGAAAGCCTTATATCCGCAGCACCCAGCAGTGCACCTCCTTCACCGGGGAGCAGACGGCGATCCCGGCCCTGCGGTAGTGATGGACTCCGCACCCGCTCAGTGGGTATCCCCAAGGGCAGGGCTATGTCCCAATCCATGCTTGCTGCCTTATAGACGCGCTGGATCCACCCAAGGTCATGCTTCACCGTTTGCGGGGATGTGCCGGAGGTAAGTCGCTTGTCTCGATATGCGGACAGGAGCGCCGGGGTGATGGCGGCGAGAGAATACTTGCCGAACTCGCGCGCGACCGCCCGCAGATTATTGATGGCGTTGCGCTGGGACTTCATGCGGGGGACTTCGCGCTCTATATACTGATCGACGGCCTCAGAAAAGAGCATGCGTTCGGATTCATCACGCGATACGAACACCCCGCGATCCATCTCACCCTCGACCATGCGGCCCCAGGTCTCGGCCTCTGCCTTGGTATTAAAGGTCTTGCTCTGGTCAGGCCATCCATGCCGTCTGACCATGGCTTGCCACTGTTTATTACCACGGCTCCTGATCGTCGCCATAACTGCTTCCTTGCTAGTCTGTCACAGCGCCAGTGTGACAGAATTGTGACAAAAAATACAGATGGCCGATCATGAAGTTTTCAAGTTATTGATTTTATGGTGCCCCGGAACGGAGTCGAACCGTTCACCTACCGCTTAGGAGGCGGTTGCTCTATCCACTGAGCTACCGAGGCTACGACTCACATTCTAGCAAAAGGCAATACCGTGCGGCGAGTACCTTTCGGGCGGTCAGGTAAGGGCATAGAAATAAGCC
>JAJYPA010000310.1 GCA_021795795.1 Pseudomonadota bacterium | reverse complement strand
ACACGCCGTGGGTCAGGCCATGCGGGAAATTGCCGCAGCACGGGGTGGCGATGATGCGGGGCTGCCGGAGTGGCCCCTGCCCAATGTCTGGCTGGGCGTTTCGGTCGAGGATCAGGCCACCGCCGACGAGCGCATCCCGCTGTTGCTGCGGGCCCCTGCCGCTATGCGGTGGATCAGTGCAGAACCGCTGATCGGTCCCATTGATCTGGCAGAGGTTCCCGTGGGTATGTCCGGGCCTTTGCGCCCTGATGGCGGCACCGGTCCAGATACGCCGAAATTGGACTGGATCGTGGTCGGCGGCGAATCGAGCTTCCTCAAGGCGCGATCCATGCGGGCAGAATGGGTGCGATCAATCATCCAGCAATGCCGTGAGGCCGACACCCCCATTTTCGTAAAGCAGTTAGGCTCCAATTTCATGGACTGTGAGCAGGGCATCGTTAGTGCCGCTACAAGTGTTCAAGATCAAGAGTCCGTGCGTCATGCGATCTGGAAGCGGGGCAGATCGTGGCCCCACACTGTAGGTGTAATCGACCCGCCTGTGCGCGTGCTGTCTAACCGCACTGGCGCGGACATGAACGAGTGGCCGGAAGATTTGCGGGTACGGGAATGTCCGAAGGAGGCAAGTGATGCAAGTACATGATCGTGAGCAGTTGTTGAGTAAGGCGCTAGAGATTTTTGATGGGCTGTCCGCAAGCGATAAACAAGCGGATGGACCGTTATATGCCATTAAAAAAGCGGCGTCGGAATTGCGTTTGGCGTTACCAGTCGATGTTATTAACGATCGTATTGCGCGCAAAAGCGAATTGGTGCAGGAACTAACGTACCGGATTTTATCCGAAAAAACCGAACATCCAGACGATCTGGCCATTGATGCTTTTGCCGAAGCGATGAAAGCCAAAATGCGTCGCTCCCGTGAGGAAAAGGGGCGCGGCGGCTGGCAGGCGGCTCCTTCTGCCCACCTGACTTACTTGCTGGTGGAGCACCTGGAGAAAGGCGATCCGGTGGATGTGGCAAACTTCGCCATGATGCTGCACCAGAACGGGCAGAACATCGACGAGATTGTTGTGCAGGCTTATCGAAAATCCGTAAAGGAGACCCACCAAAATGATCTTTCATGACGCCACTATTCACTTGTGGACCGATCTTGGCATGAACCAGGATAACTATAAAATAATACTGATTTTATTCTCTGTCTGCACCCTGTTTTTAGGGGCATTCGTAGTATATTATCTTTATAAAAAAGCCTACAGGAAATTAGGCGTATCAAAAAGTTCAGTCATAGAAAAGATAAAGTTTAACCATGCAGCATTTACCGTTATGGCGATTATTGCTTTGGTTATGATGTTGGGTTTCGTCGGGTTTTATGGAATCGTCAGGCATATGCATTGGTCAACGACTTATCAGCAATCTCGCTCGCACCGTTTTGTTGAGCCATGAATGGACGAGGCCACTGTACGGGCTTATGGAAAGCGCGTTGAAGAGTGAAACGAAGGAGTCAACATGAACCGGATTGTTGCTTTGGATGTGGATGGTGTTCTGACCGATTTTGACGCGCACTGGCGGCAATGCGCGGAGCGGGTGTTGGGCCGCATTGTCGCGCAAGTCCATGAGGATCACCAGTTACGGACACGGTACGGTCTGACCCGGCAGGAATGTGACGCGGTATGGCGGGCCTATCAGGGTGACGAGTGGTCCCGCTTGCCCCTGTATGTACACGCGGCGGACCTGATCTACGCGCTGGAGGATTTGGGCTGCACGGTCTGGGCGGTGACCAGTATTGATGTGCGGCATCGCGCCGCCCGTGCGGAGAGCCTTGCCGGGTTGATTCCGTCCGGTCGCATTATTTGCGTCGGACATGCAGCACCCGCCAGCGCCAAGGCCAACGTGTTGCGGGACCTGGGTGCCCGTGCCGAGTGCGAACCCGTGGCTTTTCTGGACGATCACCCGGCCAATGCCAATGCGGCTATTGGCGCGGTAAACCTCTCGGTCCTGCTGGATCGCGGCTATCACGGTCTTGAGACCCCGGAATATGGGGTGACGGTCATCGATGACCCGATGGATTTCCCGGTGCTGGTGGAAAGTTTGCTGAAGCGGACGGGGAGGGTTGCACCCCGGCAGGGGGTTGTACCCTGCAAAGGGGTTGCACCCTGCAAAGGGCCGGAAGCCTTGCCCGATGGTATCTGCGAATTTCCCGACACGGCGTTTTCCCAAAAAACGGCATCACCCTGTTAGAAACGGCATGAAGGCGATCAATGGAGGCGATTATGAGTATCGAGGAACAGGTCAACAAGCTGGCAGAAAAGCAGGCGGAATTAGAGCGCAAGAAGCAGCGCCTTTTGCATGGCGATCCGATGGGTTCAGCGGAGGATCGCAAGGCTTTTTTGAAGGTCATGGAGGCCCATGATGGCTTCGGTTTCACTTGGTTGGACCTGTTGAGCCTGGTGCAGATTTGCCAGGGCCAGGTGCCGGAGCAGGCCATCGCCAATCGGGAAAATGCGCAGCAGGTCATGCAGACCTATGCACCCGAGGTACGGGGATAGGAAGTCATGAACTCGCTGCCATTGAATACCCGTAAAAGATACTGGCAATCCCTGCTTCGTCAGCAACCCGTACCCGATCCCCGGTTGTACCCTGGGCTGGTCGAGGAATTACGGGCGGCATTGCGGGATGCGCTACGCGAGATTCCCGACGCTGAAAAAAGTCTCCGCTGGCGCGGGGAGTGGATAGGCAAATGTTGAGCGGCATGATGGCGCGAGGCCGGGCCTGGCTATCGCGGATTCAGTCCCGGCGCAAGCGCGGCCATGGTCGACGCCAGGATGCGGCAGTACGGCGGAACGGGACGCTGTGCGAGATCGTGGGCGAGGATGCAGGCGAGACGTTTGCAAGGCGCGTGGGCTATCTGCGCAAGCTCGATCCCCTGGTGTTCGAGGAAATGGTGCTCGACGCCTTTCAATGCAAAGGCTGGATCGTGGAGCGGAATAGCCACTATACCGGCGATGGTGGACTGGACGGCAAGGTGTACCGGGACAATCACTGGATTGGGATACAGTGCAAACGCTACAAAGGCGCGATCCAGTCCGCCCATGTGGATCTTTTTGCGCGTGACCTGCACAAGTTTGGTTTGAGTGAGGGCTATTTCGTGCATACCGGGCGAACCCCGGCGGGCACAAGGCATCGGCAGGGCAACGTCATCATTTTGTCTGGCCGGGAATTGATGGAATTTTTGCTCTAAAGGAGGCTGTCATGGGTGAAGCACAGCGGCGGAAGTTGCGGGGGGAATATCCTTTACCTGGAACTCCAAGAGAACATTTTGTAACTCGCGGTGTTCCTGATGAGCTTTTTCATCGCTCAATGGAGGTTCTTAGCCGGTTTTCATTGGATGATATAAACAAAGCGAACGATTGTTATTTTTCGTCAACAAACAAAAAGGATTTATTTGAGTTCTCAACGATGTCAAGTGAAGATGTGCTTGAGTTCGCAAAGATGTTTATGATAGCCACTGCTGATGCTGTTGCTTGTGGTCGGGCGTATATTAAAAAAGGTGCGCTTTGTTTTTATGCTCCAACACCAGGAGACATACATGCTCGCCGCATTTTGAAAAATGGTGGCAGTCTCGTTCGTAATTTTTCAGATTTTGTTTCTGTATTAAATGTGCCGGAGGGTGGTTATGGGGCAGGCGAAACTTCGTAAATTGAAGGGTACTTATCCCGAACAGAATCCAAAACCAAATCAGGTCAATGCCAAAGACGCGGGACGGGCTTTTGCGGCTTTGTACCGGGAAATCCTCGATCATCTGGCGGCGGAATTTCCAGATCGGGACGATCTTGAGGATCGGGCATACGCCGCCCTGGTGCGCATGATGGAATTGGGCGCTCAGTTAGGGTTCCCGGCGCATGAACCGCTCTTGTTGTTTGTTTCCTGGCAGGATCAGACCAGAGGGTGGTTGAAACTGTCCATGCCGGAGAAGTGGGCGATAGCCAAGCGATTGCATCATTTCGGGGGTTTCCCGCATAGGGAGGCGGTGCAAATGTATCTGGAGCGGGTCAAGGTTCGTGTGGAAGGGGATCAGGTCACTTTTGGAGCCGGATCGCCTTGGGTGAAATCGTGATCGCTCGCCGATGTAATCGCGTACTGTCCATCGACGACGACCATGGTGATAACGAGGCCACCATGCGTTGTCAGTTGCCCATGGGCCACGAAGGGCCGCATCAGGAAACCTACGAAGGGTATAGACGGGGAAAAGTGACGGTCCTGTTCGAGAAGGGCTTTACGCCGGTCAAAATAGAACGATTGCAGCACATGATTCCCACTGGGGAAACCTGCCAGTTTGAAGATGGCCGGAACTGTCCTTTTCTGGCGTTTATTGGCATGAACGATGATTGGAAAGAGTTTGCCTGTTATTTGTCTGGTGATGCCAGTATGTCACGGTTTTATCCAGACGAATTTCATAAAGGATGCGTTTGATGGCGGAGCGCGTGATTATGACGAAACCCTGAAAATGGTATTTATGCAGAAAGCGTTAAGTTAAGGGAAAAAGGAGTATTCCAGATGACCGATGAAGAAGTTATGGCAAAAATTATAGAGATGGTGCGGCGGTATTTTGGAGAAAGCCCGGAATATTTGCTTGAGGTAATACAAACACCATTGGAAGATCGAGGGTAATTTTATGCTCACCATCGAACCCCACGCTGGCCCCGCACCGATTATTCAGGTCATCGACTCGGCCCACCGGGAACTCGACATAGGCGTCTACTATCTGGATGACCGCAAGCTGCTTTCAGCCGTCCGCGCCGCCGTGCGCCGGGGGGTGGATGTGCGGATCATGGTGGAGCCGAAGCCCTACGGCATGAAGCCCTGGCAGGTCCACAAGGAAGTCCGGGCCATTGAGGGAACAGGAGCGCATTTTCGTTATGTCCCTGGCCGCTTTGTGAGCCAGGGGGATGCCTACCGCTTTTACCACGCGAAATTTTGCGTGAATGGGCACGAGGCCGAGATTGGCACGGCAAACTTCGACTGGTCGGGCCTGGGCGGTCGGAACCGCGAATACCTCTACGACACCAGCAACCCAACCGTGGTTCGGGCTGTCCAGGCCGTGTTCAACGCCGACTGGACTGCTGCGCAGGGCAAGCCGTCACACGCCCCCGCTTGGGCGCACCAGACGCTGGTGCTGTCGCCCGGTACATCTGCGGCCCAACTTCTGCAAGTCATCGACCAGTCCGGGCCTATCGACGTAGAAAGCGAGGAATTGGGACCGTATGCACCCATTCTTGATGCGCTGGCGGCCAAGGGCCACGATTTGCGGCTGATCCTGCCCGCCAGCATCAATGCTGAGGACCAACGCGACGTGGCCTTTTTACGCGCTCATGGTTGCCAGGTGCGACTCCTGCCCAGGAAACCGCTCTATATGCACGCCAAGATGATCGTCGGTCGCTCTCTGGCTTTTCTTGGCTCCGAGAATTTTACCCAGACGAGCTTACAGGCTAATCGGGAAATGGGCCTGCTGTTGAATGGGGCGGATCTCGGCAAGCTGCAAGCGCAGTTCAACCGGGATTGGGCGCGGGCTGGTGGTTGGCACCCTGCAAGGGGTTGGCACCCCGCAAGGGGCGGGGAGTCGGGTCTGGTGGCCAAAGCCAAGGGCTGGCTGTCCCGATGGTAGTCCGGCATCCGCGATAAGTGCGATGCGAAACACAAGATATTGACTAAAGTATCTAAATATCTTACTATAAACACAATATGTTGTGTTTATCACTGGAGGGCTTTCATATGACTAACGCACCCCAAGTTGGAAGCTGGTACATCTTGCCTAACCTGCTCCGCCCGGAGGATCGCGCTTTTGACCGGCGCGTGGTCGTTACGGCGACAGATCGCAAGAATGTACATTTTGAGACAGAAGCGCCTGCTGGATGGGCGAAAGGCACCCCCTTGTGTATGCCGCTGATTTACTTTCGTAACAACGCTATCCCGGTGTGAGCCATGCCTCAAACTTATTTCACCTCGGACCTGCACTTTGGTCACAAAAACATCATCGGGTTTTGCCAGCGTCCTTTTGCGTCGGTTGCAGAAATGGACAATGCACTCATCCGGGCTTGGAACGACCGGGTAGAGGCTAATGATACGGTCTATGTTCTGGGTGACTTCGCCTTTGAGTCCGGGGTGAAGGCCAGGTCCGCGCTGCGACAGCTTGCCGGGCGCAAAATCCTGATCCTGGGCAATCATGATCGGTCGAATGATTGGGCTGGAGAGGGGTGGGCCGAGGTCCACGAGGCAAAGCTGATCGAGGTCGGCCACACCCGTCTCTATCTGCATCACTACCCGCTACGGGATTGGCCGGGAAAATGGCAAAGGACCATCCATCTGTACGGGCATGTGCATGGCAGATTGGAGCCAGTACCGGGAAGTATGGACGTGGGCGTGGACAGTTGGGGTGGCGCTCCGGTGTCGCTCGATGAAGTGTGCCAATCCATTCAGCCTTTCGATCCCAAGAGCCATGTACCGTCAAGGCATGTTGAAAAGGAATGGCGATGAAGAAATACAAGCTGGCGCTGCATGGTGATGGAGATGGTTTTGAAGTCAGCGGCGTAATTCTCAATATGACTCTTGGCGACAAGCCTTATCATTTTATTATTCACAAGAGCCTGAAAAGGGGTAATGGTTATGCCGTATCTCATCAAGAGACGGGAAAACATATTGCTGAATTGACCAATTTCATGAACGCTTGCTTAGGGGACAAACGGGCAGCGGCGAAAGCGGCCATAAGGAAATTGTGCGCAACGCATGGCGAAGATCGTTTACTCGCCGTGCTGGATGCGGCCCCTTTGTTGAACAAGGAGCCTTGATGATATGAAAAACCTCCCGATATTAACTCTGAAAAAGAAATTGGCACCTGTTCAGAAGCCCGCCGTCCAGTCTAAGCCGACCATGCCCAGAGAGGTTCACGCTTTATTGTGCAGCAATAGCGATATAGCGCCTGCCCTGGGCCGATACCTGCCTTTGGCATTGCGGATTCAGCGTGATTTCCGGCGACGGGTTCATGAAGCTATCGTGCAGTGGTCCACCTTGAACAAGGAGGAAAGGCGCAGGCTGGAATTCGGCATCTTACGTTATCACACGCAACGGCGGGTCTATCTGGAAGCAGTGGCCGCACCCAATAGTATGCGGCACGATCTGGACGGGAACCCGGTTGAGCCGGTCAGTGAGGAACACCGGGCTTATGCCCGACAGAAATTGAAGGAACGGGAGGATCGAAAAAAATGATCCAGCAAAAAATCCAATGTCACGAAGAAAACACCCTGGGCCGTGACTTCATCGTGGGCGACCTGCACGGTTGCTTCCCGTATTTGAATCGACTGATGACGCATGTGCATTTTGACCCGGCCACGGATCGGCTTTTTTCTGTCGGTGATCTAGTGAATCGGGGGCCGGACTGTTCTGGTGTGCTGGCGCTGTTGGCCGAGCCGTGGTTTTTTCCGGTCCTGGGCAACCATGATGTGATGATGCTGGCTTTTCTGTTGGGGGATGTCCCTTTTGATAAGCATTGGCCCCTGTTCGGATTGTACCAGGATAGCTTTCTGTCCAATGCCGGACGCTGGCTGAAAATTCTGCGGCCAGAGAATGCACAGATCAAGGCGTGGATTCGAGACTTGATAAATCTGCCTCTGATCCGTGTGGTGGGGCAGGGCGTCAGTCGATTCCACATTGCTCATGCCCAACTTTCCGGCGACTCGGTGGATGACTGGAGCGATACGCGACTGGATCATCCAGAAGTGGAACGGGATGCACTTTGGACCAAGCTACGCTTCATTCCCGGCTTCGATATGACGGGTAACGGGTTCGACGCCGTGCTGTGGGGGAGGGGATTGCGAGCCGACCTGTCCAATGTTCGAGAGATCACGGGACTGTCGCGCACCTATGTCGGTCATACCATCTCGGTTTCCCGCGATCCGACCTTAATTCTCGTGGCGTCCTCGCATGTCTTTCTGGATACCGGAGCCTATAAGTCTCTGGAAGAACGCCCGGACGCGGCCCGCTATGGCCTCACGCTCTGGTGTCACCAGGAAGCGCGGGGATGGCGGACGCAGGGTGAAAAAATCCTCGACGTGCGGTTATCCTGTTGAGGGGCGTGGGTGATAATCAAGATTTTGTATCACCCAATCGAGTTCTTTTTCGAGTTTCGGCAAGTCATTTTCGATGGAATCCCATACGGTATCCAGGTCGATCTTGAAATATCCGTGAGCAAGAGCATTTCTCATGCCGTATGCTACTTTTATTGGCAAGTCTGGATACTCTTTTATGAAATCCGGGAAATTGCGCAGAATGTTACCGGCAGCTTCGCCTATAACCTCAAAGTTTCTAATGACAGCATCTTGTTTTTCTTCGTTTTGAAGAAAATCGTTTTTACTGATTCCTTTTGTGAATCGTTGAATACGCTTTAAGGCTTCCTTGATATGCTCAAGGTAGTCTCTTTCCGTAAATTGTTCATCTCGACTCATATTTTTTGGGCCTCGCTTAACACCTGATCTTTCCATTTTTCAGGTAAGGCGTTAGGTGTTAAAATATCAACGTCAACTCCAAGCAATTCTGTGAGTTCGATATAGATAGCGCCAATATCGAAAAGCGATAAGCGTCCTTTGGGTTCGATCAGAATATCCATATCGCTTTCTTCGGTGTCATCGCCATGCAAGACCGACCCAAAGATGCGGGGGTTTTGCGCGTTATGCCGTTCGACGATGGCGCGTATAGCGGTACGATGCTGTTGAAGGACAAGAGAAGGTTTCATGACTTATGCGTTCCATGCCTAGTCAGTGGTTAGCATAGCAGGTTTTGCCGAGCTTTTCAGCGTGGCGATCCATAATTGACAGACACAAGATGTTGACATAAACACGCCTAACAGCTATAACAAACACAATATCTAGTGTTTGAAGGGGTAAGGGACATGGACCCGGTAGAGCTATCTTTCAAAGAGCGCACCGTATTGTTTCATCGCTTGCTAAATCATTTGGATGCGTCGAATCGCATGGTAGTGGAAGTGGCGGATGATCGTTGGCAGGTGGCCGTGACGAAGTTTCGGGAGGGATTGAAGGATAGCGGTCTGACGCGGGCCGTGGGCCAATATCTGGCCGGTCTTTTTTTGAGCAAGGACGATGCGGTAACGGACTTTGTGCAGGACGTTAC
>JAJYPA010000309.1 GCA_021795795.1 Pseudomonadota bacterium | reverse complement strand
CCATTTTCCCGGTCACGTCCTCCTGCACCAGTTTGAGTTTGGCGGGAGTGAGGCTATGATGTTCCATAAAGGTCCGGACAGCCTCGAAGACCCCGGCGCGGAATCCGGACTCGTGGGTGCCGCCGTTCAGCGTCGGGATCAGGTTCACATAAGTTTCCGGAGCCGGTGAAGAGGCGCACCAGGCCAGTGCCCATGCGGCGCCCTCCCCTTTGGCAAATCCGTTCTGGTCACCATCCTGATAGAGCGCTCCGGGGAAAATAGGGGTGACAGGTTCAGCGTCTACGATGATCTCCTGCAGATAGTCGCGCAGACCTTCGGCATACTGCCAGACGACAGGTTCCTGGTCAGGCAGGGTAAGCGTAACCTGCAGGCCCGGCAGGAGGATGGCCTTGGATCGCAACAGGTGCGTCAGCTCACGGATATGGATTTTTGGGCTGTCGAAGTATTGCCCGTCAGGCCATATGCGGATCAGGGTGCCGTGGGTACGCGGGCCGCAATCCTGCAGGCGCGTCAGAGGTTCTATTACGTCTCCGCCAGCGAACACGATACGGTAGTGTCCATTACCAGGACCTTCCGGGTCACGGGTTTTAATCTCCACTTCAACGCGCTTGGACAGGGCGTTGGTGACGGCGACACCCACCCCATGCAGTCCCCCGGAAAAGCGGTAGGCGGAGTGGCTATCGGTCTTGTCGAACTTGCCGCCGGCGTGGAGCGTGGTGAAGGCGCGTTCGGCTGCCGGCCGGGATTCGCCCGGGGGGATGCCCACCGGTATGCCGCGGCCGTTGTCCTCCACGGTGACACACCCTTCCCTGTTCAGCGTCACACTGATTTTGGTAGCGTGCCCTGCCAGTGCCTCATCAGCAGCGTTGTCGATGGCCTCCTGGACGATATGAGTAGGGCAAGTGGTGCGAGTGTACATTCCTGGTCGGAGCTTGACGGGCTCCAGGCCCTTGAGGACGGTGAACTGGGAGGCAGTGTAGTCGGAGGCCATTAGGGTTGCCGTTATGCAGCACAAAAATCAGTGTCATCCGGTCCGATGGCTTGTGGCGTCCACCAGCCAACGGGGCGGAATTTACGTTCGACTTGCTTGTCCACTCCCAGAATGGAGGCGAACAGTGCCATACGGATGGGTATCCCATTGTCCGTTTGCCGAAAGATGGCCAGTCTGGGATCCTTGTTGAGCGAGACGCTGAGATCGTTCGCTTCGGTGGCACCGTCCCTGGGTAAGGGGTGCATCAGCACGGTGTGTCCATCGCCGACCTGTGAAAGAAAATTTCCGTTAACATGATAATCTTGTGTATAACCAGTGACAGACTCATCTGAAAACCGCTCTTTCTGGATGCGTGTGGCGTAGATGATATCCACTTTACCGTCAACGGAGGCCAGGCTCTGGCAAGTATCAACTCGATGCCCGCGTTGCAAAACAATATCAAGTAAAGAACAGGGAAGCGCCAGTTCTGGCGGATTGAGCAATGTGATATGGAGATTCTCGTACAAAGACAAAAGTCTAATGAGCGAATGAACAGTCCTCCCATACTTGAGGTCCCCAACAAAGAGGATATGACTGCCAGGCAGCGCCTTGCCTAATCGACGGAACTCGGATCGGATGGTATACAGGTCCAGAAGTGCCTGCGTAGGATGCTCGCTGGGTCCATCGCCGCCGTTTATCACCGGCACATGCGTAGCGTTGGCGAACTCTGCTACAGATCCTTTATCAGGGTGACGAATTACCAGAATATCAACGTACCCACTAATAACGCGGCTGGTATCGTAAATGGATTCGCCTTTAGCCATGGACGAAAAAGTGAACCCGGTAGTGCTGCAAACGCTGCCTCCCAAGCGGCTGAATGCGGCTTCAAAACTGACCCTCGTCCTTGTGCTTGCCTCGAAGAACAGGCTCCCAAGTACGGCTCCCTCTAGAGGACGAAATATCATTTTTCTATTTGCGACAGGGAGAAGCTGGTCAGCGAGAAAAAATAATTTTTCAGCCTCGTCCAGAGATATCTGATCAATGGATAAAAAGTGTTCGCCAAGTAGGCTCATGAGCACCCCTTCAAAAAAGACCGCCTCCTGCAAGATTATGACACGGCAAGTCTAAAGGATCCTCCGCAAAAATTCAGAAGTCACCGGCGCAACGCCAGAATGTGCAATCCGAAGGGCCTTTCTCTCTGCTACCAACCAATCGCTAACGCGGCACCGATCGATATATCCATCTTCGCCGGCATTCTTTTGCAAGCTTCGGTAGGCGTCCTTGTCGATCGGGTCATAATCAGCCAACAGCCTGTCAATCGACTCCGTCCATGTAAGTGGGCGGCTTGAGAATTTCTTTGTCAAGTAAAAAACGGAAACGCTAACGACTAGTGAACACGGAAAGATCGACCAGCCAGGAAGACGCGTAAACGAGAGAAGTAGAAGCAAGGCTAAAAATATTGTAGCACCGATTCCGAGAGAAAAGTTGAACCTTGGCCCACCGATCGTGCTATTACTCTGATGACAAGTGCGCTCAATGGCATCCAGTTGTTTGTGTTTTTCTTTGAGCCGTGCAAGGCCGTCAGCATCATCTTTCCGTTCGTCCGCACGGGTATTTGTGCCAGAATCAACCCCGCCCTGCGCATTGATGACTTTCGTTTGAGTGCTGAAGTCCACTGGAAGCTGCTGTTGCGTAGCAATGGTTTTGACCACCTTGATGGCCTCATCCATCTCTTGGTGTTGCGGCAAGGGCACTCCAAAAACCGTTGCTACTTTGGTGAGGAATTCGCTCTGCCAATGGAGTAATCCGTCGACCCAGGGATACTCGCGCATAAAGTCAACAGGAGCCTTGGCCTGCAGCAAATCTATCAGTGCACGGTTATCGTCGATGCGCTGGCAAATTTCATCAGTAGAAATCAGCGGGAGTGCACCATTACACGTATTATACGAAGGGCGATGGCGTGGGTATCCTTCCAGTGGACCACCCGGCTTATTGACAGGTAGACCACAGGCGTCCCTCAACGCGTCAAGAAAATCATCCTGCGACTCAAGCCAACTCGCCACCCACGAATTGCGGCAAAGAAAACCCGGGCCGCCATCCCGCGCCAGGAGTTCCATCAACTCGCGGTTTTCGTCAATCCGTTTGTAGATGCCTCTACTATGGCTGTTGATGACTCCATGGATTCTGGCGAGTGGTTGCTTTTCTTTAGATTTGAACATGGGTATTCCTTACGTTGCGCATCCATCGGGATCAATTTGATCCCGGACCATCCACCGATGATGGCCATAAAACATCTACCTATGGGTGGACAAACTCCCCTTCCCTTCTCTTGATTTTTTTAAGGGGAGCAAGCGCACGGCATTCCCAAGGCACGTCAAACCGTACCAGAAAAACATCACCAGTCGCTGAACAGGAGACGGCACGGCGCACACCATTACCGACGGCTTCGTCGAAACGGTTGATGAGGCCAAATGGGCGGCCAACCAGGAGTAGTACGCCGATGAAAATCATGAAAAGCGGAGCAATCATTTGGTACGCGGATAGCGCATTGGCAGCCACCATGCCAGGAGTGATCTTCTGGAGCACCAAAACAGCCTGAGAGAAATCCCCAGGGGCGAATACCGCGTAAGCCACTACCACCCAGAACAGAAGCGCGGGAATCGCGACCAGGAAATCGTTGACGATGCGCAACGCAACATGGAAGAAATTCCACAATTGCCCCATATAGGTGCGATAGTCCAGAAGGACATCACGCCGGATTGAAGCATAGGTGGCGTCGCTGATTTGTCCAACAGTGACACCGTTGATCATGACCTCCCAATCGGGGCCGCCATCCTCCGCCCGGATTCTGACAACCAGTGCCTGCAGGCTTTTCGCGAGAAGGATGAAGAAGAAGCCGCCACTGATAAACGTGTAAGCTGCAAACCAGTACTGCCAGTGAGAACTAACAAAAACCAGAGAAACAACACCGCTCATGAGTATGGCATATACCCAGACCATCAATGCCGTTGCGGACTGCTGGCGATGCAGGTTGAAGATGGTACGCAACAATTGGTTTGGTCTCTCGGCTTTAATGGCTTGTTCCATAATCATCTCCAGAAAGAGTGAATAAATTGACCCTTGACGCGGGCCGGTCGGCGTGGCCCCGAAATACCAAGGAGCGGAGCTCGTGACACGCTGCGGGTGTTTTAATCCCCGGTAACGACTACCGGGCGAGGGGCACCATCCGCCCGCTGGGTGCGTTGTGCATTTGCGGACAGTCTAACAATGGTGATAGGTGGGTATGCTGGCAAAAACTGTAGAATATTTCAGATTTTGTCGGTACCAGCATTATGGTTTGGAGTGCCATCGTCTTCTTCGGCGAGGATGACCACCAGAGGTCTCCAAGAGGCTTCGTCGCAGAAATCATCGCTGCCAAACGGCATATCCAGGAGTTCTCGAACGATATGGATATACATGCAGCACTCTTCCTCCTCGGCCCAGATCGCCCGCCAGCCAGGATCATCCAGCGGTGCCGGCTTCCCGGGGCGCCAGCCCAGGCCTTCGACGACCAGCCAGACCATGTCCATGGTGAGATCGCCGTGATCCGCGGCAATGGCGCTGGACTCTTCTTCGGTGAGCGTTACTGTGCCGTCGTATGGAAGGAGGCAGGAAGCCAGCGTGGTTTCTGGATCGCGACTATTCTCCAGGGCGCTATCGGGAATAGGCTCGCCATATTTGACTTGCCATGCGTCGCTGGCGGCCGCTTTGAGAAAGACTTCGGTGGCTTCTCCGTTTCGGTGCTGCCAGTAGGCCTTCCAGTCATCGTCAAAACGGGTGAGTTCTTCCTGCGTTAGCACTTTGCTGACGACGACGAAGCGCCCCGCCATCACCATGCCCTGCGGGTCAACTTCCCAAAAGATGCGGACGATGCTCTTCCGTACATCGAAGCGCGGAAAGTCGAGAGACAGGCGATAGCACATGGAAGGCGTCATGGCGGGAACTCCAGCAGAATAACCATTTTCAGATTGTCAGAGAAAACAGGATTAATTGGCGGCAAAAACGCTGTGAAATGGTCTGTTTTTGACACTCTCTAAATCCAGCGCCATAGTCATGGCAGCAAGTCCCACCCGTTTGGCGTGAAGCAACGTTAATAACGGGCCAGTATTGGTTCGGCGGAAATTCCTCTCAGAGATTCACGCCAGCACAACCGGAAGTTCCGCCCAGGACGTAGTGAATTGTGGGGACAGTGTTCCCCGCTGCATCTGCCATGCCTGCCGCTGGCGAATCCCTGCGGCGCCAGGTTGGCAAGTGCTGCTCCCATATCGCTGATTGATCGTGTCGAGTGTCTGCATCAACCGAGATCTTCGTTCGCCATCTTCCGTCGCTATACCAAAAATGTTCACTTGCAGGGCTCCGGCCGGGTGCAAATCCATCAAGCGGATTCCGGCCTTGGCGTAGCGGTACCCGGGCCGGTAGATGGATTGCAGAGCGGATAAGGCCGAGTGAATGATCTGCAGGGTGTCATCCGTCGTGGTGGTCAAACGGACACAGTGGACGGGGTGATATTGTGGCTCTTCACGGTGACGGTAGGTGCCGATGAAAACCTCCATGGCGCCGGCCACACTGCCGTCTTTCCTGAGTTTTTCGGCGGCGCGGGTGGTATGGATGGTGATGGCCGCCCGCAGGTCATCCATGGTGGTAACCGGTTGTCCGAACGAGCGGGCGGACTGAATACTGTCCCTGGGCGGGCGTCCAGTTTCCAACGGGATGCATACCTCGCCACGAAGTTCACGGGCGGTCCTTTCGACATGGACGCTGAATCGCTGGCGTAGACTTTTAGGATCGGCAGCGCGCAAATGGGCCACGGTGGTGATGCCCAAGGCCTGCAGCTTTTCGGCGATTCTGCGGCCGACACCCCAGACATCGTCCACCGGCCACTGTTCGAGATATTGAACCTGCTTCTGGATGGAAAGTTGTTCGAGAGGACAAACGCCTTGCAGTTCCGGCGTTTTTTTAGCGATATGGTTGGCCAGCTTCGCGCGGGTCTTGGTGCTGGCGATCCCCACGCAGACGGGTATGCCGATCTCCCGTGCGACGGTGGCGCGCATGGAGGCCGCCAGCTCCGCTTGCTGATCGGCAGGGACGCCGGCGAGATCCAGAAAGCATTCGTCGATGCTGTACACCTCCTGTCGCGGGGAAAAGCGTTTCAGGATACGCATCATCCGCTCGCTCATGTCGGCATAGAGGGTGTAGTTGCTGGACAAAGCGACGATACCTAACCGGACAGACTGTGGCTTCCACTCAAACCAGGGCGCGCCCATGGGGACGCCCAGCGCCTTGGCTTCGGCGGAGCGAGAAACGATACAGCCGTCGTTATTGCTGAGAATGATCACCGGTCGGTCACGAAGTTTGGGTTGGAATACCCGCTCGCAGGAGACGTAAAAATTGTTGCCGTCGATCAGGGCGATACTCATACGATGCGTTGATTTCGTGGTTTAGCGTCCGCCACATAAGCGGGCACCCAACTGTTCGAGCGGGTCACATCATGGATTCCATGTCCAAACCGGGAATCCAAGGGCAACATTGGACGATCCTGCCAGAACAGCACCATCCCCACAGACACCGTATCCCTCAACAAACCGTCCCTTGCGACAATCGCGATAGGTGCCTTCATCAACGCCCGCAATCCGACTGAAGCCTCTGCCGATCCGCGAGGCCCCACGCCGGAATGCACCTGCAAAACTTCACCAGTGCGATCCATGACCGCAATATCCACGGCACCGCGCGGCATGAAAGCCAAAACATATGCTGGCTCCAGCCAGAGAATTCCATAATCAGATTCAGCCGACCGATGTATGCCGGCTATGGCCATGCCGGCCTCTACCGGGTTTTCCGGTTTGCCCGCATCAGGAAGGACAATCCGGCCATCGCGATAACGAATCATTCCAGAAATCATAAGGCTGAATCCCATTATCAAAAAGTACAGGTTGCCAAGCCGTTGCCAATACCACGAGTATAGCGATGAGTATGGCGCAGTTACAGGGCGTGTATCACGAAGGTGGCGACACCCCAGATTTCGAGTTCCTGGCCTTCCTTGACCTCGATACGCGGGAAGTCGCGATTCTCGGGTAGGAGCGCCAGGTGGCCGCTGGCGCCGCCCCCTCTGGAAAGCCGCTTGACCGTGAACTCCCCGTCCAGAATGGCAACGACGATTTTCCCGTGTACTGGCTTGAGGCTACGGTCAACCACGAGAATATCGTTGTCGTATATGCCGGCGCCGGTCATGGAGTGGCCACTGACGCGCAGGAAGAAGGTGGCATCCGGGTGGTGAATGCAGTGCTGGTTGAGGTCCAGGCGACGTTCCACATAGTCATCGGCGGGAGAAGGAAAACCCGCAGCGATCTTGCTGATGAAGACGGGGCGGTAACTCGGGTTGGCTGTCGGATCGGGCTGGATGACGGTGAGGCCTGCGCGCGCGAGCTTTTCAATAGTCTCTGGCTTCAGCGCCATCTTCTAGTTTCCCCCGATCATCCTGCAAACACTTAGTTTCCCACGGCCTGCATGCCGGATCAAATTGACCCAGTGTCCACACTTTTAGTGCCATACTTCGCCACCCTCTCACGGGGATTTCGTTTAGATGGCTTCCTGCAAGCAGTTAGGGGACACACATCCATATGTAATTCGCCCCTTGCGTGGTGTAAGGGCCATTGCTTACCTGCACTCCCTGTCTGGTGAGTCGGTAGGTCAGATAAGACAGAATTTTGGGGTTGGATAACACATCTGGATTAAGCACTGCGTACACGTTTCCATCGCATCGTGCGGAAAGGGTGATCAGCCCGGGGTGCCCCTCTGTCTTTAATCGTGCGCCAATGGGCTGTGTAAAATGGTAGCTCTCTGGATCAATCAGCGCCTGGCACCCCAAAGCCCGTGGACGTAGATCCACCAGGGCCGCATCACAGCGGACCCCATATATCCGACGGTCACCCGTAATGCTTTCCCGATCGCCGGCGATCACCATCTGCTCAAATCCGGCATCGCGCAACAGCCGGGACCTCCAGTGATGCACAGTTTCATATACGGATGTTTCCACCGTGTCAGCGCCGTACCAGACACCAAAAGAACCATCACTGTACCGGCTTGCCATCCAGCTTTTGAACGGGAACCCGATGGCGGCAAACCACGCCGCTTCCTCGAAGGGGCGGTCAATGACGGGGGGTTCGCACCCTGCAAGGTCCTTGGAAATATGATTGTGTGGCTTGGCGCCCGTTTCGTACCGCTGTGCCACAAGCCAGTCTTCCGGGTTGTCGGATAGATCGTTAAAAAGATCCTCCGACACTCGCAAACTGATGATGTTACGAATCAGTGTCTGGTGTGTGTCCGCCAGCGATAGGCCGTCAAAAAAGGATTCCAATCATCACCCGCCCCTGGCTCGGTCCAGATAGGCCCGCACCATCAACAATCCGGTGAAGCCCCACTCACGGACCACTTCTACAGGGGTCCGATTATCGAACGCGCGGTTACGCACGGTCATCCATTGATAAGCCAGGTCTCTATCCCGTGGGAAAAGCAAACGCAGGTTTTTATGTATGGCCAGCAAATGGCCGGCACGCTCCAGCAGATCCCTGTTTGCGCCCAGGGGTTCGCCTTTGCGGTACCGACTGAGGGCAGCACGGTTGTCGGCCGCCAAACCCAGTAACGCGAGTTGATCTTCATTGCCCACCATCCAGAGGTCAAAAGCCTTCATCAACATTTTTGCCAAGACAGACCGGTCATGGGTTTTGCTTTCTCTGTCAGTTATGAGTGCCGCTTGAGTCATGGTGCGCCTCCTATGTCATGAAGTAATTATAACAAGCTGCGTTGTATTTGCAACCGGGTTTTTCTTGCTTGTGGCGTCTTCGACAGGTGGTGGAGGCAAGGACTTGCCTATCCACACGCGAATCATATCCCTATCCACACCCGCTCCGACGCCCGGGTCACCGCCACATAGAATGCGCGGTGATACTCGTCTGGCCCGGACTTCCTCACCATGCCATATAGATCGTTCAGGTCCACGATGGCGTAATGGAATGTGCTGCCTTGAGATTTATGGGCAGTCATGGCGTAGCCGTGCATGGCCGGGGTGTTAACGGACAAAAAAGTATCATCCCGGACAAAATAGTTTCATCCTGAACAAAAAAGTATCATCCTCGACAAAAAAGTATCATCCTGCATTTTCAGCTTTGGAGTGAAGGTGTATGCTGATCCAC
>JAJYPA010000308.1 GCA_021795795.1 Pseudomonadota bacterium | reverse complement strand
TGGCAATCGTTTCCATGCAAAGCACTCCAGGTACCTCCCGGGCCAAATCCCGAGAGGGTAGCAGGTGTTCAGTTTTCGACGCTGATTCCCACCTCTACCTGTTCACTTTTGCACGCTGATTAACACTATTCGACCCTACCAAGCACCTACTATTTTGGTAACCGGATGAGCATTAACCGCCAAATTGGTGTTGTGAACGGCGAATGTCAAGCGATCCGCGCCCCGTTTTTTACTTCCCAGAATACCGACATGGCGTTGACGACCGCTCAACGATTCCCCGGCCGTGTGCATCGCCGCCGATGTTCAAAGGTGAGGTTCGGAAGTCCATAATGCCACTCGCACGGCTCCCCACCCAGATTACTCGCCAGCATGCGACCCTCCGCCTTTTTGAGCACTACGCATCAGGTTATAATCCATGCATGATCTATTTTCTCGACACAAGGGTCTGGGGGCATACTAAGTGTTGGACTGAGCCAGCTCCGCCATCGTCTTTTCTCCCTGCAGCCGGCAAAGCTGCCTGTTCCCTGAGCTCCGGGCTTGTTTTGCATGCGTTTCACCTTCATCTCCGACTCATTATGCGGAAGTCCTAGCTTAATCACCCCGGCAGGCTGTCCGAACTGGGGGGACCACATCAGACCCGAGGTGTCATTGATACCGGCAAGAGGAACATCTGCCAAGGGCATCCGCGATCGTCTTCGGCATATCGGCCCTGCAGCTTCCATAGCGGGAGTCTTTTCGGCCACAATGTCTATGTTCAACTGACGGATGGGAAACTAGGCAGTCCATGCTCTACGATGTCAAGCAGCCAAGCTGCAATCCTTTATCCACAACCCATCTCCCGGCGGATACGGCTCGGATCTCAGCACTGTACATAGTGCATCGTAGCTCCGCGCCGATCCGTCCAAAGTGCTGGCGATGCGCCGTGTTGGCCGACTGCCCTGAGCGTGTAGAGGCTGACCGTGAGCGTCTTGCTTTCTGCGGAAAATTCGATGCCCACATTACCGACAAAGTGCCAGCAACACATGGTGTTGGCGCCAGATGAACGCCGTAGAAATCGAACAGGCTATCACCGACCTTGCGGAGAAGCCCTTTGACCGTGAGAGCTTCCCCTATGCCTTCCTGGAAGCCTTTGGCAACAAGGCGACAACGATCCGGCGCTTGCGTAGTGGTGCTACCAATAAATCGGATCTCGGCGGCGTGCTCCAAACAAACAATATTCATATCCTCAGCTGCGAAGCGGGGCAGGTGACGCAGGCCCTCGCAGCCCTCAAGGCAAGTCCCGCCACAACGAAAGCCAAGGCGAAATTCATCCTTGCGACAGACGGCATGGACTTTGAAGCCGAAGACCTGCTGAGTGGCGAGACCATCGCCTGCTCCTACCCGGATTTCCCTGACTATTTTGGTTTCTTTCTTCCGCTGGCTGGAATCAGCACCGTCCGCCAGATCAGCGAGAACGCCTTCGATATTCGTGCTACGAGCCGCCTGAATCGGCTTTATGTCGAGCTGCTGAAAGATAATCCCGAGTGGGCGACGGCAGAGCGCCGCCACGACATGAATCACTTTATGGCGCGGTTGATCTTCTGCTTCTTTGCCGAAGACACGGGCATTTTTAGTGGCCAAGGCCGCTTCACCGAGACGATTCAGCAGATGAGTGCCCCGGATGCCTCCAATGTGCACGAGGTGATCGGCACTCTGTTTCTATCCATGAATACCCCCATCCACCACCGGGTCGCAGCAATAATTCCGCGTTGGGCTGCCAGTCCCGATTTTCCCTACGTTAATGGTGGCCTGTTCTCGGGCAATTTGGAGGTACCAAGATTCAGCAAGATAGCCCGCTCCTATCTGCTGCATGTTGGTGGCCTCGACTGGACCCGCATCAATCCCGACATCTTCGGTTCCATGATCCAGGCTATTGCCGAAGACGAGGAACGGGGTGAGCTGGGAATGCACTACACCAGCGTCCCCAACATCCTGAAGGTACTGAATCCACTTTTCCTGGATGACCTGCGGACGAAACTTGCCGAGGCGGGAGACAATCCGCGCCTGTTGCTCAATCTACGCAAGCGCATGGCGAGGATCCGGGTGTTTGACCCTGCCTGCGGGTCTGGTAATTTCCTGGTGATCGCCTACAAAGAGATGCGCGCCATCGAGGCCGAGATCAACCAGCGACGGGGAGAGCCTAACCGTCGCTCGGATATCCCCCTCACCAATTTCCGGGGAATAGAGCTGCGCGATTTCCCCGCAGAGATAGCCCGCCTGGCACTAGTCATTGCCGAGTATCAATGTGACGTGCTGTACCGGGGGCCGAAGCTGGCGCTAGCCGAATTTCTCCCCCTGCGCAAAGAGAACTGGATTACCTGCGGCAATGCGCTGCGAATCGACTGGTTGAGCATTTGCCCACCAACCGGCACCGGCGTGAAAGTGCTGGCCGACGACCTATTTGACGAGTCGGCCGATCAAGCCGAAATCGACTTTCAGAACGAGGGTGGCGAGACCTATATCTGCGGAAATCCTCCCTACAAAGGTAGCCAAACGCAGACCAAAGAGCAAAAGGCAGATTTGGCTTCAGTATTTGATCCTTGTGGCATTTCTTCCAAACAAATTGACTATGTTGGCGGCTGGTTCATGAAAGCCGCAGTTTACGCACAAGCCACGCCAACGGATTCGGCTTTTGTCAGCACCAACTCCATCTGCCAAGGCCGCATTGTGCCGATTCTGTGGCCGGAAATTTTCAAACGCGGCTCTCACATCCGCTTCGCGCACACCAGCTTTAAATGGAAGAATCTCGCTGCGCACAACGCGGGCGTGACTGTCGCCATCGTAGGCCTTTCCGCGGACGCAAGTAAGAAACGCCAGATTTACGACTTAGACCGCGATGGCGAAACCACTGTGCGGGAGGCAACGAACATTACGCCGTACTTGACCGCTGGTGAGAATGTGGTGGTCGAAGGCCAGCGCAAGAGCATTTCGAGCCTGCCCAATATGTCTTTCGGCAACATGCCCGTCGATGGAGGAAATCTTTTACTCTCGGCGGATGAAGCAGCCGCGCTTGGTCTGAGCACGCCGGATGCGGAGACCTTTCTTCGGCG
The DNA here is from genome assembly GCA_021795795.1 of Pseudomonadota bacterium. Next base: position 6,142 of record JAJYPA010000308.1, on the reverse strand, counting down.
CATTTACGGCTCTGCCGAGTTTATTCGCGGAGTTGTTCGCAAGTGTCTCTGGATTTCCGATGAACAATTGTCGCAGGCCTTGCAGATAGCCTCCATTCGAGCTCGCATTGATGGCGTTCGGGCAATGCGGCTTAAGAGTAAGGACACGTCGACGAAAGAAATGGCGCATCGGGCTCATCAGTTCCGCGAGATGTATTACGGCGAAAAGCACACGTTGATTCTTCCAGGCGTGTCATCGGAGGGTCGTGAGTATCTTCCTGTTGGGCTGATTGACAATCATTCGGTGGTTAGCAACCTCGCTTTCGCCCTCTACGATGCTCCCCTCTGGAATATGGCACTCATCGCCTCGCGCCTGCATCTGGTCTGGATCGCCACTGTTTGCGGCAAGTTGGAGACGCGCTACCGCTACTCCAACACCCTCGGCTGGAATACCTTCCCGGTGCCGACGCTGACCGAGAAAAACGAGGCTGATCTCACCCGCTGCGCAGAGGACATCCTGTTGGCGCGGGAGCATCACTTCCCGGCGACCATCGCCGAGCTCTACGACCCCGAGACCATGCCTGAGGACCTGCGCGCCGCGCACGAGCGCAACGACGAAGTGTTGGAGCGTATCTACATCGGTCGCCGCTTCAAGAACGACACCGAACGATTAGAAAAACTCTTCGACCTCTATACCAAGATGACCGCTGCGGAGACACCGGTGAAGGGCAAGCGCAAGAAGAGCGTAAACGACAGCTGAGGCACTTTGGCAGACTCTGCCAGGATCAGCTATTCTTACCATCAGGCGATCGACATTTTTGGAGTAGGAGCTATGACCGCAACAGCAACCTTATCCAGCAAGTATCAAATCTCCATCCCCAAGGCGGTGCGCGAGGAACAGCACTGGCAGGCCGGGCAGGAGTTCGTGTTCATTCCCAAGGGTAAGGGTGTGCTGGTGATGCCCGTGCCCGAGGCGGCAGATCTTGCTGGTATCGCTACGGGAGCACGCACCGACGATTTCCGTGATCGCAAGGATCGCTTTTGATGGCTACAGCGCCGTGTGTGGTCGATACGTCGGCGTGGGTGGAGTGGCTTGCCGACACCGCGCTGGGCAAGCGGCTCGGCGAGCAGTTGCCGGACAAGTCCCGGTGGATCGTTCCTACCTTGGTGCAGTTCGAGCTATCGAAGTGGTTGCTGCGCGAGGTGGGGGAGGATAAGGCCGATCAAGTGATCGCCTTTTCCCAAAAGTGTGTCATTGTGCCCCTCGACACCCGTATCGCCCTTCTGGCGGTTGAGTTGCACCGGGAACACAAACTGGCTACGGCCGACGCCATCGTCTACGCCACCGCACGCCACCACGGCGCGAGCCTCTTGACCTGCGATGCGCATTTTCAGGGGCTGCCGGGTGTGACATTCTTGGCCAAGACTGGCCAGAAGGATTGAAGCGCAGCATGACCCAGAGCGTCCCTTCCGTTTCCGTTACCTACGCGCAAAACGGCAGCTCCACCAAGGCTAATGCCCTGGGGATGCGCCCCATGCAGGAGCGCGCCTTTGAAAAGCGCGGCGAGCAGTATCTCCTCATTAAATCGCCACCGGCCTCGGGCAAGAGCCGGGCGCTCATGTTCATCGCCCTCGACAAGCTCACAAACCAGGGCCTCAAGCAGGCCATCGTCGTCGTACCCGAAAAGGCCATTGGTGCGAGCTTCCACGACGAGCCGCTGTCTAAGTACGGCTTCTGGGCAGACTGGCGGGTGGAACCCAAATGGAACCTCTGCAATGCCCCTGGCGGCGACAATGGTGGCAAGGTCAAAGCCGTCGGCGCATTCTTGGAGAGTGGGGATCGGGTATTGGTGTGCACCCACGCGACCTTCCGCTTCGCCGTCGATGCCTACGGGATCGAGGCCTTCGACGATCGCTTGATCGCCATCGATGAGTTTCACCACGTTTCTTCCAATCCCGACAACAAGCTCGGCACCCACCTGGGCGAACTCATCGAACGGGGCAAGACGCATATAGTCGCCATGACCGGCTCCTACTTTCGGGGCGACGCCGAGGCCGTGCTGGCCCCCTCCGACGAGGCCAAGTTCGAGTCCGTCACCTATACCTACTATGAGCAGCTAAACGGCTACACCTACCTGAAGCAGCTCGATATCGGCTATTTCTTTTACAGTGGAGCCTATGTCGAGGAAATCCTCCAGGTCCTCGATCCCGACGAGAAAACCATTCTGCATATCCCCAACGTCAACTCTCGCGAAAGCACCAAGGACAAGATGCGCGAGGTGGAGCACATCATCGAAACGCTGGGGGAATGGCAAGGCATCGATCCCACGACGGGCTTCCAGCTGGTCCGACGCCCAGACGGCCGGATCTTACGGATTGCCGATCTGGTCGATGACGATGCCAGCAAACGCGACCGGGTTTCCGCCGCCCTCAAAGATCCGGCGCACAAACACAACCGCGACCATGTGGACATCATCATCGCCTTAGGGATGGCCAAAGAGGGTTTCGACTGGATCTGGTGCGAACACGCCCTGACCGTGGGCTACCGGGCAAGCCTCACCGAAATCGTGCAAATCATCGGTCGTGCTACTCGCGACGCGCCGGGCAAGACCCGTGCGCGTTTCACGAACCTCATTGCCGAACCAGACGCCGCCGAAGCCGCCGTCACCGAGGCCGTCAACGATACCCTGAAGGCCATCGCCGCAAGCCTGTTGATGGAGCAGGTCCTGGCCCCGCGCTTCGAGTTCAAGACCAAGCACCCCGAGAATAGCCCAACACCCGGTTTTGACTATGGCGAAAGTGGTTATACCGCGGATCGCTGCAACGTCGGGGTCCATGAACAAACGGGAGCCTACCAAATCGAGATCAAGGGCCTTGCCGAACCCAAGAGCCTGGAGGCGGCACGTATCTGTCGGGAAGATCTGAACGAGGTGATTGCCGCTTTCGTGCAGGATAAGCCCAGCATCGAACGGGGGCTCTTTGACGAGGATCTGGTACCGGAAGAGCTGACCCAACTGCGCCTGGGTAAGATCATCAAAGACAAGTACCCGGAGCTCGATACTGAAGATCAGGAAGCAGTACGTCAGCATGCCATCGCCGCACTAAACCTGACCCAGCAGGCAAAGCGAATCGTTACCGAAGGCGCGCAGGAGGGAGCCCCCAACACCGCCCTGATCCACGGAGTTCGCCGCTTTGCGATGGATGTGCGGGAATTAGATATTGATCTCATCGATCGCATCAATCCCTTCGGAGAGGCCTATGCCATCCTCGCCAAAGCCATGAGCGAGGAGAGCTTGAAGCAGGTGGCAGCTGCCATTACGGCAAAACGCACGAGTCTCACTCCAGAGGAAGCAAAGGAACTGGCGATTCGCGCCGTACAATTCAAGAAAGAGCGGGGACGGGTTCCAGCGCTCACTGCCCATGATCCTTGGGAACGCCGCATGGCCGAGGGTGCCACGGCCTTCATGCGCTTCAAGGCAGAGGGCCGCTATGCATAAGTCGGAACTGGATGACCTCGCCGCGGAGCTGGCGGACTTTGCGCCACCCGAGAAAAAAGACGGACGGACCGCCAAAGAAGAACGGATCATCGCCGGCTTGGAAGACATCCAACGCTTTGTGGTCACCCACGGGCGAGTGCCGCAGCATGGGGAAGATCGGGATATCTTCGAGCGCCTCTATGCCGTGCGCCTGGATCGTTTGCGCGCCCTCCCAGAGTGCCGAGAGCTGCTGGAGCCATTGGATCACCAGGGTCTGCTCTCGGGCGAGCCAGGGGTCCTGTCGACAACGGAAGACCCCAATATCGAGGACTTAGCCGCAGAATTGTCAGGTGTGGCCGAATCGAACGATATCACGGTGCTCCGCCATGTGCGCGCTAGTACCGAGAAACGCGCTGCCGAAGAAATCGCTGACCGCACGCCGTGCAAAGACTTCGAGACCTTTCGGCCGCTTTTTGAGCGGGTGCAAACCGATATCCAGACCGGTATGCGGCAGTCCCAGCCCATAGAGGCGGGACGCCGGGGTATCGAGGCCGGGGATTTTTTTGTTCTAGACGGGCTTACGCTGTACGTCGCCGATATCGGTGAGCCACTGAAAACCACCGCCAGGGAGGTCGACCGCCGTCTGCGGGTCATTTACTCCAACGGAACGGAGAGCAATCTGCTATTGCGCTCCTTGCAGCGGGCCTTTTACGACGATCCTGCAGCGAGACGGTTGGTCGCTCCCGACACGGGGCAACTCACCCTCGGCGGGGAGTTTGACGCCGATGACGTGGAAACCGGCACTATCTACGTCCTGCGGTCGTTGTCAGCCGCCCCCTACGTGGCACAACATCGCGAGCTCATCCATAAGATCGGCGTGACAGGAGGCAAAGTCGATAGCCGCATCGCCAACGCCGAGCACGAGGCCACCTATCTCCTCGCCAAGGTCGAAGTGGTAGCGACCTACAAACTGGCGGGGATCCAGCGCACCCGCCTGGAAAATCTGCTGCATCGACTGTTCGCGCCCGCGCGGCTTGATATCACCATCCACGATCGCTTCGGCCATCCGGTACAACCTGAGGAATGGTTTTTGGTGCCCTTGTTCGTTATCGACGAGGCGGTGGAGCGCATCAAAGATGGCAGCATCACCCGCTATGTCTACGATCGGGAGTCGGCCAGCCTGAAGCCCATCCCCTAGAAAGTCCACATTCGCCAAGGAGCCATACCATGCCAGAAATCGTCTGTCCTCATTGCCATACTGCCTTTCAGGTCGATGAATCTGGCTACGCCGACATCCTACGCCAGGTCCGCGATAAGGAGTTCAACAAACAAGTGGCCGAACGTCTGGCACTGGCGGAGCGGGACAAGGAGACGGCCCTGCAGCTTGCCCGCACGCAATTGGAGCGAGAGCGCCAACAGTCGGTGGCCGATAAAGAGGCTGAAATCGCGAAGCTCCAAGCCCAGATTGCCTCGCTCTCAGAACTATCTGAGGCCAAGCTCTTGAACCAACTCCAGCGCGTCGCTGCCGAAAAGGACGCCGAGATTCAAAAGCTCCAGGCCCAGGTCCAGGCACACGACACGAGCAAGGCTTTGGCCATTCGAGAGTCTATCGACGGTGTGCAGCAGGAACGCGATGCTCTGCGCGCCGCCTTAGACCGCGCTGCTCTGGAAAAGGAACTGGCCGAGAAGGCCTTGGTGGAGAAGTACCAAACCCAGATCCGCGACCGTGACGAGGCCATCGAGAGACTACGCGACATGAGGGCTCGGCTCTCCACCAAGATGCTTGGCGAAACGCTGGAACAGCATTGCGAGGTCACCTTCAACCAGATTCGCGCCACGGCCTTCCCGTATGCCTACTTTGAGAAGGACACCGACGCTCGTACCGGCAGCAAAGGGGATTACATCTTCCGCGATTTCGATCACACGGATCCCGCGAATCCCATTGAGATCGTGTCTATAATGTTCGAGATGAAAAACGAGGCGGATACTACGGCCACTAAGAAGCGCAACGAGGACTTCCTCAAGGAGCTCGACAAGGACCGCACCGAAAAGGGCTGTGAGTACGCCGTACTCGTTACGCTCCTGGAATCTGACAGCGAGCTCTACAATACCGGTATTGTCGATGTCTCGCACCGCTACCCCAAGATGTACGTCATCCGCCCGCAGTTTTTTCTACCCATGATCACCTTGTTGCGCAATGCGGCCCTGAACAGCCTGCGCTACCGCCAGGAGCTGGCCTTGGTCAAGGCACAGAACATCGATATCACCAACTTCGAAGCCGAGCTCGAAGGCTTCAAGGACGCCTTCGCCAAGAACTACGACCTAGCCGCACGCCGTTTCCAGACCGCTATCGACGAGATCGACAAGTCCATCGACCACCTGCAAAAAACCAAGGACGCCCTGCTGGGTACCGATCGCAACCTGCGCTTGGCCAATGACAAGGCGCAGAACGTGACTATCAAGCGCCTTACCCGAGGCAACCCAACCATGAAGGCAAAGTTTGAGGATCTGTCGGATTAGATCATTTGTCGGGGTCTGGGTACCCCTGGAAAGGCAGTTGCGCAGCGTTATGTATACCTCGCGATTATGTATAGTAGCAGAGCTGCGAGCCTTTCTTCGACTGCGTTGTAGGGTCGAATCGTGCTCGCGAGCTCTACATAATCAAAGCCCCTTTAGAAACTCCATCA
>JAJYPA010000307.1 GCA_021795795.1 Pseudomonadota bacterium | reverse complement strand
ACGGTAGAGGCCGCCGCCATGGCTGGAATACCGTTGGCAGGCACAAACTGGATTCCAGGGCAATATGGTTCATGAATAATCCATGGCGTATCATTTACAAGAAACCGGAGAATAATTACCCTCCAAATTGATTTGAGTTGCGACTTCCTTTGCGACGTAAATAAATATGGCCGCCAAAAAAGTGCATAACAAGTGCGTCATGACGCTCTTTGTTGGATATATGTGCAGTACAAGTTCTATGCACCAAGATGTTGCAGTTTATACGAGTTATGTGTTATGGCGCGGCGACAGATCAACGCCCTCTTGTTTACGCACGTAATTTGTGCGCACAGGGTTACAAAAACAGAAAACCGATCAAATTTTCTGGCATTGTTCTTGCATGCTGGTTAGGCGGGTTAGATTCCTCAAGTATTTTCGGAATTTATTACTCGAGCCTGACTTTGCCAGCCATCAGCGCTATTCGCCAGTTGGTGGAGTCCAATCTATCATGATAGGAGTTCGAAACATGAGCGCGCCACAGCAAGCAATGAATCTGCCAACAAAGGTATCAGCCAATTTAAAATCATCAAGTCTTGGATTTTTAGAGACGATTGGCCAATCGCTAGCCAATATTTCACCAACTTTTACACCTGCGATTAATGTCGTTGCTGTTGCGGCACTAGCTGGAAGTGCAAGCTGGTTGGTTTATGGCCTGTCCACCCTAGGGCTACTCTTGGTCGGGCTGAATATCGCAGTCCTAGCGAGTCGTTTTGCTGCCGCAGGGTCGTTTTTTATTTTCATATCACGCGCCCTGGGTCCAGTGGCTGGAGGGATTGCAGGATGGGGGTTGATTGCTGCATATACTGGAACGGCGATGGGGGTTCTGGCAGGCGAAGCAATTTTTGTGCAAAACGCATTCAGCCCATGGGGAATTACGATACCAACGTACTGGATCTATATCCTCAGCATGGCCCTTGTCTGGTTTCTTTCAGCGCGCGACATCAAACTTTCGTCTAGGCTAAGTTTAGGTATTGAGGCGGCTTCAATTGCCATCGTCGGAACAGTTCTACTCTTAGTGTTTTATAAGCATCCAGGCCATATCGTTGATATCAAGCAGTTCACTCTGGCTGGAACATCGACGAAGGGCATAGCCGAGGCTCTAGTATTGGGAGTTTTTTCATACGTTGGGTTTGAGAGCGCTGCTTCGTTGGGCAAGGAAACAAAAGATCCCCTTCGCGCCATTCCAAGAGCTGTGATATGGAGTATGTTGTTGGCAGGCGCATTCTTCATGTTTGTTGCGTATTCAATGGTGATTGCATACGGTGGGGATACGGCAAAGCTTGGCAATGATTCCGCGCCGCTGCTGACCCTTGCTAAATCACTTGGCATGTCGCCACTTGGCCCGGTATTCTATATCGTTGCCTCGGTCAGTGCTTTTGCCTGCGTCTTGGCTTCTATTAATGCTGCAAGTCGCCTTCTGTTTTCGATGGGGCGCTATCAATTTGTGCACCGATCCATGGGCATGGTGCATGCGAAGCATCAAACTCCACATTATGCTGTTGCATTTGCAAGCATAATCACCTTGATCGCAGTTCTTGCGCTGATTGAAACGGGCGCCCTGAATACATTCGGATATACCGCAACATTTGCGACATTTGGCTTCATGCTCGCGTATTTCCTGATTTCTGTTTCTGCTCCCGTTTATCTTAAAAAGGAGGGAAGCCTTTCATTTAAAAATATCGTCATCGGTACTCTCGGCGGTCTGGCGATGATTGGAGCCGCGTTCGGCAGCGTATATCCTGTGCCGGCTTATCCGTACAATATACTTCCGTACCTTTTTATCGGTTATTTAATTGTTGGATTTATCTGGCTCGCCGTGTTGAAAAAGCGATCCCCGCAGGTGCTAGAAAAAATCGAACATGATCTCGAATCAAGTCAATCCGAGATTTTTGGAAGGAAATAATATTATAAAGCATGGGTCAGGGGCTACGACTAGTAGTTGAGCTCCTTGCCAGGCCAGTTTACGGCAATGAAAACGTCTTCCGCCACCCCCTCGGAGTACTATTCAGTACAGCTTTTGCCTGAGCGTGGCGAGTCACCAGAATGCGATATTTCCTTTATTTCAACAAAAGGGACAAGCGCGCTCAATGAAGATTATGTTGGCATCATGCTCGGGAGCGTAGAGCAGCGTGCCAGTAAAGGTAGCCTGATCGCTGTTGCCGATGGATTGAGCAGTGGACATGGAGGTCGGGTGGCGGCGGAGTTGACGGTTCGAAGCTTTATCGAAGGCTATTACGAACTACCTGATACCTTGAGTCCGGAGATGTCCGCCTCTAAAGCGCTCGATGCGACCAATCGATGGCTGCATCAGATCGGGAAAACAGATGTCACACTTAGTCTGATGGCGGCCTCGTTTGCCGCTCTGATCTTGCGTGGGCAGACCGCATATTTGATTTCGGTTGGTGATGTGCGTGCCTATTTGTTGAGATCAGGCGAGCTGACGCAGATTAGCGAGGATGATGTATTTCGTGTCACATTTGGGTCACTCGTGTCCCAAGCAGTCGGGATGCAGCCCAATGTTGTCAGCAAATTTAGGCTGATTGAATTGCATGAGGGCGATCGCCTACTGCTTTGCTCAGATGGGTTGTATCGATGTCTCGCTTCAAAATACTTACGCCGTGCACTTTCTGACAACACATCACCCGTAGCCGTAGCCCACCTTTTGGAAGTTGCGGCACGCTCTGCGGGTTCTAACGATGACGTCACCGCTGCAGTCATCGACATCAAACGCACTCCAACGCTGGATTTCGGATATTTGGAGCGGGTGATTGGGCAATTACCGATTCTCGCCGTGCCTGCCAGCGGCGACGTGGTGGATGACTACAAACTTGGGGCGCTGCTGAGCGACGGGTTTTATTCGAGGGTTTTCGTCGCGGATGATCTGAGAGATGGAAACAAGCGTCTGGTCGTGAAATTCCCAAAGCCGCGGGTCGAGGGTGACCAGAATATCCGGCAGGCTGTCGTGCGTGAGCGCTGGCTCAGCGGAAAGCTGCATAGCGCTATCGTCCTTGCGCCCCTATCGATGGATCCTGAGCGACAGAGCCGGCTTTATGTTGTCACGCCCTATTGCGAAGGCTTGACACTGGAAAAATTGATTGAGCAAGGACCGGTTAGCTTGAATCGTGGATTAAAAATCGCTACTCAATTGGGCGCGGCAATTCAGGCTTTGAACCGCCTTGATGTTTTCCATCGTGACATCAAGCCGGAAAACGTGTTGTTAACAAAGGCTGGCGAATTGCGCCTACTCGATCTCGGTTTCTCGTTCATGCCAGGCGTGCTCGCGCCCGCACCGATAACGCCGCCAGGCAGCCCCGCTTATATGGCCCCCGAATTGATGCGGGACCAACTGGGCGATAGGCGCTCGGAGGTGTTCGCGTTCGGGGTCACCCTGTATCGGGCCTTCAGTGGTGGCCACCTTCCGTATGGATTGCATGGCCGAGTGCCGCTTGGTCGGCACTGTCCAGACCTCCCGCCATGGCTCGACTCGGTGCTCGAGAAAGCCATGCACAACGACCCGGAAAGCCGCTACCAGGACGTGGCGGAGGTTTGCAGCGATCTGGTGCGTTATGCCGCATCCGGCGGCGATACGACGCCATTGCGAAGAGCTCCGTTGATCGACCGTAATCCTCTGTTGTTCTGGCAGCTACTCGCCGCCACTCTGCTGCTGTTGTTGCTCGTTGCCTTGGCCCACGTCAATCGCTAGGGGGCGTGAGAGCCAACCCTGTCCCCACTCGATATTGAATCAAGATGAACTGGAAAGAAAAATATCGATCACCTTATTACCAGGACGCCGTCCCCCCGGACCCGCAGTTGCAACCAGAGTCCTGCGCGTTGTTGTTGATTGATGTGCAGAACGCCTATCTGCAACAGACCGAGCGTGCGGCATTGCCTGAAGCGCAACAAGCCGCTTGGGACTTGTGGCAGCCGTTTCACGCTCGGATGCGGGACATCGTGATTCCTAACGCCAAGGTTCTGCTGAACATGTTCCGCGCGCATCGGCGCGAGGTGTTTCATGCCCGAATCGCCTGCCTGACCAGTGACGGCCGGGATCGTTCGCTGAGTCAGCGGCGGCCAGGATTCAACAACTTACTGCTGCCGAAAGATGACTGGAGTAGCCAACTGGTGTCCGAGTTGGCGCCGGAATCTGATGAGATCGTTGTGACGAAAACGACAGATTCCGCGCTGACGGGGACCAATCTGCGCTTATTGCTGCACAACACGGGAATACGCCATGTCATCGTGGCGGGGATTTTTACCGATCAATGCGTGTCATCGACCGTGCGCAGTTTGGCCGATGAAAGTTTCGATGTCATCGTCGTCGATAACGCCTGTGCCGCGGTCACGATGCCATTGCATGAACAGGAGCTGACGATTCTCAACAACATCTATTGCCAGGTCATGAGTGTCAATGACGTATTAGTGCAGTTGGGTTGGATCTGATCCGGGCGAATGGTGAATTGGCAAGACGTGGGCAACACTTGGTGCGATCAACTGGAGGAAAGAACGATGACGATGACGATCAAAAAGGCGGCGCAACAGATGGAGTTGCCGAGCATGAAAGTCGCTGGTTGCAACGCCTGGCTCGGGGATGCCGTCTCCTCGGACGACACCGAGAAAACCATCACCTGCGGATTCTTCCGCCTGGAGAAGTCTGAGGCCCTGGACTATTTTTACTCCTATCACGAAATGAAGCTGGTGGTCGATGGCGAGTTCGTCCTCACCGACGAGGCGGGAACCAAGTTGCAAGCCAACAAGGGGGACGTGCTGTACTTCCGCAAGGGAAGCAAGATCCGCTTCGAGACCCCGAGCTTTGGTGTGGGTTTTTTCTGTGGGCAACGGCGCGAAGGCGAGGGCTGAGTTTTGAGCGCGTTGCTACACGCCGTGGATTCTGGCCGCACTGTGCCGCAGCGTAGTTTGCCTCAGTATGCGCGGCTGACTCCCTTGGGGAGCGCGCGTCGGCATATCGTGATTGCTGACAGTGCCGGACTCTTTGCAGTGGCCCGATTTTTGACCTTGACGAATGTGTCTGTCGAGCTTTATCTGCTGGTTGATCCCGGTATGGCCTTGCCATCGCTGTCGGTTGTTAGCTGTTGCGTCGATGCTCCGGCGCTGGCAGAAACGATTCGACATGTGGTGCGGGGCGCAAAAATTGGAGCGCGGTTTTACATCAGTGGCAGCTCGGTTTTCGTCGCGCAGACTGATGCCCTACTCAAGGCATGCGGCCTGCGTGATGATGAAATTCAGGCCGAGGTTTGCATCGGAACGACGCAGCCAGTCTTTTGCGTGCACTGCCGCACGCTGACAGCGGGGCTGGTACCTGGACCGATTCAATGCCTCGGTTGTGGGCTGAGCCTGGCCATACGTGAGCATTTCTCGCATCGCATTGGCGCCTATCTGGGGGTGTGCATCAATGCCGAAACGCCAGCAGAGCCGATCAACGGACAGGAGGTGTGACATGGCGCCGGCGGGGCCGCTCACCATGCGCATCACAGCCATCCGGCAGTCTGCCCCTGACATCAGGATCTTCGACCTCGTCTCAGCCAGCGGCGATGAACTCCCAGCATTTTCCGCTGGTAGTCATGTGCAGGTCATTCTGCCACTTGAGGGGCGTGTCCTGCGCAATGCTTATTCGCTTGCTTGTAGTCCCTTGCAACGGCAACACTACCGCATAGCGGTACGTCGGCAAGCGCAATCGCGCGGTGGCTCAGCCTACCTGCATGCACATGCCTGCGTCGATGATCTTTTGCAGTTGTCATTGCCAAGCAATTTGTTCCCGATAGACCGCATGGCTGCTCGACATCTGCTGATTGCGGGCGGAATCGGCATTACGCCATTCCTGGGCTATGTCGCGGATCTTGCGGATCAAAATGCGAATTTCGAATTGCACTACGCGTTTCGGTCGACGGAAAACGCTGCATTTCTCGATGAATTGACGCTACACGGCTTGTCTCGCTTCCATAGCTATGACAGTGCTCGTGGGGCACGACTCAACCCCACTCACTTATTAGCCGAGCAGCCACTCGGTACGCATGTCTATGTCTGCGGGCCCACTGGGCTTACTCAGGAGGTCATCACTGTGGCGCGTGACCTTGGATGGCCCGAGAGCCATATTCACAGTGAAGGCTTTACCGCTCCCGCACCAGGCGAAGCCTTTTCCGTTTATTGCGCCCGCAGCCAGCGCAATCTGCAGGTTCCAGCAGACCAGTCCTTACTGGAAGCCCTCGAAGTTGCGGGAGTGGATATCCCAAACTTATGCCGTGGTGGGGTTTGTGGCCAGTGTGAGACCGAAGTGCTTGATGGGATCGTCGAGCACCGTGACAGCTATTTGGCCTCGAACGAACGGGCCAACAAAATCATGCCTTGCGTGTCGCGTGCGCGGGGCGCGAGCCTAGTACTCAATCTTTGAACGGACAATTGCCATGTTGAACTTAGCTAGGCCGATACTCAAGCCAGTGGAGACGTACCGCGGCGATTTCAGCTACGCAAACAGTGCCGAGGCGATTGCGCGCTTCCCGTTCCCCTTCTCCCAAGATGCCTACACCTACTCGGTCAATCTAGAGCCCGCATCTCGCGGTGAGGCTGGTTCCGTCTTTGAGCACGCGTTCGACGTCGACGAACACTATCTATCCGAGATTGAGGAACGACGCCTCGTTCTCCAAAACGACCCCGGACGATGCCGGGTTTTGCCGCACATGCGCGTTGCTGAATGGGATTTTCTTGAATTGATCATGATCAGCTACGCACGGGATTATCCTCACCTCTTTGATTTGCAGCGTGACGGCAAGGCGTGGGGCTGGCGTAACCAAGCTCTTGGATTATACGATCAGTTTATTTTCGGCGATGAAAAATCCTTACCCCTGCCGCCTTTCGAATACATCGCTCGCCAAGCGCAAGGCGACTTCAATCTGATCGACCAGCGAAACGGAGATCTGTTCATGGATGGCGGCGTGATTACTGGGCCTGCCGATTGGTCATTGTCGTTTGATCTGGGAATGAGTTTTCGCCAATGGCACGGCCCAGTGCCATTGGCCCATGAATTAGGTATTTTTGATCGGGCACTTAAGTATCTCTTGAATCTCCAGGTTGATCGTCCAGTCCGAAGGCTAAATTGGACAATGACTGTCCATCCACGTCTGGATACCTCGCCGGAAACCTATCCAATCTGGGGGCCTGATCGCGCAAAGGTCACGGTGGAGAACGCGGGAAGTCTAGTCCATCTGCGGGTGGAACTGCAGTTGATCGCGCGCTTGCCGCGATCCCATGGCTTGCTTTTCAGCATACGCACCTATCTGATCAACCTAGAGGATTTATCTTCAAATCGGGTTTGGGCCAAGCGCTTGTACAAAGTACTGAAGGCTTTACCCGGGGAGATTGCAAACTATAAAGGAATTTCTCGTTATCGGAATGCGGTCATTGAATGGCTGGAGTCTTATGCTCAGGGCAATTAAATGCCTTCCGCGATCATCTTAAAAACGCCATGATAATTTTCAAGGCCCTCGTTTTATTCATCCTCACGGCCGTCGCCGAGATTGTTGGTTGCTACTTGCCATTTCTCTGGATGCGGCGTGATGGCACGGCGTGGCTTTTGGTGCCAGCAATCGGCAGTCTTGCTGTTTTTGTCTGGCTATTGACCTTGCACCCTCAGGCAGCGGGGCGGGTCTATGCGGCGTACGGCGGCGTCTATGTGGCGGTGGCCTTGCTCTGGCTCTGGGCCGTGGAGTCGGTGCGCCCGACCTGGACAGATTGGCTCGGTATGACTGTGACCCTGGCAGGAATGGGGATTATTCTGCTTGGGCCGCGTATGCCTTGATCGCGTATCCATGCATTAGTAGCAACATGAATTGTTTGGGCCGTGAGCCTGTAGGTAATGGAACCATATATGCCCTATGCGCAAACCGCCGGCCAGGTCCGGTATGCCTTTCCCGACCTCAAGACCCTGCTGGCGCGGGCTAGCCCGGCGCGTTCCGGCGACGAACTCGCCGGCATCGCCGCGGCGACCCAGGAGGAACGCATGGCTGCGCGCATGGCGCTGGCCGAGGTGCCGCTGAAGCAGTTTCTGCACGAAGCCGTGGTGCCCTACGAGGACGACGAGGTCACGCGCCTCATTCTCGATCGGCACAATGCCGCGGCGTTCGCCCCCGTCGCCCACCTGACGGTAGGCGACTTCCGCAACTGGCTGCTGTCGCACACGGCCGACACCGCCGCACTGGCGCGCCTGGCGCCCGGTGTCACGCCCGAAATGGCGGCTGCGGTGAGCAAGCTCATGCGCAACCAGGACCTCGTGCTGGTGGCGCAGAAGTGCAGCGTGGTCAGCCGTTTTCGCAACACCCTCGGCCTGCCGGGGCGCATGGCCGCGCGCCTGCAGCCCAACCATCCCACCGACGACCCGGCCGGTATCGCCGCGTCCATCGTCGACGGGCTGATGTACGGTTGCGGCGACGCCGTCATCGGCATCAATCCGGCTTCCGACAGCCTGCCGGCCATCGACGCCTTGCTGCGCCTGGTCGACGATCTGCGCCAGCGCTTCGACGCGCCCATTCAATCCTGCGTGCTGACCCATGTCACCAATGCCATCCGCGCCATCGAGCAGGGTTCGCCGGTGGACCTGGTGTTCCAGTCCGTGGCTGGCACGCAAAAGGCTAATGCGGGTTTCGGGATCGATTTGGCGGTGCTGCGCGAGGCGCACGCCGCAGCCCTGGGCCTGCAGCGCGGCACCGTGGGCGACAACGTCATGTACTTCGAGACCGGCCAGGGCAGCGCCTTGTCGGCCGGCGCGCATCACGGCGTCGACCAGCAGACCCTGGAAGCCCGCGCCTACGCCGTGGCGCGCGAATTACGTCCTTTGCTGGTGAACACGGTGGTCGGCTTCATCGGGCCGGAATACCTGTACGACGGCAAGCAGATCATCCGCGCCGGGCTGGAAGACCACTTCTGCGGCAAGCTGCTGGGCCTGCCCATGGGCTGCGACATCTGCTACACCAACCATGCCGAAGCGGACCAGGACGATATGGACAACCTGCTGACCCTGCTGGGCGTGGCCGGCATCCACTTCATCATGGGCGTGCCCGGCGCCGACGACATCATGCTGGGCTACCAGAGCACCTCCTTCCACGACGCCCTCTACCTGCGCCACGTGCTCGGCAAGCGCCGCGCCCCGGAGTTCGAGGCCTGGCTGACCCGCATGGGCATCGCCGACGCGCAGGGCCGCCTGCTGGCCCCCGCCCGGCGACCGCCGCTGC
>JAJYPA010000306.1 GCA_021795795.1 Pseudomonadota bacterium | reverse complement strand
GGGTCCATGCCGTGCGCCAGACCGGTCAATCGTTTCATGCCCAAGGTCGTGTAATGACTGGTGGCGTCCAACACGTTGTCCCAGGCTTTCACCACCTGGTCGGCGCCGGGCACCTTGTCTTTCACCAACGCCCGCACCTGCTTGCCAGTGTCAGCGAGGTTCACCGCAAGGGATTTCGCGGCGTCCTGAATACGGGTCAGGCCGCGCGCCAGCAATGGCTTGGGATCCGGGTTCCCGACGGGAGCAATCTTGCCCGACCGGATGTCCACCGCATCGCCGGTGGAGATCATGCCGGTGGCGATGTTCTGCGCATCTTTTTTGATGTCCTGGGCCAGTTGCGCCAGTTGACCTTTTGCAGCCCCATGCTGGGGTGCGAGGTGCGAACCCCGTTCGGCCACCTGCCTGGCGAAGGCGTCCACATAGTCGTTCAGGTCCTGGTGGGCGGCGTGGAATTCCTTCTCCGTGCTCATGCGGCACCACTATGGCTGCCGTCGGCATGGCCCAGAATCTGGCCCTCCAGAATATCCACCTCGACGGATATGCGATGAATGTCTCGCGCCAGCCGGTCCACAGCGAGCGAAGCTCCGTTGATCCGGATGGGTTTCGCCTTTCCACCGCCAGCCACCTTGCGCTCCAGCTCGCCCAGCCGGTTGGCCAGGTCCGTGCTGCTCTTTTTCAGTACCGCCAGTCCGTTTGTGTTCATGTCGATTGCTCCTGTAGATAGATGGTCGTCGCTCTCATCTTTGTACCGGACATCCGGGAACCTGATGCGCGTGTTTCAACGATCAACGCTCCAGAGCGGGTTTGTTATCGCGGCGTTTACCCTTCTTTTCGCCGAAGTCGGCGACCAGCTTGTCCAGCGGGGTTTCCATGCGCTCCAGAGCTTTTTGGGTCATCACCGATGGCTCCGGCAAACCCTGCAACTCCCGAATCTTTTTCATGATGTCGGGGATGGCGCCGCGCGCGCTGTCGTCGGAGGCCAGCCACAAGTTGATTTTCAGCTTTGCGGTAATCCGCTCGGGCTCCTGTTCATTGCCATCCCGGTTCTTCGCCGCCTTGCCGCGCCCTTTATGATCCGTGTCCAGGATTTCGGCGTTTTCCATGAAAGTCCGATACCCAAGGTAGTTCCGGTCATTCAGGTGACTGGCGGCTTTTTGATGAATGGTTTCCACGTCCACTTCCACCTGATCCAGTTCCGATTCCCGATCCGAATCGCGGTCATCGTCTCCGCCAGATACAATCATCTCTCCATCTCCATGCGTTTTTGCGGGGGTCGCAGCATCGGCGATGTTGCGCTCCGGCTTGACAACCGCGCCGGTCCCGTCCTGGCCATCACCGCCCCAACCGGTGGCCTTCTGGTCCCACGAGTACACGCCATTCCGGCCGCTCACGCTGTTGGCATGGTCCCCAACCTCGCCGCTAATACCTTCCGAAAACGCTTTCGCCGCGCCGGACGGGTTGTTGACGTTGCCCATCTGCACCACGCTCAAAAGCTCTTTCACGTCTTCAGGTGAGTAACCCAATACTTTTTTTGCGGTAGAAACCGATGCGAGGAATGCGGACTGCTCCTTCGGCGGCAGCCGGTGGGCCAGATCCTTGACCGGGTCGCGCATCAGAGACAGCGCCTGGACCTCCCGATTGAATTTCAGCCAGACTTGGGGGGAGTCCAGGGGCTGATGATGAACCATGGCGATTTCCTGAATGCGCCGCTGGACATCTTCCAGGCTCATGTGCAGCACGCTGATCGACAGAAACATGGCGTCAATCGCCTTTTCGCGAACGGCGCCGGTCAGTCCGGCAGGGACCAGTGTCTCGACCAGTGCCTTGCTGGCGTTGGGATTTGCTGAAGTAGAGTTAATAACAGACGGATTTTCAGATTCCATGACGCTGCTCCCATGTGGATGTTCACATGGAGTACAGGGCGCGCGGACACCTGATCGTTATGAGGCGGGCATGAAAAAGCCCGCGTTATCACGGGCTGTGGCAGTGGAATGACGAAACCTGGCGGCAGTTTGTGCTTGTGGCGGTGTGCTGGCCCTAATCCGCCATCGCCCGCTCCTCCGTGATTTTCAGACCCATGGCGAGGATGTGCTCCATTGCCTGCTCATCGGCGGCGAGGTCGCTCATGACGCCGATGACCTTGCCGGTCATAGCGGTCAGATCTGCGTGATACTGGTCCCTCTGCGTTTCGATAGGCACACCTCGGTCGATATTCGCGGAAACGGCGGGGGCGAGATTCGCCAGCAGAAATGACGCCTGGGCCACGGCGAGGTCGTGGATGAGATTCCGGTTTTCGGTGATGCGATTACTGTTGCTCATGGTGAAACTCCTTTGGTGGTGGTAGGTGAAAGGAAAAAGAAATGGGGTTGCGCCCTGCAGGGGCGGGGGCGCATGTGATGCTGCACCCGCCCAGTTACGCCGGTCAGTCCAGGTCCACGGCAGGCAAATCCTGCTCCCACTTACGCAGCAGATCGCCCACGTTCCCGTCTTCGTCAACCAGACCCAGGTCATCCATCACCTGGCGCATGGCGTCCGTCAACTCATCTTCATTGGCGATCAGAATCCCGGCATAGGTGGTGTGTCCGCCGTCATAGCAACTGTGGCTCTTGCCAAACACCAGATACTTCTCCTTACCGTCCCTTTTCAGGACGTGCAGGGAGCTGTAGCTTTGAAAATCGTGGGGGTGTTTGGCGTAGTCATAGTCGGTGGCGGTGGCCCAGGTGATCCAGTTTTCGAGGTCGATACTGACCGGGCGTCCGTTACTCATGCGAATCGTTTTCTCGTTCATCTTTAAGTCCTCTTTCAATGTGTCAGGCCCATTTGCCTCACGCCCTTTGAAAATACCGAGCCATTTTCCTTTGTAGATATTATTCAGTGGGTTGAACAGCGTTGGCGGCGACGGCATCTTTCTTTCCCACCACCCTTCACCACCTCTGCTGATTGTTCAACCACCCTTCCCGGTGCGCCATCCACCAGACAAACGTCTCCATATCCCGCTCCACGCTGACTGGATAACCCAGATCCAGTAAATGACGGTGCATGAGTTTGGCGTGATGAATAGCCGCACGGCGAGCATCATCCATCGCCCTGGAGCTCTGATAAACAGAGATCAGGCGGGTCATTTCGTCCCGCCAGGCGGGCATCGTATGGTCCGCCCGGTCGGGGTTCCACTCGGGGTCGCCCCGCGTCCGCATCAGCCAGACGGCGAACCGCTCCGTATCGTCAGGCGACGGCGCTGGCGTGCCCGGCAGCGGTGGGGACCAGATGTCCGAAAAATCAGCAGCAGTCATTGGCGTCTCCTTAATTCCATCAATCCCACGTTTCCATTCTTACAGGGCAAAGCCGCGCCTGTTTCCCGTTGGAAATACCGAGCCGATTTCCCCCTCGCGGTGGTTTGTGGTGGTGGGAAAAGAGGTGGGTTGCGGCGGCCTTTTCTTTTCCTTCCACCACAAACCACCGTTGACGCTGAACTTGGAGTTGATGAATCAGAAAAAACACACCCCCATCGGCACTGTAAAACAGGTATCCATACACGGCCGACGGGGGTGTTAAAATTGCCACAGTCGATCTGGTTTCCGGTCGGAAACGACGGCGGACACGGTCCGCCGGGGTTCTTTCGGTGGTTTTTTGTCCGGTGATGGCCGCCTGCGAGCCGTCTGCGGGCGGTTTTCCGTGTTGGCGGACGGTTTTGGACAGCCGTGTGCGGCATTTTGGCGATCTTCGTCGGATTGCGGACGCGGTTTTCCCTCCGGGACGGAGTCCGGATTCGTTGATGGTTGGTGATGAGGTGCGGCTTGGCGGCTAGAATGTGGTGAGTGTGCCGTCCGGCATGCGCCACCGCCCGCATCCCTCGCGGGCCTCCCGTGCGCTGGGGTCCAGCGGTTCCAGGATATTCGCCAGGATGGCCACAGAGGCTATCCAGTCCGGGTCGTCGCTGATGTGCCTGGCGTATACTTCCGGGGTCGCATAGAAGGACTCTGGAGCCAGAATCCCCGATGGTGCCATGATCCAGGCGATGACCTTTTCGGCCAGCATCCGGGCCGCCTCAGCCAGACTGACTCCCATCGTAACGGCGTAACTCCGTATCCGGTTCAGCAGGTTGCGTGCGGCGTCCTTGCCCATCTTCGGGAGGGATAGCTTCATGTCGCGGATGTGACCATTCACGGCATCGCAGATCTCCTGCAGGCAAGTTCGTCCGCCCTCCATGGCGGATATGACAGAGACCGCCATGCTCTCTTTCGTGGCCACCTGGCACAGGTGACTCTGGAAGGAGGTTTGGTAAGCGATGGTCGGCAGGTGGTAATCGCCGCCCTCCACGGCGGCGACAGGAAAATCGCCGAGGTACATGATGACCGCAGCCGGGTTCGCCTCCGTGCGCCGCACGCCGCGCAGACGGCCTACGCCCTGGGCGATCTGGGCGTTCAGGCTGGACAGTACATATTTTCTGGCATCTGCTACGGTAGGCAGCGGGAATGAGCAATCCAGTTCATCCTCTCCGCCGTTCGTGGCGATGGTCAGGCCTTTCTCCACGCTGCCGTCCCAGTATTCCAGTTCGATGCCATGCTTTTTCATGATAGCCCGATGGATGTGATATTCGATTTGGTATTCCTGCGGGGTCTTGAGCGGCGCGCCCCAGATCAGCATCGCCGATGCCTGCTCCCAGCGGTTATGCCCACGGTCATCGTTGCCCCAGTGGCCCAGCATGGCGACGTCCTCCAGGGTGACCCCGTATTTTTCACGCGCGTCCTCCGGGTTCGCGGGGATGTCCATGTCCTTCAGTAGCTTCAGCCACTCCTTGCCGCCGCAGGTCCAGCCTTTGTCATCCAGCCATCGGAGCACTTTCTCCGCCATTCTGGCGGCTTTCTCCTCGTCCATGTAGGAGAAAACGGTGTGGAATTCTTCCGGCCCGGCGAACACGGCGGTGAGGATATAGCGGATCGGCATGTGGGTCAGCGCCGAGGTATTACCGGCTCCATGAATCGCGAGCAGCTCCAGCCATGCGATGAGGAATTTTCCGATCTCCCGCGGGAGGGCTTTTTTCCCCAGAGATGCCCGGCCATGCTTGTTGCCGTCCAGCACCTGCATGAGTTTCAGGAAAGGCTGGCACACCGGCACGTCGATGATGGTGCCTTTCTTTTCGCCGTTTTTCCCGCCCTGGAATTGGCGGATTACGGCCTGATGCCCCTGGGGCATGGTGGCATCCAGCAGGTAGCCGCCCTGTTTCAGGAGCGTTTTGAACAGCCCGGATTCCCGGCCAACGATCAGCTTGCCGTCGTAGAAGAACACACCCAGATCCTGTTTCAGGGCCAGATACAGGGCATCCAGCCATAGCCTGGGGAGTATCCATTGATCCCGGCTTCCTACCAGGTAGGGACGCTCGCCCAGCGTGGACCCGTCCATCTGGTCCAACCATTTTGGGCGATCGGGATAACTCTGCATAAAATCGGCCCAGGCGCCGGATATCTTCACATCCCGCGGCTTCGGATCCTTCTTGGGATCAGCGTGTTCCGCGACCTGCGCCATGATCCCCTGCATGACCGGGCGGTAATGCAGGTCGTACCAGACGAATGCATCCCCGGCCATTTTCCTGCGTTCTTCGCTGGAGTACATCTTGTGGTCGATCACCCGCTCGGCATATCGCTCGATCCACCTTTGGTCAATGCGCTTGTCGGCCGCGAGAATGTTTTTCAGGATATCATCGACCCGCATTTCGAGTCTTGAGAACATTGGGATGTACTCGTCCACAATGATGAGCCGCTCTTCCGAGTTTCCGCCTTCTTCCCAGGATCCCATTCCTCCGAAATACCCCAGTAAGGAGGAATCGCCCGTCAGCGCCTGGTGGACGGTGAACACAACTTCGCTCTTTTTGGAGGCGTCCAGACTGGCCAAATACCCATGGTTTTTGCACTGATTGGCGTGCGGGCAGTCCCCTTTGACGCCGTCCGCAAGGTCCTTGATCTGGCATCCCTGTGCCCAGGGTGCGCGGTTTTCGGTCTGGAGGAAGGTGACGACCTGCCAACGCTCGCAGTTTTCTTCGCTTCGGGGTTCATGAAAGCGCAGGGAGCGCTTCTGTTTCAGTGTTCCCTCCTGGAACATCCGATCCTGCATTTGGAGCGCCGCATGGTAGGTTTCCTGGGCGAGGTCATTCGTGGGTGCGCCGTAGATGTACGCGTGGTCCGTGTCCATCAGCATGCGTGCCACGATGGCGCGGGTCTTGCCGGTGCCGGTGGTGGCCACCAGCCCGGACACATGTTCGCCTCCTTCGTGGAGGACCTGATTCAGGAAGTCGCCGGCATCGTCGCAGGAGGTGTAGTACATGTCCTGGTCGTGGCGTTTCTTGCCGGTCTGACGATGTGTGTTCAGGGCTCTCTCGGCGTTTTTTGCCGGGGACTCGGCTTTTTTGTCCGTCTTGAGCTTTTTGGGTTTGCGCTGCACGGTGACGCTACCTGCCAACAGCGCTTTCACCGCGTCCGGTCCGCCCGTCAGGTATGTCACCCAGGCGTCGTCCCGCAGGATCTCCGCATTCATCTCGTTCAATACGGGTTTGCCATCCTCCGAAGGCTCTGGTTCCGCGCCAGGCATGACGCGGGCGAGAGGGTTGCCCGTCCAGCGGATGTGCCCGGCAAAGCCCGCATCCTGCAGGCGGGTCAGTATCTCTTTCATTTCCCATTCCACCGCGCCGCAGATCCATATCTGATGCTTCTCACCTTTCGCCCATTTCTCCGCCAGGTGGTGGGGGATGCGCGGGGAGGGCAGGGCCACGGTCTCGATGCCGGTGACCAGGTTCAAGACCAAAGCGTCTTTGCCGCCCATGACCAGCATCAGATTGTTTGGGCGCTTGATGGTTTTTTCATTCACGTCCTTGGCCTGGGGGATGATCATCGGCAGCACCGTCACTGCGGCTTCCTGATTCCGTAATAGCCGGGTCTCCGTGGCGCCCATGAAGTCCATGGGGTCACTTTTGTCGGTCAGGAATTGAATGGCCGACACTTCCAACCTGCCGCCGGTTTGCCGGGAGAACAGGGGGAACAGAATGCTTTGTTTCTTCCCATGTCTGGTTTTCGCGTCAAGTCGCAGATCCAGACCTGCCATGTGTTGGGCCAGGTCCTGGCCACAGCCGGTGGCGTCTGCGATCTGCTCTTGGGACGCCGGGCGTGCGGCTGTCCAGCGGGTCAGGGCGGCGCTCTGACGGACTGAACCCTGACGGACTGAAGCGGCGGCGGCGTTAGCGGCGGCGGCGTTCTTGACATCAACTTCGGTTTCCATGATTATCTCCAACGTGTGTTTTGTGAAGTAAGAGAGAGGCCAGCGCCCGCTGGCCTTTTTTGTGTCTTTCCCGTAGTGGATTTACCGAGCAAACTTTTCCTGGCATCTGGTTATGGTTATGGGGATGAGCTGGACCTGATCGCCGTGTCGGATCAGCGCATCGCCATCCGGGTCAGATCCCAATGGGCTATCAGGTAGTCCACAGCCTCCTGGGTGTATCGCCGGCTCCGGACGCCAAGCGTCCGGAACCCGATCCCTTCGCCAAGGCCCTTTTGCTGCAGCAGCAGCCAGGGCTTGTTAGCCCGGAACGTGCATGGCTCCAGCCCAAGGGCGGACGCCACGATCTTCGCGGCCTCCATTTGGGAGTGGCGAAAGTCGGGGGTGGGGTGGCGGCGGCACGCCACCCTGTCTGCCGCGGCTTGCAGATTGATTGCAGTGGTCGCCATCAGGAGGTGGATGGGGTCATCTGGGGCGATGGCCCGCGCGGCATCAATGTACCAGCGCAGGGCTGCTACTCGCTGATCCAGGTCGGGCAGGTTGAACGTGCTCACCGTGCTCATGCCGCATCGCCTTTGCCCTGCCGGGCACGGGCGATTTGCGCGGCGGAAGCCTTGCGTGGGCGGCCTTGTTGAGGTTTTGGTGTGACTGGCGGCGGCGGCGGCGCGGGAGTCTTGCGGGCCTCCAGCCAGACTTGAACATCGGATACCAGGAAGCGAGGGCCTCTGGTCCCAGGCAAATAGATAGCTATAGGGAAGTCATGAGGCTTGAGATAAAAGGCGTTGCGCATCGACCGGGGGTTGGCGCCGATGGCGGCGGCCAACTCTGGGAGGGCGATGGCGAATTTGATGTCCATGCCAACTGTGGGGCACGGGCGGACCTGTTGCCGATTTGTGCTGGGCGCTCTCACTGGGCACCCCCGGCGATGATCAGGGAGTGGGTGAGGCTATGATGAAGCGGTGGTGTGGGTGTGTGGGAAGATCGGGGTCGGGGCGGTTCTCCGTCGCCATCGCCGTCGCCGTCATCGCCAGCCTTGGTGGCCGCTCCGTGCCCAGCACTGGTGCGTCTGGCGAGTGCGAGGTGGTTTATCCTCCTGTGTTGTCTCTGGTGGGTGATCCTGTATACCCCGCCGCTCCTGAATACGGGCACCATGTTGTGCACGCAGTCTTTCCAGAGCCGTCTGGGTTCCAGGAGCACATTCAAAAGTGACTTGTCCCGCAGCTCGCGATCATAAGTATGCCAAGCCTTGCTGAATGTCGAGCCCTCCTTCCATATTCCGTGGGGGATCAGCATGAATCCCACGAGCAGCAGGAGGATTCCGAACAAAATCGTGGACACGGCCAGATTCCATTGAGTTCCATGCACCAGACACAGCACCGGGAAGGAGCACACCAGGTAGGCCATCAAGATTTCGGGCACTTCCCGGTTTAGCCTTCCAAGTCTTTCTTGCCATCTAAGCCGTTCCTTCTTCCCAATTGTCATTTTCAACCTCTCTTAATAGTTCAAAATAATTGTATCGCGGCTATCACTCCAAGCGAAGCGACTAGCTGTGGATAACATGTGGAAAATATATCCTGCTCCTTGAAAATGCTTAGACAATCCCAAAAATACCTGCTCTGACACTCTGAAACATTCCGCCAATGCTCGCGCCTGACGCAGATTCAGGGTTCGCTTGCCGCCTCACCCCTTGAAAATACCGAGCCATTTTTTATTTTCCATCCGGCAACCTCTTGAAAAGCGCCGTTATCGGCTCTATATTTGGCCCTGTTAGCATTATGCGGAATGCAGGAGCACATCATCATGGAACCCATTTACGCCGATTACTCCATCAGTATGACCGAGTTCAAGAAGAACCCAGCCAGCGTGCTCCGGGACGCGGGAGCACGCCCCGTGGCGGTGCTCAATCACAATCGTCCGGCGTTCTATATGGTCAACCCGGAAGTTTTTGAATCGCTGGTGGAGGAACTGGCTGACCGCGACTTGCTCGAAGTCGCTCGACGCCGGTTGGCACGCAAGG
>JAJYPA010000305.1 GCA_021795795.1 Pseudomonadota bacterium | reverse complement strand
CGCTTTGCGTCCCTAAGCTCGTCTTGCGGTGACCGAGGTGGTCGACGGGGATGGCGATGACCCAGCGGCCGGTGTTGTCCCGAGTTTGTTCCTGGAAATCGGCAAAGGCCTCCTGGGTGGGGTTGAGGATGCGGATTTGGGCGAGGGCTGCGGCGGCCTCGGCCTTGGCGCGGGCCTCGGTGAGGGCAGCCAGGTCCTGGCCGTGAGTGTAGAGGGGCACGAGTCCCCGGGCCAGGGCGTCGCGCATGGCGCTCACATTGCCTCCGTGGAGGGTGCCGGCGCGGACGGCCTCCTGGGCGGCCACTTCGAGCTGCAGGCGAGCTTGGTAGAGGAGGGCGCCTTGCAGGGTGCCGAGGAGGAGCATCAGTAAGGCGGGGAGGGCGATGGCGAACTCCATGGCCCCGGCCCCGCATTGCCGTTGCCAGGAACCCTGGGCTGAGGCGGTCACGCCAGGATGTGCTGGTCGCGTCTTCCGCGATAGAAAATATCTGGCACTTAGGCAATTCTGCAGACGTCGCCTATGATTTTTCCAACGAAAGTAGGCATCCCAGATCATCCAACATCTGGATGACCATCGGCGCCGGTCTGATGCCGAGATGGACGCATTCTTACTCATCGGCCGCCTCCCGAAAGAGATTGAGGTCCACCGGCAGGCCGCGCGCCCGCATGTCCTCGAAGAACTCGGGGACCGCGCCGGTGGCCAGAAAGACCCCGCGCACTTTGCCATTGGCGTCGTAGCCCTGTTGCTTGAAGACGAAAAGTTCCTGCAATTGGATGACGCCGCTTTCGGTGCCGGTGATCTCGCAGATGTTGGTTACTTTGCGCGAGCCGCAGGAAAAGCGGGTGATCTGGACGATGATGTCCACCGCCGAGGCGATCTGTTCGCGGATGGCTGTTAGGGGCAGCTCCATGCCCGCCATCATGACCATGACCTCCAGGCGCGAGAGCATGTCGCGCGGGGCGTTGGCGTGGGCGGTAGTGAGGGAGCCGTCGTGGCCGGTGTTCATGGCCTGGAGCATGTCCAGCGCCTCACCGCCGCGGCATTCGCCCACGACGATGCGGTCCGGACGCATGCGCAGGGCGTTGCGCACCAGTTCCCGGATGGGGATTTGCCCCCTGCCTTCGATATTGGCCGGGCGCGCCTCCATGGAGACGAGGTTGGGCTGATACAGGCGCAGTTCCGCAGCGTCCTCGATGGTGACGATGCGCTCGTGATCGGGAATGAAATTGGAGAGCACGTTGAGCAGGGTCGTCTTGCCGGAGCCCGTGCCCCCGGAGATGACAATGTTTTTGCGCTGCTCGACGCAGATGTTCAAAAACCGGGACATCCGCTCTTCAATGGAGCCGAAGGCCATGAGGTCCTCAATCTGCAGCCTTTTCTTGGCGAATTTACGGATGGTGATGCCGGCCCCCTTGAGCGCCACGGGCGGGATGACGGCGTTGACGCGGGAGCCGTCGGCCAGGCGGGCATCCACCAGGGGCGAGCTTTCGTCGATGCGCCGCCCGACGGGGGCGACGATGCGGTCGATGATGTGGCGCACGGCGCTCTCGCTACTGAAGGTGGCGGGTGCCGGTTCCAGGCGCCCGCGCCGTTCGATGAAAACCTCGTCGAAGCGATTGACCATGATTTCGGTGATGGTCTCATCGGCCAGCAAGTCCTCCAGGGGGCCAAGACCCACCGCCTCGTCCAAGACCTCTTTGGCGAGACGCTGCTGATCGACATCAGCGGGTGAACGCATGGTGCGGATGACCTCCTCTACCAGTTGCCCGACGACCCGGCGCAGCTCCTGTGCCTGCATGGACGCGAGATCCAACCGTCTGAGGTCCATCTGGGCGCGCAGACGCTCCTGTGCCTCCCGCAGCAGGGGTTGCCAACGCTCATCCCGGTATGGAGCGGGGATGAGCGTTTGGGGAGAGACAGTAGGCGCCGGTGCCGTAGGCGAAGATTCGAGGGTGATGGCAGGTACGATGGGGAGGGATTCCTCCGCTCGTCTCTCCCCATCCGCCGTCCCCTTCGTTTTACTGATGATGTGCAGACGGTAGCCTGCGATCTGGATGTCATCTTCAGGCTGGATGGGGCCGTATTCCCGCAATTTTTCGCCATTGACCAGGACGACGCCGAGTGACCCCAGGGCCTCGACGTAGAGGCCGCCGTCTCGCAGGGTGATGCGGGCATGTTCCTTGGCGATATTCCAGCCCTCCAGGCGCAGGTGGGAGCGTTCCCCTTTGCCCAACAGGCAGACAGGGCCTTGGGGATCCACCTCGATGACGCCGTTACGGGGATGGGAAGCGCGGACGATGAACATAAGAATCTCCTAATCGATGAGCCCTTTACCCAGAGTCTTTTTGAAGGTGTTTTCGATGACTTTGCCGCGGGACTCTTCCTGGATATTTTCCAGGGAGCCGGGCGTGACGATCTTGGGGGTGACCAGGATGACCAATTCCGACCGACCGGAACGGAAATTGGTGGACTTGAACAGATTGCCGAGCACGGGAATGTCGCCAAGCCCGGGGATTTGGTCGGCATCCTGTGCCGCATTGGCACTGAGAAGGCCGGAAATCACCATGGTTTCGCTGTCCCGGACGTTGATTTCGGCTTTGGTTTTGCGTGTAAAAAAGCCGGGGATGCCCTGTACCGAAACCGAACGATCAATATCACTGACTTCGGTATTCACTCCCAAGGTAATGTTGCCCCGATCATCCGCCACGGGTTTGAAATTCAATACGATCCCATAATCTTTGAACTGAACGCTGGTCTGTCCGAAGCCGATGGCCAAGGGGATAGGCACCTGCCCGCCAGCCAAAAAAGATGCCTCTCCCCCGCTGCGGGCGCTGAGTTTGGGGTTGGCCAATAGATAGGCATCGCCACGGTTCAAGGCAAAGTTGATCTGCGAGGTAATCTTGCTGATCAGGCCAAAATTGACGGCAAAAGGTGAAATGCTGAGGGGAAACCCCTGGGTTTGCTGCGCCGGGAATTGAAACTCGCCTCCTTGATTCAGCCGAAAGATATTATTGGAGACAAAATCCCCGGCAGCGGCGGCTTGTAGTCCATTGATGGTCTTGTTCCAATTGATGCCGTATTGCTCCGTAGTGGTTTTTTTCATTTCCAGAATCTTGACATCCAGCCAGATCATTTTTTCCATGCGCACGCGCTCCGGTTCGGCAAGAGCGACGGTGTTGGGGTAGATCTTGGCCAGCGTATTGATGCGCGCCAGGGTTTCGGCGGACAGGTCCTTGCCGTCCACGACGACCTTGTC
This sequence comes from Pseudomonadota bacterium, assembly GCA_021795795.1. Next base: position 6,030 of record JAJYPA010000305.1, on the reverse strand, counting down.
GCCGACGATGCGCACGGTGGCGGTGCTCTTGACACCGAGGAGTTCGCGGATCTCGGCAGCGGCCCGGCCGACGTTAGCGGGGGCGATGAGTATCCGGGCGGCGCGCTCCTCCCCGTTTTTCAACCATAGATGCAGGCTGGTCTCGCCGGCGCCCTCGGCCAGGAGCAACAGCTCTCTACCATCCACCACGGTCACGCTGAGGATTTTGCCATTGCCGACGGCCACCCGTTTGACGGGCGCTACCGGCAGGATGCGCACTTGGCCGGTATAGAGTTCGATGGTGTCGCCGCCGACGTCCGCCCGGGCGCCGGGGATGGCGCCCAGACCGGTGATGAGGGCGATACTGATGAGTTTCAGACGAGAACCTTTCATGGTTGACCTTGGCCTGCGGAGCTGGGGAGATAGGGAAGGGGCAGATAGCGGATCTCGGTGCGCGGCTCCCCGGGGAGCAGAGGCTGGGGCGCGGGGGCCACCCCACCAGCCTTGGCGTCGCCCGCCGAGATCACGTGACGCACCTGCGCTGCGCCGCCTTCTGCGGATCCCCCGATGATGTATTCGATGCCGCCGGGGCCGCGACCTACGCCGAGGATGTCCCGCAGGGCCAGCGTCCCATGGGACCAGGGCGCATTCTGATTGGCGTTGCGCAGTACGATACGGATCTCGCCGTTTTTCTGTGCCAACATGAGGCGTTGGGCCTGCAGGGGGGTCAATTCGAGGGTGAGGGTGCCATAATGTTCCTCCCCGTTCGCTGGGGCATTGGGGACGAGGGACTTGCCCGTCGTCAGCACCCTTACACCCTGTTCGAGAAAACGCACGGCCTCGCCCTGCCCTCCCCCGGAAACCGGGGTGATGGCGCCCATGCCGGGTGCGGCGCCCCCGGGGAGGGCTGCAGAGGCAGGCGGCTGACTGACCCACAGGATGTCCACCAGATCACCAGGGATGAGCATGTTGTCCAGAGAGTTCACCGTATCCACCGTCACCGTCATGGCGATATGGCGGTCATCCAGGTAACCGGCAAGGCTGTTCTTGGTAGCAAACATGGCCGCCACCAAAGGCTTGCCTTTTTGTGCCGGAATGAGTAGCCGACGGCCCTCATAGCGCGAAAATTCCTCCACGGTGATGACGCCCGAGGGAGCCGTGTCTGCGGGGATGGGGCGGCGCGCTACGTCGGTGAGGGTCAAGGCGCTGCCCTCGGACAGGCCCCTGATGGGTACCACCGCATCGATGGTGGATTCGCCTGGCCGGGCGAACGCTTTTTCCAGTCGCGCCTGGATATCGGCCTCGTGTTGGTGAATGGTGCGGATCGCCAGGATGGCCGCGCCTAACCCGGTTAGAATGGCCACCAGAAAAATGGCCCAGCCGGTCAGAGAACGGCTTTTGCGCATGACTGTGGTGGGTTTTGGTTCAGGGTTCATCGGGGTCGCCACGATCGCTCCTCAGGGAATGGCTGCAAGGGAAAGGGCCCAGGAATAGTCCTGATAGAACGTGCGCAGGGCATTCATGAGCTGGGCAATGGGGCTGGGATCGCCGGCCATCAAAATCATGGCTACGACGAAGGCGACGATGATGTACTCGATGCTGGATTGCCCGGACTCCGCACCGGGAAGCCGCTCTTTTCCGGCAGACCAATCGTTTCCCGGGTAATGAAAGTCCGCCATCTGATCGGTCTCCATCAGCGATAATCCCAAACCAGCACCATTTGGCTGCCTACGCCGGCACGCCCTATGACCATGTCCAGGTGGGCCCGGCCCTTGTCGAAGGACAGTGCCGGCCCTTCGGGACGGGTGGGCAACAGGGCGCGCCAACCCTGCGCCTCCAGATGCCCGACAAAATAGTTCCGGATGCTCTGCGGTCCCAAGGTGGAGCTGAGCCGCAATACCCGACCATGAACGGGACCGTCCTCGCTTTCCATGTCCTCTTCCAGCGTGGTCAGGGGCGGGAGCGACATATCTTCCGGCAGGGGTGACCGTTGCGGCTTTTCATCCAGACGCAGGGTGGAGATGGTGCCGAAGATCTTCTGGCCTTCCTGATGCCACTGGGCAGTCATGGAATAAGGAGGGCGCACACAGCCTTGCACATGGCCCTCACGCAGACGGTTGTCGGTGGGCATGCCGCCTAGGTCGCGGCAGCCCTTCTGGAAGAGTTGGGTGGCCGCCACCTCGGAAGCGGTCATGTGGAATTGCAGCGCACGCAAGGTCACGCCGTTGACCTTGAGGCGCTGGGCGAGCGGCGCGCTGTGGGCATCGGCCGGCAAGGGGAGGAGCGGCCATTCCTCGGCCCTTGCGGAGGGGGCGGCGAGAAGTGCCGTGCTGGCGCAAAGGAGCATCACTAACGCACCTCTCCGGGCAATGCGCCGTTCCAATTTCGTCGAGGCGTGCTGGGGGTTGTCGGCCGCGGGGATCATGGTTGTCTCGGCATGGGCTGCAAACGGTCGCCATACTGCACTTCGGGGTCCACCGTAGCTGGTTCGAATCGGCCCAATTCCGGGAATAACCAGATCCCGACAGCAGCTACGCTCTTCACCGCCGGGTTGTTCAGCCAGTTGCTGGGAAGCATTCCTTGCACCAGACGTTTTTCTTCGCCCGGGCCATTGGCCGTCCAGGCATCGGTCAGCACCGCGGCTTGCGCCGTAAAGGTGAGGGGGCGGGCGAGTTCTTGGAACTGCGGAATCCCGGTAATCGGCACGCTCACCGTGGCCACGGTTGGTCCGCTCATCTCCAAAGGAAAACCGCCGCCGAGGCCAAGGAGCTTCTGTCCGATGCCCCAAGCGCCTTTCAATAGCGCTGGGGCCGCCTCCTCATGGGTTTCCACGGCGACTTGCGCGCGGTCGGCCAGCAAGGGCTGTCCGTCGTGACGGGTCAGAAGCGGCTCGTGGCTTGTGCCAATGGCCGTGGATGCCGTACTAGCCGTGATGGCTTCCCCTCTGCCGCTGAAAAAACGCTGGGCGACTTCCTCTCGCAATTGATCGTCCGATTTGATGGCAGCCCACGCGCGGCCGCTGGGTGGTGCGGTTCGCCAGACGGTGCGTTCCCATGCCACGTAGCGCACCGCTTCGATGGCCCGCAGTTGGGTAAAACCCCACTTGCCGATGTAGCCGGTGAAGAGGAATAGCGGCACCAAAACCAGGGCGCCTACCACGGCAAATTCGGTCAGGGACTGCCCGCTTTCTCCGCGCTCTGCGCCGCCAGTAAAAACGCCCAAACAGAGGTTTGCATGGATGTTACGCAATGTGCATTTTCGCGTAATGGCCATAAAAATCACTTATTGAAACCAGTTGTAGACACGCGGATTCCCTCGGATGGCTTCACCGGAAACCGGCCAGGAAGGTTTTCTCGGGAGTTGGAGAGGCATGTGCAAGGTGTCGCTACGTTCCAGTTGACCCAACGAAGGGGGAACGGCAGCGGGCAAATTTCGTCCGCCACCCGGTGGAATGAAAAATGCGCCGCCGCTACCGGTAATATTGATCACGACGACTTTCAGGGATGTGGGGTCGATATGATAGGCACGGATATATTCGAGCGCAGCCTTATTCTGGATGTCGGTTTCGCGTACTGCATGATCAGAAATGTCGATGTCCATAATTACTGCGCCAGATACCGGCGTGCTTTTGTGAGATGCTGTCTGCCGCGTGTAAAAAGCACTGTAAAGAAGATGTCCAGGTGTGTGTGTATCGTCAGTTTTTTTGCGCTGGGAAACAAGATCGTCATCTTTCATGAGGTCATTTCTCTGCCATCCATTTACCCTTGCTCCAAGCTCCAGATAAGATTTAACCTTATGGAAGTCGGCATCGGTAATAAATGCAAAATACTTCCATGAGGCACTATAACTCATGCCGTTAACCGTCCCCGCGGCGCGGCAAACTAACGTATTCCAGCCCTTTTGATGGGAAGGCGCGAGTACGTGCGACTCCGGGATGCGCACGTCCGGTAACTCATCAAAATTCTGGGTCCAGTGGCAACCTTGCGGAAGCAGGGTAGTAGCCCAGTTCGGCTGTTGAATGAAATGATTCATCTGCGCCTCGAACTGGTTCCCGTCGACGGTATTCCCCTGGGGAGCGGATGGCCGCGTAATGGATGGTGTATCCGTCATGGCGAAGGAGGCGGTCGTTTTGGACCGGAGTTGTTCGAGACCTTTCGCAGCCTGTTGAAGCTGGGCCTCTGCTTTGTCCAATTCCGGGCGCGTCCGTTCATAAAACTCGCGCGTTGCTCGCGTAGAAATCTCCATTTGCTCGTCGATGATATTGGCACACTCTAGGCGGCGCGGATCGTTCCAGGACAGCGCGTCAGAGTCATTACAGTAAGCTGGCAGCTTTGGGTATCTATGTTGATACTTGGCGCTGATCTCATCGTGTATTCGACTGATATTATCCTGGGCCATGGCCGTGCCGGACACGGTGAATGCCGGAAGCGCCCATAGAGCGCAAGCCATCGCCAGTAGGGTGATGCTGGGGCCTGAATCGTGTCTCTTTGCGCAAGGCCGCCTCTTGTTGTGGGGGCCAGCGTCACGACTTGCTAGGTACGCTGCCTTCTTCCTGTCTTGCATCCAGCCGGAAGATCCTTCTCGATGCAATTCCGCTTGCCGCCTCTGGATGACGCTTTGGGGAGTGGAATAAAATGCCATGATCATGGTGATGCCCTCCAAGTTTATCTGGCAACGGCAATGGCCGCTCGCTCAGTTTCGGTCAGATCCACTAGCCGCGCCTCCCAGAAGGGACTGAAGAGGTTGCCGCGTTCGTCCAGTCTATCGGGCCGGACCCACAGGGAGGTGGGGCGGCGAAAGTACACTTGGGCTTTGGCGACGGCGCGTATCTCGTTTCCGTCCGCCTTTTGCGGAAGTTCCAGGTTGATGTGGTCGTTATGTCGGGTAATGCCTAAAGCGGTAACAGAGTCGCGCACTGCATTGCGGGAGTGGCGCACCATAACCATGAGACTGGGGGCGTTATCGGTATTGTCTGCCGTGCGGCCCACCAGGTCCCAATAGCGGCTGATGCCGCCATCGTCCTCGCGTCTGCTGCCGAGAGGAGAAGGCGTGAAACCGCCGCTGCGGTCGGGATTTTGATAGGCGGCCACGGAAGATGCGCGGGGGTTGGCCCCCCAGGAACCCTGATAGGTAGGGATGTTTCTGTGTTGATCCCCCTTCCCCGGATTATTTGGATCCGCATAAGTTTCCGTATAATGGCGCATGCCATAGTCATACTGTGAGAGGTTGGTGGTATGGGCGGCGCCATAACCCAAGGACATTTCGCCCCCACCTCTCCAGCGACAACCGCGCCAATCGCACCTCCAGTTCCACAATCGAAAAGACAGGGTATCTATCCCCGACCATAGGTACTCGCCGGAATTGGGATCCTGAGCGATTTGGCTCCCGCCACGGCGGTCGAAGCGCCATTTGACGGCATACAAATTCTTGTCGCCAACCGGTTGCAGGGGCGTAGGGAGCGCGTTGCGCTCCGCAGTAAAACCATCCCGGGAGGCGTTGATGAGGGTGGCCATGCGCGCCTGCGCCAGAGGCTTGCCCTTGCTGCCGGTACCGCCCCATTGGGTCAGCCACGCGTTCCTGTCCAACTTGTATTGGACTGTCCCAATGCCCACCAGCATATTGTCTATTTCCGCCTTGGGGTCATTGAATGCCACCACCCGGTTCATCCAAATGGGCAGCGCGGTATAGAAGCTCACATTGAATCCGTCCTGTGCGGAGGAGTAGATGGAATCCGCTTGATCCAAAATCGGGATGGCCACCCGCGACATGGCGGATACTCCCGTTTCAAGGGCCGAGCTGATCTGCTGGATGGTCTGGGTAATGCTCTTGATGATTTGCCCGACACCCGGTATCCAAGAGGCGAGGGTGCCGAGGTGATCAATGTTTTCACCAAGGGTTTTTGCGTATCTGGACCAGGAGACCAGACTCACCATCTGACCCATGGCGACCTGATTGGCCACCATGGCGCGGTTGGTGTAGGCGATGAAGTTGAGCTGGCGCGCCTGCAACTGCATGGCCGAGTAGGCAGCCCCATCGGCGGCGTTTTGGGTG
>JAJYPA010000304.1 GCA_021795795.1 Pseudomonadota bacterium | reverse complement strand
TCTCGCTCCCAAGCTTCCTCGACTTCGGGGTCTGAATCAAGGCTGGCGATCAGCCGTTCAAGAAGGTGTGATCGTTCGACCGGGGCTAACTGCATGACTTCGGCTTCTAGGACTTCTAGGTTTGTGCCCACACTGACCTCCAATGCCGTAGATGCTGACAGTTCACAGTTTATCACAGCGAGTGGCGGTCACAAATGTACTGGGTCTATGATGCCCAACGTTCAAATTGAGGAGCTGGCCGACTGCGAAACTTGGCCGGAGCCCCGAAAATTCAATAACCGCAGGCCGTGAAGAGAACGCTTATCGGCCAGTCCCGCTCGAATGCAGGGTTAGGTTTTGGCGCTAATGGATTCATAACTTGCGCAAAAGTGTCAGGCCATCCGCGATGGGAAGCATAGTTCCGTCAACGCGAGGATCGCCTCTGACTTTCTCGTTCAGTTTTCTCATTGCGTCGATGTCTGCATCACTGATCCTTGACCTGAGATCGGCATCAAGTACGTTTGGATCAACCACTGACCCAAACAGGAGAACATTGTCGAGAGCAATGACTCCGCCAGGCCGAAGCAGAGAAATGGATTTTTCGTAATATCGGTCGTAGTTTCCCTTGTCGGCGTCGATGAACGCAAAGTCGAAACTACCCGCCTCGCCAGATTCAATAAGGGCTTCAAGCGTGCGGAGTGCCGGCCCCAACCGGAAATCAATCTTCTGCTCTACACCACCTTCTTTCCAGTATTTTCTCCCGACGCTAGCCCAGTTGTCGTTTATGTCACACGCCACGACCCGACCATCCTTCGGCAAGGCCAATGCAACACACAGCGTGCTATACCCGGTATAAGTGCCGATCTCCAGTGCCTTCTTGGCGTCTAAGACTTTCACAAGAAATGACATGAACTGCCCTTGCTCCGGCGGTATCTGCATTATGGCGTTTGGATCGCTATCTGTTTCTTCCCTCAAACGCTTCAGTACCTCCGGTTCTCGAAGGGAGGACAAAACATAGTCACGAAGCTCTTTAGAAAATCGAATTTCAGACTTCTCCATAACTTTTCCTCCGAAACCTAACGCCCGAAATCAGCGGCGCGCGTAACGCGTCCGCTGGATTGAGTTGTTAGGCATCAGGCTACTGCCTCGGTGCTCTTTCGAACTTTGGTAAGTCGGGATTCATAAAATCCCAGCAGGATGCGCTTGATGTGAAGAAGTCCAGTTTCGGTTGGAAAGCTGAGGGATCATCTAGCGTCCCCGCCCGCAAGCCAATCATGCTTGGAAGCATCTCAAGCTTGCCAAATAGCTGCGACCCACAATTTGGGCAGAACAAACGCCAAACTTTGTTCCCGCTATCCGCGGTGGTCTCATACGACTTTGGATCGCCTTTGATCTTCACCGCAGATTCCTGGAAAAACATAGCAGGTGTGGATGCGCTTCCAGAAGTTCGCTGGCAATCCCTGCAATGGCAATTGCCAGAGAAAATCGGCTCGCCCTGACATTCATATCGGATGGCACCGCAAAGGCAACCACCAGTAAGCACTTGATCCATGGTTCACTCCCTTCGTGTGTTGATCTGGACGCTGATGCCTAACGGCTAAAGCTAACCGGCGCTGCGCGGCTTTATGCGCAGCGTCCGTGTTGAGCGCCATGTTATGCGGCAGGCTCGTCCCTCCAATGTACTCACGATTAGGTGGCGCGCTTCATCATGAGGTCATAGCCACCGCCAGGCCATTTCCATGTGCCAGTGATGGTCGTACCATCTTCGCTAAATTCGCCTCTAAACGACATATTCGATTGCTTATCATTCAGCCAGAACTGTACGGTGCGATCGTCAACCTCCCAAATGTATTTGTAGTGGCTACCAGTACTGCTTTCGAACCAGTGGCCAATAAGCTCGTTGCCGGGTTCGGTTTCTTCCCATCCTTTTTCGTACCCAAGAATCATCACACCTTTCATGCCCCTATCTTCCTCGTGATGAAAGGCCATAAAGTATCCTCCGGGCAACCACTCAAAAGTATCTTTGCCGCCCCACTCTTCGTTCGTATTAAGGTCGCGATGCGCAAGCTCCCATGTGCCGACTAGCTTGGCGAGCGACCGAAGGGGTGCAACTGACATAGGATTGTTTGTGTTATTCATAGGTTCTCCTCACGATACCGCTCCTCTGAGGATTGCCGCATAACGTGGAGGTCACCGGCGCTGCGCCGCTTTATCGCGCAGCGTCCGGTGGACCGCAGGGTTATGCCGCAGTGGGCTTATAGCTTGCAAGATATACCTTCGCCAGGTCCACCGTGACTGAAGCAAGGGTGTTCAAGAACGAGGCTGCCTTCAGCACTTGATCTGGATCTGGAAATTGAGTGGATGATGTCGGGTGCGCCACCTGATTCCTTTCATCCATTAAGGCGTTTAGCCTGGTCTGTGCCTCAGCGGTTGTCTCGCCATCGGTCATTGTTTCAAGATGAAGCTTGACGTTCGCTTGCTTACCAACTTCCTTCCAGAAATCGTTCATCCCAACCCGTTTCAGAAGTTCTGCAAGCACCCTGTCCTTCATGTTGGACTCGGTGATGGATAGCACGTTGGAGTTAACAGCTAAAGGCCCTGCCACGCTCTGCAAATTGGCGACGAGACTTGCAAGCAACGCCTCTGCTTGAAATTCATCGTATCCGTACCGGCGCGGATTCTGCGCAACATCGATAGTTCGGCATTTGAGTTCTGTGCGAAGAGAGTCAGGTAAGTCCGAGTACTTCATTGCCCGGGAGGCGATTTCATCCGCAATAACCTGTACAACTTGCCGAATGCAGTATTCAAATCGGCCGGCCAGATACAACTGCAATGAGCCGGACAGCACTGGAAGGTCGGTACGTCGAAGCCTTGATGAATCATGAAGGGCCGTTGCCTCTGGCCAAGGAACAGTTGCATCGATAATCGCTTGAGGAGGCGCACTTGCCCCGAATTCGCGAAAGGTCTTCACTAGTGTAAGCAAGTGTTCGGCTCTGCTTACATCAGCGCGGAAGTCGTTCAAAACTTCGTCTAGGCCGTTCATCGTGGCCGTGCCCTAGGCGTTGAGAATCTGAAAGGCAAGTTCAACTCGTTGCCTGATGGATTCGATTGTATTGCCGCGTCCTACGAGGACGTCGTAAGACGCCTCACTACTCAGGGCATTTGCAAGTGAGTCACGAATGGACTCTGAGTTGGCTTCAAGATCGAGCTCAGCGGATTGGCTTAGGGCAATCATGAGTGCGTCATATAGTGGACGGCTTGGGCGCTTTGTCGTCGGAAGACGGAACGGTTCTCCCTTAAATAGATCAACAAGACGAGAAAGCAGAGCCAAATACATAGCCTCCATTTCTACCTCTTCGTCGTGTGTAATGTTCTGGTGTTTCTCCATGTACCGGTCGAGAATTCTACGAAGGGAGCCAGTCCGCTTGTTCGCGATTGCATCCCGAAGCGCAAAGAAGCGTAGGACCAACTCCGCATCTGCGAGTGAAGAGAACAGGGGATTCTTTAGGAGTGCCTCGGACGGTTCCTCCGTTTCACCTTGGACAAAGGCGGGGACTCCCCAAGTTGTTGTGAATGGCTCCGAACGCGCAAGGCGGATCAGAAGTGCATTTAGGCGCCCTGGGTATAGAGCGTTTCTAAGCTCTTGTGGGTTAAGTCGAATGCCGCCCGTATTCAAGCGGTCGAATAGCACTCTGCGGACATCCAACTCGTCCGCGCCAACACCTCGCGTTTCTGCGAGCAAAACTACCGCAGAGAGACTTCGCCGCAAGAGCCCCTTCTGAAGAACCGCAGGAAGATCGTTGTATCGCTTCCGCTCAAGTTCGGGCCAGTACTCCAATCCGGTCAGCGCGAAATTATTTGCCAGAAATGCTCGAATTGTTTCGAGCCTCTGGCGACCATCGATAACCTCATACTCGTTGTAGTCGTGCTCGAACAAGAAGATCGGGGGCACAGGTATGTTGAGAAGAAAAGACTCGATCAGTAATGAGCGCTTCTTATTGGTCCACCGTAGTCGCCTTTGGTATCCAGGAGATGTGTCAATCAATTCTCGGCCGGGTTGCAGTGCATGCCGCAGATAGTCGAGTTGGTAGTCCTTTGTTTCCCGAACAACACGAAGTTGGCTCCGAGCGTATTTTTCCGCTGGGTCCAGTGTTGCTGCTGGCCCTGACGTTGGGCTCTCGGACGATTCTTCCTCAAACCACTCGTCTATTTCGGTCGGACTTACTGTGTGCTTTTCGTTCATAGCGAGAACTCGAGATACAAGAATGGATGGAGGGTGGCTTCTGGAGCATAACGTTTGAGGTAACCGGCCGCGGGAGCGCGAAGCGCGGAGGGTACCCGCAAGCTGCGCTTGCGGGTGGTCCGGTTGACCGAGAGGTTAGATCTCGGTTTTGATGCGGTGTAGTTCACGGCGGAACATTCCCAGGTCTTCGTTTGGTAGGTCGAGGACAAATGCGATCTTGTTTCCGATGCCGCCAAACGATGTACCGATTGCCTTAGCTTCTTCGTCGTTTCTGATGAGAACGCGGTCATGAATTTCCGTTGTTTCCCACGTCTTCAGTGCAATGTTCTTCTTCTTGCAGTGTGTGGCAACGGCCGAGTAGATGCGCCTGTTGGGCGCAGGAAGATGGAATACCTCAATCTGTTCAGTCTGCTTGGGAATGAGTTCAAGCAGCCACTCGACATATTGCGTCTGCGTTCGAAAGACCTTGTTGGGGCCGCTGAAAGAGAAGAAGTACGGGTCAACAATTGTTAAGCGACTCGCGCCGGCGAGCCAACTTGTGATATGCCTTCGTTCCTCATTACGGCGGTTCGCCATCCCCATAATGAGGTACATCATCCGGTCTGCGTTATCTCGCTCGGAGAAGGCGCAACGGCGCTCTTGAAGGGAGGACAACTGCCTTTCAATTCGGCCGAGGCGCGCGGACACTTCCTCGCCTGTGGGTAGCCCCCACCACCAATAATGCAACCAGGGGCGCATTTGCGACAGGTCAGACGCCGAGTTCTCGACGACTTCGAGAAGTTCTCGAAGATGACGAATGAGCAATTCGCGTTCAGTGGTCATAGCGGAAGAAGTCTAACGCAGAGCTAAGCCGCGAGCGAAGTCGGCGCGAAGCGCCGACGTAGCGAGTCGGCTTGAGCGCCTTGTTGGGCGTTTACTCATAATATTTCGAAATACGTTTGTTTCCACGATTTGCATACATTCCGGAGTAGGTTTCCTGGTCGGCCTTGTATGGGATTTTGGACGTGATGCCGAGCTGTCGAAGTTCTTCACGGATTCTTTTTACATCATTTTCGTCGGTCCAATCATAGGTGTATACGCAAATGACTTTCGTATCGGGATTCGTGGCGTTTGGGTTCGGGCGGGCTGTTGCCACCTTGGCAGAACCGCCAAGATTTCCCTCTTCTGTAGCACGCCTGACCTTTTCCCATACTGTGTCAACCAGTGATAGTGAGACAAAGACCAACCACTTTCCTCCATTTTCCGAGTGCTCTGGATATGTGCCTTTTTTTCTTTCGGCATGCAGCCAGTATGAATCGGTAACTTCGGAAGGTTTCGGATTCTCGCAAGGGACAATAGATCTCTTGCGTGACTTTTTCTTCACGCCTTCTTTCTTCACAACTTTTTCTGACCGTTTGCGCATATTGACGCCCAACGTTTTTCACATCAGCCGACCCGCAAAAGCAGAGCGAAGCGGCGCTTTTGCGGGTCGGCTGATGTGATTGTTATGCGTCTTGCTATTCACTGATGAGCTGCTCCCCGATAGGTTCATAAAGATAAACACCCACCGGCAGCTTATTCTTGATGGCTTCTATCTTTATATCTTGAGTTGTTGACAGCCAGCGAAACTCTGGATTTTTCTCTAATGCCATTGCATGGAGCTTATGGGATGCGAAACCTAACTGCTGTAATGGTTCTGAGCCAGAACCACAAAGTAACAAATACTCACGTTCGCCAACACTTGGTGCTACTTCAATACCTTCATACACATTACGATGCCAATCTGTGATGAATTGTTGCCAGCGTGCGAAATTACCACCACCATTTTCGCGATAATTATTGCTACTTAAGACTTCGACTCCTGCTATCGTATGGATTGCCAAATAAACTGGACAGCCAGGAGTCAGGGCTTTAAAGCGCTGCGAAGTACAAAAACCTGATACAGATATTAGAGCTGGCAGTTTTTCTAAGCTATAAAAGTCATTCCAAACAGTCTCTTCGGACGGATTAGAAAACGTGCATTCAACAGTGTAGATCATAGCTACGGAATCCTCCTCAGCGAATCTCTAACGAAGCATAACCTGTTCTAACCAGTTGCCGCTGGCCCGCGTTTTTGTACGCATAACATAAATTAGATCACAAGAAACTACCACACGACAGATGACTAATGCAACATGGAACAAAAGCAACATGCTGTATCTATGGCATGACGCCTCTTGCTCAAAAATTTAGGACAGCCTAATATTCACCAGATGAAAATCAGCCAGCCAACCCCCATTCCCCGCCCAAACTCCTGGACCAGATGCGTGCCCGGATTAGGGCGTTGCACTACAGCATCCGCACCGAAGAGGCTTATACGGACTGGGCGCGGCGCTTTATCCTCTTCCACCACAAGCGGCACCCCAAAGGGATGGGGGCCGCAGAGGTCGAGGCTTTCCTCAGCTATCTGGCGGTGGAGCGCAAGGTGTCGTCCTCTACTCAAAATCAGGCCAAGGCGGCGTTGCTTTTCCTTTATAAGCAGGTGCTCGATGTAGACCTGCCCTGGCTGGACGACATCACCAGCGCCAAGCCTTCGCAACACTTGCCTACGGTGCTGACCCCCAGCGAAGCGCGGGCGTTGCTGCATGAACTCTCCGGGACCATGTGGCTGGTGGCTAGCCTGCTTTATGGAACCGGCATGCGCTTATTGGAGGGGTTGCGGCTTCGGGTAAAGGACGTGGAGTTCGAGCGTCGGGAAATCATCATTCGGGATGGTAAGGGCGGCAAAGATAGGGTGACAGTATTGCCGGAGAACATTCTGCTGCCCCTTTAAAAACAAATGGAGAAAGCCAAGCTGCTGCATGACGGCGATTTGGAGGCCGGGCTGGGGGAGGTGTATCTGCCTGATGCGCTGGCGGTCAAATATCCATCCAGTGCGCGTGCCTGGGGCTGGCAGTATGTTTTTCCGTCGCGCGCTCTAAGCCGCGATCCGCGCACGGGGGCGCAACGGCGACACCATATTTATGAGGCTTCCGTACAGCGCGCCATCCGGACGGCAGCGAGTCGCGCAGAGATCGTCAAGCCGGTGACGCCCCATGTGCTGCGCCATTCCTTTGCGACGCACCTGCTGCAGGCGGGCTACGATATCCGGACGGTTCAGGAGTTGCTGGGGCACAAGGATGTCTCCACGACGATGATTTACACCCACGTGCTCAACAAAGGTGGACGCGGCGTTATCAGCCCGCTGGATATGTAAACTCACCGCTTCCAGAGGGCGGCGGCGCGGTCCGCATCTTCCTGAATTTGCAGCAGGCTGAGAGTGGGGAAGGCGCTGGCCAGTTCGCCAGGGGCGAGGCGGAAGGCGGGATTCCGAGGGCCGCGGCCGGCGTAGGGGCCGCACCAGGTCTCATAGAAGAGCAGGCCGCCGGGATGCAGGGCGGCGGCGAGAAAAGGGAACAGTGGCCGGTGCAGAAAGTGGGCGACGACGATGACGTCGAAGGATTCCGGGGCGGGGGGCTGGGCGATGACGTCCCGGCACTCGGGCTGCAGGGGGAGGCCGGTGGCTGCCCGGGCGAGGCCGGCGATGGCACTCTCGGCGTAGTCCCAGGCCCAAGTCTCCAGACCGTGCCGGGCGAGGAAGAGGGCGTTGCCGCCACGGCCGCAGGCGAGATCGAGGGCGCGCCCGCTGGCGGGGAGTTCCTGGGCATGGGCGATGAGGAGGGGGAGAGCTTCCGGTGCCGTCGGCGCGGCCTCGGCGTAACAGGCTTCCCAATGGGTGTGGCGGTCGTCAGTCATGGGGTCCGCTCTGTAGGCAGCTACCCATTGTCGCGTTCGTGGCGGGTGAGCAGGCGGGTCGCGGCCGTGGGCCGCTCCTACGGGTGGTGCTCACCTCAGCGCTCGTTGCGGATGCGCGGCAGCAGCTCGTTGAGGTTGCAGGGCTTGTGACGGTTATCCAACTGCGGCACGATGATCGACTCCATGCCCAGGCGAACGCCCCCGGTGGAGCCCGGCAGCAGGAAGACCAGGGTGCCATCGCAGAGGGCCGCGTCGGCGCGGGACTGGATGGTGCTGGTGCCGATCTCCTGGTAGGAGAGCATGCGGAACAGCTCGCCGAAGCCGGGGATGGACTTGCTGACCAGGGGGGCGAGGGCCTCGGGGGTGACATCGCGGCCGGTGACGCCGGTGCCGCCAGTGGCGATGATGACGTCGATGGCGGGATCGGCGATCCAGTCCTGCAACTGCGCCCGCAGGCCCGGCACCGCATCGGGCAGGATGCGCCGCGCCGCAATGCGATGGCCGGCGGCCTGAGCCAGCTCGGCGATCTTGTCGCCGGACTTGTCGGTTTCCGGCTGGCGCGTGTCGGAGACGGTGAGAATGGCGATACCGAGGGGGTGGAAGGATTTTTCCGTGTCCGCTGCGTTGCTGTGCATACTTGAATCCCTTTACAGTGCCTGGTCCGAATCAGTATAAAGACTGCGGTCCCAGCCGCCAAATGTGGAGTCTCCCGGCATGAAGCTCGCGTCCTCCTTGGCCTTTCCCATGCCCAATCGTCAAGACCTCATCGCCATCCCGCTGGTATTGGCGGTCTTTTTCCTCATCGCCCACATTTCCCACGGCATGGCTGTCCCCTTTCATCTCGGGGAAAGCATCGCCATCTCCAGCAGCCCCTGGGAATTGCCGGAATACGCCCTGGACACGGTTTCGCGGATGCTGGCGGCCGTCATCTGCTCCCTCGCTTTCACCCTGGGTTATGCGACTCTGGCGGCGAAGAACCGCTATGCGGAGAAGATCCTCATTCCGCTGCTGGATATCCTGCAGTCGGTACCCATCCTCGGTTATCTGTCCATCACCGTGACCGGCTTCATGGCCCTCTTCCCCGGCAGCCTCATCGGCGTGCAACTGGCGGTGGTCTTCGCGGTCTTCACCTCGCAGGTCTGGAACATGACCTTTGCCCTGTATCAGGGCCTGACCACCCTCCCCAAGGAGCTGGACGAGGCGGCGCGGCTCTATCGCCTCAATGCCTGGCAGCGCTTTTGGAAGCTGGAATTGCCTTTTTCCGTGCCCGGGCTCTTGTGGAACACCATGATGTCCATGTCCGGCGGCTGGTTTTTCGTGGT
>JAJYPA010000303.1 GCA_021795795.1 Pseudomonadota bacterium | reverse complement strand
CGTGATTGAAATTAATGCCGACAACCTGAATGCGTCAACCATCATGAGTTCGGCTGATCTGGCGTGTTATGCGGCCAAGGACAATGGCCGCAACCGGGTGCATGTTTATGAAAACACGGATGATGCCTTGTTGCAGCGTCATGGCGAAATGCACTGGATCGCCCTCATCGCCCAAGCACTGGAAGAGGGTCGGTTTGTGTTATATCGGCAGCCAATCTGCGAACTGACCGGCGAACAGACGCAGGTGCACCATTGGGAAATTTTGCTGCGAATGAAGGACAATCAGGGTGCGGTGATTCTGCCCAACCAGTTCATTCCTGCCGCCGAACGCTACAATAAAATGCAGCGCATCGATCGTTGGGTGATCCACAGCGTATTCGCGGCGCTGGCTAATGGGGCGTTTGTGTCGGCAACGGATACCAAACCCATGCTGGCGATTAATCTCTCCGGTGCCACGCTTGGAGACGAAAGTGTGCTGAACTTCATCCGTGAAACCGGCAAGCAATTTGGCACAGATTTTAGCCAGATATGTTTCGAGATTACCGAAACAGTGGCAATTAGCAGCCTGAGCAAGGCCACAACTTTTATCAGGGAGTTGAAGCAGCTTGGCTGTAAATTCTCGCTGGATGATTTTGGCAGCGGACTGAGTTCGTTCAGCTATCTGAAAAATCTATCCGTCGATTTCATCAAGATCGATGGCAGTTTCGTCAAGGATATGGCGTCTGACCCGATAGACTGTGCGATGGTGGATGCCATTACCGAAATCGGCCATGTCATGAAAATCAAGACCATCGCCGAATGGGTGGAAGATGAAGCAACGCTGACCCTGCTAAAGGCGATGGGCGTTGATTTTGCACAAGGATATTATCTCGGCCGACCAACCGAGGTTGATGTTCATCCGGGCTGAGATAACGGGCTGAGATAACGGGGTCAGATACGAACCCTTGCCAAATGGCGGCGCTTCAAATCCTTGTCAAACAAAGGACGTAACATCCAACCCGCGTTTGTTTGGGTTTTGAGCAGCATAAACCAAACGAAAAGGCCACTTGCTGCCACTTGGGCAAAAATCACGACCCAATCCGGTAATACCCCGCTCAGGTCATACAACAGGCCGGTGCCGGGATGCGGTTCCAGTAATAAGGCATACGGCAATTGTTGCAAAAACCCTGAGCAAAACGCCACAGCAAAGGTTTAAGCGACGAATTATGCGATGATTGTGGCGCAACATCTGCCTGGTTCTGGCGAGCTGAAGTTTACTCGGGATGATGAACTTTTTATAACAATGCTTATCCAACCCTCGTCTGGTGCTAATTGGTATTCCCGCCTCTTCCCACTGGTCTGCATTTGACGTCAGCTTTTTCTTCTTTTGCAGAGTCTTTTTTAGGTTTAATCACATATACCAATACCAAATGGCCATCCCAAAACATCGTCTGCTCTCAGCGATGTTATACAGGGTTTATTTGCTTATTAAACCGGAGTGAGAACGATATGTATTTACCTGTGGTCGAAATTGTCGAGGACATAAACTTTTTTCAATGGAGATACTAGAAAATGTCTGCCAATCGTGACGTCATTCCAACGCTCCGCCCAGGAGCAGCATTGCGTAAAGAAATTCAGAGCGGTCAATTCGTTGCACCTTTTATCGGCATCTTCGATGCTTTTTCCGCAACCATTGCCTCGCAGCACTCCACCAATTTGTTTTACAGCGGTTTCGGCTTTGCCGCAAGTCACTATGGTTTGCCGGATCTTGGCTATATCGCATGGAGCGATATGGTGCAGGCGGCGTGGCGCATTCGTCAGATACTTCCCGAACATAAGTTGTTAGTGGATATTGACGATGGCTATGTGGATGCATCGGTTGCGTGCCATGTCAGCACCCAACTTGAACGCATGGGCGTAGCGATGATTATGCTTGAAGATCAAAAACGTCCGCGTCGGTGCGGGCACTTTGATGGCAAGATTCTGTTGCCACTCGAAGAGTACATGGAAAAACTGGAAATGGTTCTCGCACAGCGCACTGATTTGTGTGTACTGGCGCGTACCGACGCTGTCGGCGAAGAAATTTACCGGCGCGTAGAACGTATTTCCATGACCGATGCTGACGTGATCCTGGTCGATGGAATACGCTCCATCGAAACGCTGCGTGAGGTGCGCAAGATTACCGACAAGCCCTTGCTGTTCAATCAAATCGCCGGAGGCAAAAGTCCTCGTGTCACCTTATCCGAATTGATGGAAGCCGGGGCAAGGTTGGCTCTGTATTCCACGCCCTGCCTTTTTGCCGCACAAACGGCGATGAACGACTCCCTGTCTGCCATTTTTTCCAATGATGGGCGCTTACCCGACACGACCTATGGGCATTCGGTCGGCGTGACGGAGTGCAGTACGCTCTTACAAAAAAATATGGATCTTCACTTGCCGGAAAGCAACATGGTAAAATTGAAAAAAGCGTGACGATGTTACTTCATCTGCTTATTTACCTCGTAACCGGTAGCGCAGCTGGTTACCTTGCGGGGTTATTCGGCGTCGGCGGTGGCATCATCATTGTGCCGGTATTGGTTATTTTATTTAAGGCAGCGGGCATTTCATCAACGGTTATCATGCCCTTGTCCATAGGCACGTCGATGGCTGTCGTGTCCGTCACGTCCCTGTTGGGTGCGCGCGCTCATTATGCCAATGCCAACGTGGACTGGGCAAAAGCAAAACTGCTGTTACCGATGGTTTTGCTCGGCGTGGTCGCCGGCGCTTTGATTGGATCATATATTGCGCATGACGCTCTGATTTGGTGTGTTATTGCCTTTGAATTGAGCGTGGCCACGTTATTCCTTGTTCAGGTTCTACGTAAAGATGGGCACCACGAGGGTGCTGTCCCAAGAAATTCGTTGCCTCATACCATGATGCTCGGCATTTCCAGTGTCTTGGGTTTGGTATCAAGTGTGGTTGGCATCGCCGGAGGCACCTTGTTTGTGCCATTTTTAAGTTTCTGTGGTGTTGGCATGCGCAAAGCCATCGGCACCGCAACAGCTTTGGGTGCCCCCCTTAGCCTGGTTGCTGCTTTTGTTTACCTGTTAACCGGTTTGTCGGGACACAAACCATTGCCTTCGTATTCTATGGGGTACATCTATTTCCCTGCTTTTCTAGGATGCGTGGCCGGAGGAATCTGGACCACAAAACATGGCGCCTCACTTGGCTTAAAATTCAATCTGCGCTGGCTGAAATTGGTCTTTGCGTTAATTTTGTTGGGTGCTGCAGGAAAAATGCTGTTTCTTTAAAAAACAGGCCGCCGTTGCGGCCATGTGGGAATAGATCAGCGGTTCCCTAAATCACGACTGCTCGGTTGCGCTTAGGAAAATTTTCAATGGCATATGCCCGCATCATCACCCTGACATCGCTTGCCATGATTGCCTTCGCAGGTAATTCACTGCTCTGTCGGGTCGCTCTCAAGCATACCAGCATCGACGCGGCCAGCTTCACGACAATTCGCTTGATCTCCGGTGCTGCGATGCTTTGGCTAGTCGTGCGGATGAGGCGCGGCACATATGCCGGTAGAGGTAACTGGCTGTCGGCATCTGCATTGTTTGCTTATGCCGCCGGATTTTCTTTTGCCTATATGAGCCTGCCTACGGCAACCGGTGCGCTGCTGCTCTTTGGTGCTGTCCAGGCGACGATGATCGGCTATGGCGTTTGGGCGGGAGAACGGCTACTTAAACTGCAACTTATCGGCCTTATACTTGCTCTTGGGGGGCTGGTTGGTCTGCTGTTGCCGGGACTCTCGGCGCCCCCGCTGTATGGTTCCATCTTGATGTTGGGCGCCGGAGTTGCATGGGGCATTTATTCCTTGCGCGGGAAAGGCGCGGGCGACCCTATCCGCGTAACGGCGGGAAATTTTCTGCGCGCCGTTCCGATCGCAGTGGCATTGAGCCTGCTGATGTTAAAAGGATCATCGCTGGATACCGCTGGTTTCTGGTACGCGGTATCGTCGGGCGCGCTAGCGTCTGGAATAGGTTATGCCATTTGGTACATAGTCTTGCCTTCGTTGAAAGCCACCAATGCTGCAACGGTGCAGCTTAGGGAAGCGCTGATCTATTCCCACATGGCCGCGACGGTGGCCTGGCGGGATGAAATGCAAGGCGTGACGCGCCGTCAAGGGTTATTCTCCTTGACCAGCGGCACAACGCGGCAGTTCGCCCGCCAAGCCCCGTCCCATACGGGTTGCGGCCAAATTGGGTGCTCGCTTCCTTGTACGGCTTGGCATCGTAGTCTCGGCTACGACCTGCGCCGTACGCGTCGCGATCTTCCCAATTTGACCCGCAACGCGGCTCATGGAGGAATAAATCAGCGCTTCCTTAGTGTTCCGGTCATAGCAGCCTTGGGTGCCATCGTTATTCTAGGTGAACCCATAACCCTGCGTTTAGTATTGGCGTCAGCCGCCATACTTAGTGGAATTGCGCTGATAATTCTGGAGAAACAACATACCAAGAACACCCAACCAATTGCTCCGGCGAACCGCCTGTAAGCGGGCGGTTCGCCGGGCCAGAATATTGGACACATCAGGTCTGCGTCATGAATATCAGGCATCTTGAACATACCGATTTTGATGTCATTTCTCCCGTCATCGACGAATGGTGGGGTAGTCGTGCAGTTCGTGGCCTGCTGCCCATAACTGTTACGTCCGTATTTTTGGTACGCGTTGCGCAGGATCATAGAAAAAGATCTCCTCGGCAATTTTTTCGCCTTCCCAGCGTTGGTATGCCAGTTCTTCCATGTGTGTTGAGGTCCCATCCTGCCATTGGAATTTGAATATCCAGCGTATGACAACCCTGTCCCCATTCACGAACACAGGCCTGACGCATTCTGATGTCAGAGATCGCGCACGCGCCATGACTTTCTGTTCGTTCTCTACGTGTACGTCACGACCGCGGCGGGGAACGTTTTGGTTTTCTTGCATCGAAGAGTCTTCGGTATAGAACTCTTGAACCGCCTCAATGTGGGCGTTCTGCTCGACACGAGCAATAAAGCGTTCCAGGGTTTCGGCTGTGGGCATAAGCGCTCCTGTGCAGAGTGAAGGGGGTCGATT
The DNA here is from genome assembly GCA_021795795.1 of Pseudomonadota bacterium. Next base: position 4,268 of record JAJYPA010000303.1, on the reverse strand, counting down.
CCTATTGTTCCAGAAGCCCCCGATTGCCATGATACAGTAGGGCAATTAATCCGTGCAAACAGCGAGCCACATCCGGCCACAGACTGCTTGCAGCGGCGGTCTGGCACGCGATGACTATTGTGGTAACTCTGGATGGCGGGGCGGGTTGACTTCTGTGAGTTCTGCGGGTTCTGCGGGTTCTGCGGGGTTCGCCGTGAGACTTGCCCCTTTGGGCGGCAGGAAGAACTCGCGTGGATATCTGAATAACCGTCGGAACAAGCTGGCAACCAGGGAACGCCATTGTGCAAAAGACACTTGGCGGGCGCGCAGGGCGATGGTCAGGGCCAAGGCGAAGCTGACGGCGAGGTTAGTCACACCGATCGCGGCGATGCCCACCACCGCCCAGGCGACCATCTTCCATGTCATGTGAAAATTAAAAGCAACCAGCGCATAACCGACATAGGCCGATGAGAAGGCGATGTGACGAATGTCGAGTGGCAAGCCAAACAGAGTGCCTATGGCAGTAACGCCGCCCAACATGAAGCCGAAATAGAAATTTCCGGCCAGCGCGCCAAGATTGTTTTCCACATAGTCGACGAACTGGCGCTGCCGCACGGCACCCAGCACCCGACGCAACCATTTAAGCTGGAGCAACCGACCGGGAATCTTGTTGTATGCACCGAGGTTATCGTAGTAACCAGCAATCAACCCCGACAGGAACAGGCACACACCCGCAATTGCTGCATACGCAATGGCGCCGCTATACAGTGGGTTGATGCCGTTCATCAGATAATGGGCTTCGTCGACACTAATAAATGGCGATCGCATGACCAGCGAGACGACAAAACCCAAAAGGATCGACATTGGGATGGCAATACTGACATTGCCAAGTATGGCCGCCATCTGACTTCGCACCATTTGTGCAATCAAGGTGGTCAAGTTTTCCAGATCGCGCTGCCGCCCCCTGCCGTCACCGATACTTGCGGCAATCGTCGCAGCAGTCATCGCCGGTTGCTTGGTCGCCACGGTAAAGCCCAAAAAATGTATGAACACAAAACCCAGGCCGTAATTCAGGCAAATCAACAAGGCGTTCGTCAACGGCGGCAAGCTCTGGTTACCAATCATCAGTTTGAGCATGGCCATGACCGCGATCACGAAGCCCGCACCCAGCGCGGAGCGCCACATCTCAAAGTATTCGAATCGTGTGGTTGCAATGTAGTGCTCGCCGACACGACTGGTATTTTCTGTCACCCTGAGCGCTAGCAGGCCAACACTTTGATTCCAGTGCTGACCGAGATCATTCTTGCCGCATTCGGCTTGAACCAGCGTCTTGAAAAGCGTCACCATCGGTGCATAATCATCTTGTCCGGGACGATGTTTCCGCGCCGATTCAAGCACGGCCAGCAACTGGGAAAAGCGCTCCAGATGTTGCTGCAGGCGCTGCAGCACGAAGGTCAGCCGTATGCTGGTGCCACCATGCGTGGCACGGCGGTGAATACGCTGAATCACCGTGCCGCACTGATCGAGCAATACGCCCAGATGTCGGTCATCATCGCAAGTCGCTTCACTGTCACGCCACCGGCGTTCGCAACCCGTCAGATAGGTCAGTGACTCGGTATTCAGCGCCAAAAAAGGAGATTCGACATCCTCGATGCGAGGCTCCAACCGAACCAGCTCTGGTTCAAGACCAATCGCTGCGATGTGATAGGACAGTACCCGGAGCGCGCGGGTCACCTGTACCACTGCCGGCGGGATTTCCTCTGAGGGAGGGTCCTCATCGAAACGCAAGGCCTTGAGCAGATCAATCCAGGCGTCATCCGCAACCAGACTCACCCAGACTGCATCGCTGGAGCGGTCAAAAAGCTGGGTAAGCAAATCCTTCATGCGCGCAGGATCAACTACCTCAGGTAGAATTTTGTGCGAAACGCGCCGCGCGATTTCCGAAAAAAAACCCGTATTCGGCAGGATGCCGGTGGACGCATACATCGACACCTGCTCCAGCTCGGCAAACGCACGCATCAGGCTCGCACGCAAGCGGGCGCGAAAATCTGCGTGTTGCGACAACAAATAACACAGAGCATAAATCGCGCGCGTGGCCTCCTCTCCACGACCGGGATAAGGCGTCCGAATCAGCGCAACCAGATCAGCAAGCAACAGCCGGAAATTTTGCGCTGGATCCTCCCAACGCTTCAACAGGTCTTCCATGGACATGGACATTCGAATCACACCCCGTGCAAAAGTTCCTTTTTTCTGTCCAAATACCACTCGGTCAAAAAATGTCGGAAAACAGAAACCTAATCTTCATATTACACACGATATCATTTTACTCTATATTCTCGCCCGCTGTTTCTCGCCCGCTATTGCTTTCTTGAAGTGAATAAAATGATTGGCTATGATGCAATTGACCCAGTGCCGTTGCAAAACTTCCGCAGCCTGGAAACCATCGGCCTCGGGCTGGTGTTCCGAATAATGGAGAAGCGTATCCATGCCGCCCATCATCAGACAGAGGAGAAACAAATGACCAGCATGCCGGTTTATTTTCTTTCGCATGGCGGCGGGCCATGGCCGTATGTCAAAGACATGAGGCAGCATTTCGCCAAGACAGAACATGCGTTCATGGCACTGCCTGGGCGTCTGCCTGCGAAACCGAAGGCTGTATTGGTAATTACCGGCCATTGGGAGGAGGAAGAATTTACCATTTCAACCGCCGAGCATCCGCCCATGGTTTACGACTACTATGGTTTCCCGGAACACACCTATCACATACAATACCCGGCGCCAGGCTCTCCCGAGCTTGCTTCTGGCGTGAAAGCGTTATTGTCGAAGGCCGGAATTTCGGCAAAGGAAGACGCTGATCGCGGCTTTGACCACGGGACATTTGTCCCGCTTGCATTAATGTACCCGAACGCAGAGGTGCCGATTGTGATGCTATCGCTGAAATCCGGTTATAACCCGCAAGAACATATTCGCGTTGGTCAGGCGCTTCAGCCTTTGCGTGATGAGGGGGTACTGATTATCGGGAGCGGGTTGACTTACCACAACATGAGCGGTTTCGGCCGAAATGAATCCACGCCAATTGCCGAAGCATTTGAACATTGCTTGAGCAAGGCCATTGAACAAAGCGACCCAAAGATAAGAAACGCTATGCTGGCAAACTGGGAAACCATGCCGGGTGCGCGATTGGCACACCCGCGTGAAGATCATTTGATTCCGCTGATGGTCGTTTCCGGCGCGGCGGGAGCAGACAAAGGACGATCAATATTTGTGGATCATGTCATGAAAGTCCCAATGGCATCTTACGAATTTGGCCGCAACCGCCTCGTTGGCAACGAGCAAAATATGCTCGAAGGGGCGGGAGTCCGGCGGGGCGACCATGCGGGAATTTATCAGTAATTCCTTCAGACCGGAGAATCTTGAGGCAGAACGTCATCCCGACCATAGAACTTTACGCCACGGATAATTTTGCCTCGCCCCTGGCTCAGACGATAGCGGTTGCTGTCGCGCAGGGAATAGACGCAACCGCAATACTCTTGCTGGTAAAATTGCTCGCGTTTGGCGTTTTCAATCATACGCTGACTGCCGCCCTGCTTGCGCCAGTTGTAATCCCAATAATGCAGATTTGGATAACGTGCGGCAGCACGACCGCCACTGGCGTTGATTTGGTTCATGTCTTTCCAGCGTGAAATACCCAATGTGCTGCTGAACACACTGAAGCCATGCTCGACGGCATACAATGCCGTGCGTTCAAACCGCATGTCAAAGCACGCCGTGCAGCGCTCGCCTCGCTCAGGTTCCTGCTCCAGACCTTTGACGCGGACAAACCAGTTGTCTTTGTCATAATCCAGATCGACGAAAGGAACGCCTATTTGTTGGGCATAGCGAATATTTTCTTCTTTCCGCAGCATATACTCGGCCAGCGGGTGAATATTCGGGTTATAGAACAATACCGTAAAACTGATTCCGGCGGCAAGGATATCATCCATGATCGGGCTGGAGCAGGGCGCACAGCAGGAATGCAGCAGAATATGGGTGCTGTCATCGGGTGTTTTCAAAGGAGCAAGAGGGGGCTTCGGCATCATCAGACTCGCGGTAACCGTACGCAAGGGCGCAATGCGCTTATTATAACCGCCAGATTTTTGGAAATCGAATAAAACCTGTGAATTACCATACAAGCGCTCGCTATTCGCAAGATGACTTTGCTATTGATTGTCATAATTCTGTAAAATCCCTTGCCACCAATCGCGGTATACTGTGTCGGGTTTCTCGGGATGAGTGTCGTGCGTGCAAAA
>JAJYPA010000302.1 GCA_021795795.1 Pseudomonadota bacterium | reverse complement strand
ATCTGTTGAACCTCCCCGGCGTCAAGCCGATGGATTTGCGCATGGGCCATAAAGCCATCGTCGTCATTGCCGAAGTCATTGAAGGCGATCTGCCGCAATGCCCGGACTGCGTCAAACCCATGTATCGACATGGCCGGCGGACAAATACGTTCGCCGACACCCCGATGCAGATGCAACCCGTGCGGCTTGAAATCACCCGGCCACGCTACCGATGTAGCGAATGCGGCAAAACGGTTGCGCCGGAACTGCTCTTTCTGGATGAGCGCCGTCGGGCGACGAAACGGTTGGTTGATGCGGTGCGTGAGCGTTGCCTTGGAATGACCTTCCATGCCCTGGCAGATCAAACCGGGCTTGCCGTCAATACCATCAAAAACATCGCACACGATCTGATCGAGGATTTGGAGCGCACGGTGCATTACGAAACCCCAGTCATCATGGGCATCGACGAGGTGAATCTGGCTGGTGATTATCGTTGCGTGATCACGAATCTGGCCACCAACAACGTCTTCCAGATGCTGGAATTCCGTACCCAGGAACACCTGAAGCCATTCTTTAAGAACCTCCCCGATAGAGAGAAAGTGGAGTGGGTTTGCACCGATATGTGGCGGCCGTTCAAACGATCCTTCAGCCAATACCTTCCGAATGCCCGACTGGTCATCGACAAGTTCCATGTGGTGAAGATGGCGTCCGAAGCCCTAGAGGAAGAGCGGAAGAAGTATCAGGTGACCCTGACCAAGGACGAACGCTTGCACGTCAAGAAATCGATTCGCTGGCTCACGCTGAAGCGACCGGCATCATTGACTCCTGCGGAACGCACTGCCTTGGAAGTTGTTCGGCAAACCATTCCTGCGCTGGCGGAGGCTTATGACTTCAAGGAAGCCTTCTACCAAATTTACGATGACCAGGACAAGGCATCGGCAATGCGGGCATTCGAGGCATGGGAGACCTCACTGCCATCAACAGGGTTTGATATGTTTCGCAGTCTGGCCAAGACCGTCCACAACCATCACGAGGACATCTTTTCCTACTGGGATTCGCCCAGCCGTATTACGAATGCTTACACGGAATGTTTAAACGGCTTGATCAAGGTTTCTAACCGGATGGGGCGGGGATATAGTTACGAGATCATTCGGGCGAAGACGTTGTACGCCAAACATGCTCGCAAGGTGGGCAGTGGAGTCCGGATGGTAGTTCCTCATTCAACATCAGTTCCAACCAGCAGGGGTTCGCAGACTATCGAGTACGGCCCTCATATTCCGACCTTGGTTGAAATCGCGGAGTCAGGCGGTCTTGACTAGAACCGGTAGAAACAGAGATTCCATGAATGACAAACGTTATTGCTGCACACAATGACATCGGTTTGCAGGTTGTGGTGATACGCGAGGCCACGGACATGGCCAGGATGTTTTTCGAGCCCCCACGCCTACCAGTGATTGGCTGGCCAACCGGAGGAAAGATGGATAGTCACGAAGACGGCGATACTGTGGTAGAGCACCTCGATAGGACCGACCCAACGCAGCAGACTGCGACTTGGCGCAAAGCCGCGACCGACTATCACGGTGCGCTGGTACGGTTGGCGACGATGCGTGTCAAAAAGAAACAATATTTGCTCTTTGGATATGTCGAGCTCTTCCCGCGCGATATCCCTGTGCCGGAGAGTTTCAGTGCAGGGGAAAAGCCATGGGCAGTCCCCAACTTCGGGGGGGACGTAACGCTTGCGGTTTCGGCTCTGCCGATGTCCGTCGTCGAAGCGCTCGCCTGGTACGAAGAGGCGGCCCGAGGACGGGTGATGATCCCGCTAACTGCACCTGTCGAGCTTGACGCACCACCCCTTGGAGTCGAGCCGGCATTGGGCCGGTTCTGCGTGGGTGAGATTGTTCCATTCGCGGCGCAATGGCACGGCGGACCGCGGATACACCGGTTGGTCCCGATGGAAGACCCGCCGGAGGCAGTCCAGATTCTTGGATCGAGCACCGCAGCTCGTGAGTGGCTTGCTGCGAATGTCGGCCTCGATCCCTTCGATCACGAGGAGTGGCTTACAAGCCTGTCGCTGCTTGCCCCCGACCCGCTGCTCACAGGGGTCGGGCATTTCACGCGGGAATTGAATCCCAATGGCTCTGAGAGTGTGGTCCTTCAATCTCACCGGCGCCGTTATGATCGCTATCCCGAGGCAGACGCCGATGCGCTGAACCTCGTACTTCTCCAGCGGCGGTCCAGCGGCTGGACGGAGATCTTGCCCACCTCGTTCGACCCCGATGGCTTCGCCATCAAGGACTACCCCGAGCCAGTGGGCGAGATGGGTTACGCAATCTCTTGTCCTGTCCGTGGCCTCCTTCGCATGGTGCCACCGACATCGTTTTTTCGCCAGATTAGCGTCGGCATAGGTGTCGTCAACGCAGTCCTCAATGTTGAGGTGCCATCAGGCGGTCGCCGCAAGCCTGCGGCGCGCTACCAAACGAACCGCGTGACCGAAGCTGGTGGAGTGCATGTTGGGGATGCACTTCCGCCCTCGGGTGCAATTCGGATCGTTGAGTTGCAGGAGGTTCGCAAGGATCGAATCCAGCGACAGTCCGCGCCGCAAAACCTGTTCGGCTGCTATGAAAACGATAAGAACGATCTGACAAGTGACGATCTGGCCCACTTGCGCGCCGAGGCCGAAGCGTATGTGGCGAACCTCGTAGCCGTGGCGCAGCGTCGCGTCATCTTTGTTGATCCAGACTTTGGCGTGCGCGAGTTCCAAAACTATGCCCTTCGGGTTATGCGCGATGGTGTAGCGGTGAGAATTCTGACCGGCGCACCCCACATGCGGAAAGCGCGGCCAGACGATGACATAACCGATGCGTCAGCGGTGGAGCAGGCAGCGCCTTTCGCGCCGCCCAGCGTCCTACTGCTGCAACAGATCCAGCATGTGCAGGGGAAACTTGGGTTTGGCGCGCCAGAGGTATTCGTGATGCCAGGGTCAAGGAAACCTATCTTCCACGACCGCTTCCTCGTGATCGATGATGTCGTTTGGGCTTCGGGACCATCATTCAACGAGCTAGGTGAACGTATCGGCTTACTTAGCCAGGTTCATGATCCGCACAATGTCATCGCGGCAATTGAACGCGCGCTAGACCGCGCAAAACCTCTCGCAGTTTGGGTTGGTGAGAACATTCTCGGGGAACCGAAAGGAGATAGACAATAATGCCGCGCACGTTTGACAACTATTTGCTCGATCGACGTGCGCGGATCGACTCGTGGCTCGAACAGCACACAGAAGCCGAAGCCGTCACTGCGGTCTGCGAAAACTGGATTGCAGATATCCTGGATCGCGGTATCACGCTCTATTCTCGGCATGATCTTGCTTCGCTACCCGCAGGCCTGGATATTGTCGATCGGCTGTCTACAGCAAGGTTCGATGGACTATCCTTGGCGTTGAAGTGGCAGATTGAAACTGTAGTAGGCAAAGAGCCAACCGAAGTCGCGCTGATCGGCTATGCACTTGCAGCTGCGAGCGGACGCGCCTATGCGGCGTATGGCCCATGTGGACTCGATTGGATTAGTCATTTTGTTCCGGCGATTAACGGATTATTGTGGGAGGATTTTGCCGACTCGGCGGCAAGTGTGTTTCGCAAAAATCCAGTCTTGCTGGAGAAGCTCATCGATTGTCTTACTGGAATCATAACAACAGCGGTCGACGCACCGGACACCGTGACCGAAATCCTGCCCCATTGCGAGTCGCTGGCATCAATTATCGAGCAATTCGCGCGAACTAGGATGAGCTTTCAAGACGTTTGGGAAGCGGATCGATGTACAATCCTATTTCGGTCAAGTGATGCATTTGAGATCCTGCGCAGAGCTGACGCTGAACGCTTCGTGGCGATGATTGATCAATTACCGCACCCGACGCTTGTGAAGCAATGCCTCAGCAGCAAAGCGCTTCTGGCAAGCCCAGAGGGTGTTATGACCCTGTTACGTTTGGCGAATTCCACCATTGATGCGGAAGGCCACTGGCATCGCCGAGGAATGGCGGCGATCTTGTTGTTGCAATTGGCAAGCGAACAACTGTTATCGCCGTGCGCCGACGAGGAGTCCGCCGAAGACCTGAACAAAGATGTTGCACACTTCAGCGATGCTGTCCATGGGGTTCTCGACGTCCTTTTTGCCCGTCCTGACGGTGTCGAACTCGCGTGGTGCTGGCTTGAAAACCTTCTGCGTCAGATACCCCGTGTTCCTGCCGGGAACCGCAACGCCCCACGCAAGCTGATGGTCAATCGCATCGGGATTCTAGTCCATGCACTTGGAAGCCGACTGAAGCCGCGTCGAGCGCAAGATGACTGGATTGCAGAAGCTAAACCGATGGCACGGCAATTTCGCGCCGTGGCCGTGCTAAGTGTAACTGCGTTCACGTCGACGACTGGCGGTTTGGACGTCGGGGCAGTCGCAAAAAGGCTGCTCAAGTGCGACGGGTTTACTCTGACGGGCGCGAACGAACTAATCCTATTGCCCGGCGCGCCTTTGCGAACCATTCCAGGCGATGCTCTGGCGAGAATCCCAGATGCGGCTCAATGGTTCACCAACACTTGGTCTGCACTTAGGTTCGAGCGCGAACGAGCTTGGCGCGCTAAGGAACGCGATGGTGAGGGAAATCCAGCTAAGATTATGGGTCTTTGGGGGCTTGGTGCAATTGAATCCCTTGTGATGAACACCCAAGCGCAGCATGGGGACGCTCCCGGAATGTGGCTCGCGGTCGAGCGCACATTTCGGGAGGCAAGGCTTGTCGAGCCAAGGCTCGGGCGGGACTTTTGGTCTCAGGCTATCGCGCATCTCTTCTGGTGGTGGCCGCAAGTCTTCACAGTGGTTCACGATCAGGCTCGTAGTAGTGCGGGGGCTGCGTTGTTTGATCCCGCAGCGATCGGTAGAGCGCTTGCACCCTATGCGGAGATCAGCAGCGACTTCATGACGGTGATCATCAGCTTACAGCAGGCAGGTCTTGCTACATTGATTCTGGATGATGCCGTCCATCGCAATGGGCAAGACTTGCTGCATATGATTCGCCGTTTTGTAGCGACGGCTCGCGGCTTGAACGATTGTCGCGTGTGGAATCCCGATTGGGTCGCGGCTCTTCAAAGAATCGAGGTAGAACTTGCTAGTCCTCGTGAAGTGGACATATCCATACGAACATAAATCCAACCAACAGCACTTAGTGTTGGATCGATCTGAATCGCGAATTTTCAACCAAGAGGCCAAATAAATATCAGGCCATTTCAACAGCAGAATTGCTCGATTCCAACCCTAGATTGCAAATAGCCGTTCTATCAATAAGTAACAGTTCAAGCCTAACTGCCTACACGGTAAGCACAACAGCAATCGCGGTTAGCGCGGTGTACACCATCCACGCCCCTAGCGGAGCAATTCTCTATCTTGATTCTTCCCCAGTTTCCTGCTTCTCCATTGATGGCAAGGGTTTTCCGATTGTAAGAAGCGGATGCTCCATGCCCGCCAACTTGGCTTATCCTCTTTCTTGGAGCGTGTCCTATGATGGGCAAATCGTACCAATTTCCGTCAAATAAATTATCTGTTACAGATGGTGGATTTGGTTTGATAGAAGTCATGGTTTCTATGGCAATTTTAACCATCACTGCCGTTGGAGTTGGTTATGCGTTGGTATCATCAAACCAACAGATAAACACCGTCGAGTATGCCTCACAAAACCAGCAATGCGGAATGATGCAGTCAACCGCTCAAACAGGGAGCACTGTATGCACCGGCGTGATATCGACATTTCCTATAGCAGTAGAAATATCTGCTGCAACAAATTCATCTCCACCGATACCGATCAGGTTGAAGTCTATTAGCAAATCTTTCCCACAGTTGCCCAGCAACCAACAGCCGCCAGCCTGGTGGCAACCATGATTAAAATATGGTCAAAGGGCATGTGTAAAAAGGTTGCGATGAATACACCTGAATCTGGTTTATCGATTGTCGAGATAATAATCTCTCTTGCAATCGCCGCCATCATAGGAATGATCATACTATTGGTCCTGTCAACCAATTATCGAGTTCGCCAACAGGATTACATCCTGACAAGTAAGCTTGTTGACGCAGCCATCATGAAACAGGCGCTCAACAAATCCGTCACCATGGCTGGAGCGATAGCAGCCCCATCAGCTTCGTCAGTGACGGCCAATTTATTCTCGGCAGAATTTACATTGTCCACGCCGCCGATTTCCGTGGCCGCTTCTACAGTCTCATTTTCTTGGGTCAGTGATACGGGTAGCGGGAGGGATCTTTGCCAAGGCACGTTGGTAATATCAGGCGATGTGATGCGTTACAGAGTCTCTACCCAGTATCTTTCCGGCAGTTCTGCAACCTGTACTTCCAACGGTCAGCCCACGGCAGAGGCGGATTTCCTTATAGGAACCGGGTGGTCATTCCAACCGATGCTTCAAGTTGGAACCAATTGTATGGGTCCCGCCTTTGCCTTTAGTGGGCAAACAGCCGATGCACTTGTAGCCATAAAATCTCCCATGGCAGGAACCTCAGCCACCAGTAGCACTGCGAGTACACAGGTGTCCGTATGCTTACCGAACTGGAATCAGTGATGAATGCACTGCAGCATAACCTAACACTACAGCACGAACAAAAATTTTGTGCACAAAATAAAGAGCAAGGCATAGCCTTACTAGGAACGGTGATTGTTTTATCTTTGATAATGGGCTTGCTAGTTTGGGGTACATTGGCTATGACTCGCCAGGGTATGATTTCCGCGTACCAGACTAACAATGCAAATCAAGCGCGAACAGCGGCGCTGATTGGCATCTCCGCGCTGACCCAATATGCACAGAATCAGTACGCACCCACGGCTTCCGCAGCCTCTTCCGGAAATGGCGCTGTTGCGGCTTATGTGCCCGTTGGTACCAATGCTGCGACTTCCATCGCTTTCTCCGCCCCTTATATGGCAGCTACAGTATCCGCAGTAGTTACCGCTAATACCTTCTCAGCCTCACCAAGCCCGAATGGAGTACCGGAGCACATCATTATCATGTCCCAAGGCGCTAGTGGATTGGCTAGGGGTACTGCAGTCGCAATTCTTGGGTTAGAATCTTCTGGCGGTACTGCGGGTAGTGGTCAGGGCAACATCCCCGTAAACCTTACCGGAAACACTACATTCAGTGGAAAAGTCCAGCTTAATGGTGGCAATAATAGCAGTCTTTCTACCAATGGGAGTTTGAGCAGTTCCGGTAGCTTTTCAGGCTTTAATACAGTAATTTCAACGAAAAGCATGTCTTTGTCCGGCAGTAGCGGTTCTGGGAACCTTTTTTCTGACCAGAACATAACTATCCAAGGCTCCGGCAATTATGGTTCTCTAAAATCGCTCCAGAATGTGACCATCAGTGGAGGTGTAAATGCGCAAGTAATTCAAACAAATGGCACAACAACGCTTGATTCGAGCTCCCAAGTAACCACTATAACATCCATTGGAAATGTTACTTTGAAATCTGGCACCTCAGTAAGCAGCCTGACTACGCAGGGGAATGTCAGCGCCGACAATGCCAGTGTTGGCAACGCCACAGTGCAGGGCAGTTATACAGAGAACAGTAATGGATCTGCGTCCAGCGGCAACGTGGGCGGCACGATAACCTTTCCATCATGGAACAAACAGGTAAAACTTACGCAAACACCAGGACTGCAAGTCCCCATAACCCCATTGACTGCTGTAACTTTGTCCGCACCTACCATTAACGCTACAGCCATGGAAAGCCTTGCCAATTACGCATTCACTCCGCCACCAAGCGGGGCAGCTAATGGCATAGTGGCGACTGTTGCGGTAAACAACGTGAACGGCATACCGAATAACACTTATTATCTTTATGATAATAACAGTGGAACAAATGATTATCTGGTTACCAGCGATACCCAGCCATCAACAACCAGTAACGCATACCATATCGGCAATGGGTACAGTAGTTATAATCCAGATATCAGCTACAGTGGAGGTACATGGACGCTTCAAGGAAATACAGGGTCTACCTCTGATATAGCCCCGGGAGTGCTGTGGTTCCAGGGAAACCTTAATGTGGCGGACGGCACTTACTACAATAGTATGATTGCTACTGGAAATATAGCAACATCAGGTGGTAGTCAAGTTTATGCCGTCAATTATGCGGGCGGGACAACCCCACCTGAAAATGTCTGTTCAAATACAGGCTACGCCTCAGGCTCAACCACTATTAATCCCTCTAATTTTTGTGGTACAACCTCTAGTGCAGCATTTAATCCTGCATCGGTTGGTAACATCGCCTTACTCGCTGGTGGAGATGTAAAACTGGGGAGTAGCATTAAGGTAAATGGTGATGTTATCGCCGGAGATGTCATAAATACTCAAGGAAATAGCACGATTAATGGCTACTTAACCTCTGCGGGAATGGCGGAAGGAACAAACACATTTGGGGGCAGTACTACCGTCAACGTCAACAACCTCCCGCCTACCTTTACTTCTGCGATACCACCAACATGGAGTAGCACTGCCACGGCTTCGTCATCGTCGGGTACTTCCTTGGTGCTAAAATCGTTATATTGGGAATGAGTTAAAAGAAGACATCATGGGCGTTGAATTTATGGTGATTCAAGATACTCAGACTGTTTTTCGTACCGTCGATTGGGCCGCTCCCTTCTGCATGACCCATTAATCCTAAATTCGGCAGTTATCCCTGCTGATTTGACAGGATTCCTTTGATAGGATTGGTTTTTCTCTTTTGAAGGAGACTCACCCGATGGGTGACGAGATGAATCAGCTCCGGAAGCCCATTCCGGAGGCTATACAGACCATGGTGGTCGACACGCTGGGCGGCCGTATTCAGGTATCCTGGGACAAGGAATCGGCAGCCACTCCCTTTGGCCAATTGGTGTTCTTTGCTGAGTTTCTGGAGGTCAGCGGCCTGTTTGACGCTTGGGTAGAAGATTGTCCCTTGATTTACAACAGCCCCAACGCCCCCAAGAAGCGCGATGTATTGGGCACTTGGGATCTCTCCATCCTGGCGGGTCACCGGCGCTACGCACACGTCACCGCATTACGTAGTGATGGCGTCAGCCCTCAAATTCTGGGGATGAGTAAAATTGTCAGCGAAGACGCTCTGCGTCGGGCGTTGGGTAAAATCCCCGAAGCCGAAGGCACCGAATGGATGCGCAAGCACTTGTTCAAAAGCGCAAAGGCGGCCTGTGATACGCCCTGGATTCTCGATATCGACACCACCATCAAAACGTTATTCGGGCATCAGCAAGGGGCTGAAGTAGGCTACAATCCGCACAAACCGGGGCGTCCATCCCATGCCTATCACGCGTACTGGGTCGGTAATCTGCGGCTAT
>JAJYPA010000301.1 GCA_021795795.1 Pseudomonadota bacterium | reverse complement strand
CTTCCCTGGATGAATCGGACCAGCTCCGCGAATGCCGCGCGTTGATCCGCGGTGGACTCTTCGGGCAGATCGGCCGAATAGCGAACAACGCCGTCCTCAACCGGCGCATATGCCCGGCCGGAAATGGCGCCGCCAAGATTGGTCATGCCCAACCATCCTCCATTTGCATGGGGTCACAGTCCGGTGGTTGAGGCGGCGGCTCCCCGCCCCGTTTTGGACTAATGAACCATGGCCTCAAACTCCCCGGGGAAGATGGTCTGCAGGAGCCGGAGTTCAGCCTCCTGGTTTTCCTCAGTGATCTCGAAATCAACGAGGCTTTCGGTTTCCTTCCGGTCGTCCCGTTCTCGCTTGGCTTCCACGAAGGAAATAATCTGGCATGGTTTGCGGTTTTTCTGGGCCTGCATTTTGTGCTCCTTGTGTTTGTTCGTCGTGTAGGTGATGTCGATGGGTAAACTGTAGCACGGTTGCAAGGCTGAACCGAAAAATTGACCAAAGCTGACAAGGCCCTGGCATTCATGCCGGGGAGCAGTCACCTTGGCTGCCCCCCCTGATCCTGATCAAGACGTCGGTAAACGGGACATGCGTTTGACTCCTTGGATTGGACGGCTTGCGGGCGCCTGATGGTTGTGTCCGACAGCCGCACGGGTGTGTCTAGGGACGCCGCGGGAAACATTGATGCAAGTCAGCAAAATTCGCTGCGGCAGATACGCACGACTCACGGCGTTGCAGCAGGACCTCCCGGTGTTGCATGCGGTGCAGGATGCGGGACTTCAGCACGGGAAATGGCGGCAGTGCGTGCATGCGCATGGCGGGCTTTCCAGCAGGAACCATGGGTGCAGCATCCACGGCGAATGCGGAAGTTGCGGTAACAACGGATAATGCGGCGCCAAGAAGCGCGAACGTGATGGAACGAGTGGACATGGGGATGCCTCCGGTTAGTGCTAAAGAAAGGTATTCTATCGGATCTTCGCAAAAGGCAAGCCGGAAAAAGCGCGAAATTGGTTGATATTTCAGGTACGGTCTGGATAATCAAGCTTTTCTAATGATCAATTTCCCGTGCCGGGATTATCAGGAAATTGCAAGGTTACACATTCTGCGATCTCATCGTAACGGCAAGATATGGTGTCGATACCGGGCATGCCTTCGGTGCTCACGCTGGTATTGATGGTGGCTAACCCATAGGCGATCCAGGCGATTTCGTGATGCCGTTTTTTTCCACGTAGCAACAACACTTCAAGATGCGCATGCAAGGATTCGACTACTGGCTTTTTGACTATCTCCATATTGTCCCCCTCGCCTTCCTCCACAAAGCCGACACCCATGGTTTCCAGCCAATAATCCTCGTCCTCCAGATTATCCCCAAAATCCACTTTGTCATACAAATCGAAAAGTTGGGCGTCACTCAGGCTCAACAAAACTCGAATCAATTTTTGCTCGGCGTTAAAAACCGTCTGCTTAAATGCTTCATCGCTTGTGATCCAAACCTTCCGGGCTTCCTCTATGCACTGCAGGGCTTTCGCCCTTTGGGATTTAGGCAATCGGTCTGCAGCCCTGCGCAGGGCCTTAATCAAGGCCGGTGTGTTTCCGAAGAACTTCGGATGTTCTGGCGCATGAAAAAAACGCACCGCGTAATCTGTTGGGCACCATGCTTGCCCCAACTCCAGAAGGTCGTCACGGTCAGAGTCCATAGCGTTTCCACGCGAAATCGCATCACGCAA
Organism: Pseudomonadota bacterium; assembly: GCA_021795795.1. Next base: position 7,643 of record JAJYPA010000301.1, on the reverse strand, counting down.
ACCCAAAGACGATTTAGCCACTGCCTATGCTCCTGATTAACTGTTGGCGCAAGGTTGTGTCCCACGTTTCCGCACGGCTGTCAGCACATACGGATCCATATCCGTTTGTTTGAGCAGCCAGTCGCAATAATCCGCGGGAAGATCCGCGATAGCCGTGCCCTTGTGCTTTCCGAAAGGCATGTTAACCGGTATGCGCGCCCGCTCGGACGCTTCCCACAATCGCTCCCAGGTTCGCACCTTGGGCATCTTCTGGAGAATATGCTTCAGGAGTATCCGGGTGAGAAGCACGTCCTGGTAGGCGGAGTGGGCGTCCTTGAGCAGTTCTCTGGCCTCTTCCTTCTCGTCCAGCAACCGGTACATCATAGCACCGAGTGAATGGCCCATCTCGTCCGGCCAAAGCCTGCGGGACAGGGTCAGCGTGCAAATGCGCGGGACATCCGGTTTCCCGATGACGTTCCAGTCGAAGTCGATATTGTGCCCGATCAGGAAAGTCGTCTCTTCAGGCAACACGAAATCCGTGGGCGGCGGGCAACCCGCCAGATCGTCTTCGGTGATGTGGTGTGTCGCCATGGCGCCGAAGGAAATGGGTTGGCTCGGCTGGTAACGCTGAACGAATCTGCCCATTAGGTCTAGCGACAGGTCCAGGTCTGAGGACATTGGCCCATCGTTTAGCTGAACCCAGGCGACCTCAATAGGTTCTACGGGTTCCGCAAAGCCGGTGGTTTCGGTGTCAATAATCAGAATTTTTGGCATGGTCGCATTCAAACAATTTTGTGGCTGGGTTCGGCATATTCGTTATTTGACAAACAGTACTGCCCAGACTCTTCCTCAATAATCCAGTCGCGTGCCGCTTGCAGATCATCAAACTCCATTGGGCGTCCCAACTCATCGGTTGCCAACCGACTGTGCTCAGTCGGCCCATAATGATAATGGGTTTCGAGAATCAGAAATGGGCCTTCGGATTCCTCGTCGGCAGGGTCGACCGCGTCCGCTCCGCGCACATTGGCAGTCTGGATGATCTCATCATCACGTCTCAGGTCCGGCGACTCCAGCCAGCACGCCAGATCCTCCGCATCTTCACAAATAGCCTGCAATGTCTCACCATTGTTGCCATACAATATGACGCACTTCCCCTCATGTTCGTAAGCAGCGACGAATCCATAATACTGGCCAGCAGCAGCCGTAAAAGTTTTAACGGGTGTTTTCCCATCGATTTCGATCATTTGTGCATCCTTCTATTTCCGCGTCAAAATGCTTTGGTGAATAACATGGCTTCGTGTTTTGCCTGTTTTGCCGAGAGTGCGACAAGCGCAGTATACCAGCGGTGCGGTGCTGAATATATTTTTTGGCCAGCCAGCCTGTGTTTCACCAGGCGCGCCGGGAAGCGCCATGTTTCAGGCCGAGATAATTGCCTCCTTACTGGATATTCACGGGCGCAATTTCGCCATCCATGGCGCCACCAACAAGCTCGTGCAGAGCGTCCAGGACTTCAGGGTTTTCGCAAAAATAGGTATAAGCGAACCCCAGAAAATCAGACTCGTCCTTATCAAAGGCGATATGATTCCCAGATGTCGCTTTGATAATCATCGCGATGGCTTCCGCCGTGGTGATGACGCGATCGACTGATTCTTCTTCCATACGTTTACCTCCTTAGTAGTAGTCGTTGTCCCGGTCCCATTGACGTTGGCGCCGTTGCGCCTGATAACAGCTTTCGCAAATGCCGTAGGTCCCTTTGACGGGGAGCACCTTGCCGCAGGATTTGCAGTGCCGTTTTAACCCCCGGCGAATATGGGTAATCAGTTGATCCACGCAACGGGTTCTTTCGGAGACGGCCTTGCCGATTTCCGGAAAAGACTGAGGATAACGATAGTGGAACCAGCAATACAAAGAAAGGTGCTTTTGACATCCTCCTCGCCCTCAGCTTACGGCTGCCGCTCTTGAGAGCGGGAAGGGCGAGGATTCCTTTCTGCCAGCAGTGGCCCTACTTCAGCCACTTCGATTGCATCGCCTCCTTTGAGACAACACAACTCTCCGTTACTCTGGAGAACAGACTACCCCGGCAAGCCCTGCCGTTGACGCAACCCCGTATGGGGTTGCTAGTCCTCTTGCGAGGATGTTCTGTGCCGCGTTCACGTCGGCATGCGCTTCATGCCCGCAGTGCAGGCAACGAAACACTGCCGCTTTACGGTTCCCTGCGTCCACGGCGCCGCACGCTGCGCAGGTTTGCGAGGTGTGCGCAGGGTTCACCAAAAGCAGCATGCCGCCGGACCACTGGAGCTTGAAGCCCAGCATCCGTTTGAGTATACCCCATCCCTGATCGAGGATGGATTTGTTCAGTCCCGATTTCTGCCGGACGTTGCGTCCGGGTGTTTCCACGGTGCCCTTTGCGGACGCCGTCATGTTCTGCACTTTCAGATCCTCCAGTACCACCACCGCGTGGTTTTTGCTGATGATCGTGCTGATCTGATGCAGAATGGTCTTGCGTGTTTCCGCGATGCGCTGGTGCAATCGCGTGATTTTGGCCTTCTGCTTTTTCCAGTTGGCCGAAAACTTTATCTTGTGCGCCAGTTTCTTCTGTTCGCGCGCCAGTTGTTTTTGCAGATCCCGGTAGGCGGTGATCGGCGGAAACATGGTGCCGTCGGACAAGGTCAGGATGTTATCCGTGACGTTCCGGTCACCGCCGACTGCTGTATTTGCCGGGTGAACAGGGTCGGCAACCGTCTTCTCGATCTGAATGGCGACATACCAGTGACCACCAGACCGCCTTACCGTCACGTTACGAATCTCGCCACCGATGGTGCAGGGCTTGCGGAACTTCACCCAGCCGATTTTCGGCAGGAATATTTTGGGCAATACCTTGCGCCCTTCCTGGTCCACGGGCTTCAGATCGAACCGGATATCGTCCGGATCAGGATAGCGCATACTGTCGTGGACAAACTTCTTTTTGAACTTCGGGAATTGCTTGGCGGAGTTCTTATCAAAAGCGTCCTTGAGCGCTCTGGTCAGATTTCTCAGCGTCTGTTGCTGCGGCATCGACGGGGATTCCGCGAGAAACCCGAAGGCCGCTGAATTCCGCCAGGAAGTAATCAAATTGCAAAGTTCAGCATAATTCAGAGTGCCGCACTGGTGATCGAGATAGCTTTTCTGTACCGATAGCGCCCTGTTCCAGACGAAGCGCACGCAACCGACTGCCCGTGCCAGAAGGTTATCCTGTTCCGGAGTGGTTTCAAGGCGGTAGCGCACGGCTTTTTGGATCAGCATGGTGTATAATCATATAGCTTTCATGACCGGCAGGCAACATCTCTGCCGACGAGAAGGGCGGCTTCGCCGGCATTGAGCCGTCTCGCCGCCGCGCTATCCATCCCTGCCCTGGACTGGGCTTTTCGCGCTTTTCAGTAAACATAAACGTCCTCCGCGTCCATCATATCGCCGGTAGTGGTCCAAAGAACCACTCTGGCCGTCCCTTCCGGCTTCAGTGCTATCGTCTCTTCTTCGATCACGATGGTACCCATCATTTCGATCTCCTGTTGTTGCAGCCGCTTACGCCGCGCGTTGCCTGGTATTTGCGCCATCCGCGCCCAGCACGTCCGGAAATCGCCGCGCAATGATCCGGTTGAGTTGGTCCACCATGCGCTGGTCTCGGAAAGTGACGTGACCGCTGCCCTTCCGGTACCAGCGGACCTTGAGATATTCGTTCTCCAGTTCGGTGGCTCCCGCCTGGTGCGTCGCTTCGAGTTGCGCCCACATGCCATTACGGTGGTCCGGTTCTGGCTTGCCGTCCAGCAGGCACATGACCCGCATCAGGTCGTCCAGACCGTTGTGTCCAATGAAGCGCATGTGGCCGGTCTGTTTCCAATATTCGCAGAAGCGATGGAGGATGATTTTGGCGCCAAACTTCAGCGGGGAATTGGTCTTGTAATCCCAGGACAGGGAGCGGTAAATCTCAACCACGCCATCATCCATCATGTCGCCGCGATGTTCGTGCAGTTCCGTGATGGTGCCTATGACCGCATCGATACTCAACGGGGGAAAGGTGCGGTCCTGAATGGAATTTTGAAAATCCTCGCGGCGCTGGTTGTTCATGAACGATTTGAGGCCGGATTGTTCCAGCAGGAACTCCCAGCCGGCGGCGTCCACTTCTTTTTCGACGGACTTCAACCCTCTTTCGTCCAGAAAGTTGGCACCGGCGGAGGAGTAACCGTAGCGCGAAAAGTAATGCGCGATGCCCTTGTAAGGATTGGGAAACGCCGCTTGTGCGATGGATTCCGCCTCCAGGAGTAATTTTTGTGCTTGCGCCACCAGATCGAGCGCCCTGTCACGGCTGGCAATCAATGCCTCAATTTTGAGACTGGGGATAAGTGCGTTTGGGGTTTCGATATCCATCTCGATCACCTCTGTGGATCTGTGCACTCATGATACCGTACGCAAAAGACTCCACCGAAGATTTGGTTGCTTGCGATTATCCAGAGCATTGCTTAAGATGTAATCAGGCGTTTCGCCGTTTTTAGTGAGCAAGGAAGTGCATCATGGCAACAGGTACAGTAAAGTGGTTCAATGACGCCAAGGGATTTGGCTTCATCACGCCAGAAGCTGGCGGTGAAGACATTTTTGTCCATCATTCCGCCATTCAGGGTAATGGCTTCAAATCTTTGGCGGAAGGTGAACGGGTTTCATTCACCTCTACCCGCGGTCCAAAGGGGCTGCAGGCGGAAGACGTGCGGCGCGCGTAGGCGATTCCGCACAAAACCAAAGCGCTGGCAGGTCCGGCGCTTTTTAGATGGTGCTTTTGTCGTTTCCTGACCACGGTGAGCCACATGTCAAAACTGCCCGTGTTACGCCTGAACAAAAAAAACCAGCAGTCCAGTCATGCAGTGGAGCCATCTGCGTCCGCCGCTGACAACGAAACTCCGGCGGTTCAAAGAACGCGGAGACGGATCGAACGACTAGAGCGCATGAAAACGCAACTGCTGGAACAAATGGAACAACGCGAGCGAGCCATTCAGGACCAGCGCTGGATGGCGATTATCAGAAAAGTTGCCCCGGACTGGTCCCTGGAAACCGTGGTGGGCGGTTTGGCCGCCGCGTTCGCCGAGTGCCGGGAAGACCCCACATACTTTGAAGAAATAACCGAGTTTGGCAAAACGCTCCTTGCCGAAGCGCCGATTGAAAGCAAATCCTGATTTTGCAAAATCGAACAACAGTTGTACATTGGAAAGCGGCACTACCTGAGCGGAAGGCCGTTTGTGGCGGTAACACCAACCAAGGAGAAAATCCATCATGACAGAACAGACGACAAAACGCGCACACCGGCGGCGCACCATTGAAGAACGTCTAGCGGAAATCGACAACGAGGTGGCGCAGGCCAAGGCAAAACTGGACGCGCAGCTACGTGCTTTGGAAGAACGAAGGAACAGGATCGCGGAAAGCCCCGCAAAACGAAAACTGGATGCGGAAGAGCGCAAGCGGTTTGATCGCGCGGTGGCGACTCTGGTGCCAGGATGGACGGATCGGCATATGTTGGCGGCCATCGCCCGCGCCAAAGACGAAAACATGGAAACCCTGCTTTCGGAAGGGAGTGTCCTTATGGAAACGCATGGGAAAGGACGTGGCGGGCGGCGGCGCAACGCCGGCTGAGCAGAGAAACTATGGCTGAGTTGGCGGTTTAGAGCCGCTCTCGGCCATATAGTTGCCGTGGAAACAGCTAAATGATCCCGGGAACAAGCCGGAATGTCCGATCGCAATATTCCTGATAGGCGTCTCCAAAAGCCTTCGTCAAAACGCCTTCCTCTTTGCCGATCCTCCAAAGGTAGGCCGTAACGACTGGAACCAGAATAATTAGCGTGGTGCCCCAATAACCTACGGATAATGCGAGACCGGAAAAACACAGCAGTGCCCCCGTGTAAGAAGGATGGCGCACCACCCGGTACGGTCCATGCTGAATCAGTCGGTGCCCATGCTGGATGGCAAGGTCCACAGTGAAATGCTTCTTTAGCGTCAGGATCGCATAGGATCTCAACAACAATCCCGCTGCCAGCAGCGAGCAGGCCACGCGCGGCAGATACAGCGCGGCATGTGGCTCGTGCCTGAACTCGGCGGCGACCGTCAAAGCCCAACTGCCGACACTGGACAAAATCACGACATTGAAAATTTTCGAATGCCAGCCGTCCTGCTTGTTCGCGCTGATCGGCGACCGAAAAAAATATTCCAGTCCCATCTCCAGCAATATCCATAAGATGACAACCGCGAGCAGGAGAATCACCGATGCCGTCATGCTCCACCGCCTTTGTGGTGTCTTTTCACCCACCAGATAGAGCGGGGTTGGCCGCCGGCAACATTCTTTGTCCTTTCCATGGTCGTATCGACCACTGCGGCCGTTACACCCAAACCTGTGCCAACCACCAAGCCAAGTGTGGTGATAGCCCCAGCCGCTCCCGTGCCTACCGTGGCCAATGGCAGCACCGTAACCAAGGCGACGTCGGCTGTGGCACCGGCCCCGATATCCCTTAACAATTTGACTAACATATGGGCATCACCTCAGATATTGGACACAAGACATGTCAAAATGGAAACGCCACCCAAGACCTTTAAGACCTGGGTGGCGCTGCTCTGTGCGATGGAAAACAATCCGAGTTAGAACTGGTAAGCGATCCCCAGACTCATGCCGAACTGGTTGGTTTCGGATGAAGGCTCGCTCGCGCCGTGGATAGCCAGCGCTCCGCCGGTGTAGTTGTAATGCGTGAAACTCACATCACTGTATACATGCAGCGGGCCGGTGACCCGGTAGTCCCATCCGGCTTCGATCTTTTCCTCGGCGCTGGTTCCGAAACTAGCGGAGCCCAGACGCCCGTTGAAAATGTGCGGCGTCATGCCGCCGCCCACGACCGCAAGCACTTCCGCATCGCCGGAAACCACGAACCGCGGAGTTACCGCATACTGGAACAAAGCTCCGGCACCAACCAGTCCCGCGCGGTAATCTTCCGTGTACCCGTAAGGACCCTGCAATGCACGGTTCCACGACTGATATCCTCCGGAGATATACGGAGTGACCATCGACTGGCCCCCAATGCCGAACCCCATGCCAACGCGCGCCATAACACGGTTGAAAATTGCGCTGTCGGTGCCATTGTATGGCTTTCCGCCCACGGCGCCATAATAACCGATATTACCGGAACTGCGCGCGTAGTGAATGGCGGCGTATGCATTATGGATACCAAACAGGTTGCCCATATAGCTGCCCTTCAAAGCAAATCCCGGCTGCCAGCCGGATTCGGTGTCCGCAGGCCCAGGCGTTACGTGTTCCTGGTAGTTGGTCAGGTTGCCGGTGATGGCGACGCCCACTTCATTATTGGCCGCCACAATGGCGGAATTTCCCGTCTGCGCCGCCGCCGCGTTGGAAAAACCCAAGGCGGCAAATGAAGTGACGGCTACGGCGGCCAAAAATACATTGCGATTGGTGCTGCTTTTTTTCATTTTTGATCCTCTCGTTGTGAAAGCGTAAAGGCGGTTTACCCCGCCGAGTTGTCCGTTGTGTTGCAATGTTACAATACCACTACCGCAATTTCCAAGAACGAAATTCGCTAAAAATTTAGCTGTTACTGCCCGTTTTTTCGCTCGCCAGGATATGGCGAGCCCGTTCTCGCCCT
>JAJYPA010000300.1 GCA_021795795.1 Pseudomonadota bacterium | reverse complement strand
CACCATCACCACGGAAAACACCAGCATTTCCTACGCGGGTGGCAATGTCATGCCCTACCAGACGGGCATGAGTGGCGGCCTACAGTATCAGGCCCGTGAATTGCTGACCCCCGACGAGGTGATGCGTCTGAAAGGCCCGGTGAAGGACGCCCAGGGTAAAATCACAGTGGCGGGCGACATGGTGATCCTGGCTGCTGGCGGTGCCCCTATCTACGGGCAGCAGATCCTGTATTTTTTGGATCCGGTGTTTTCCGCACGGTCGAAAATCATGCCTGGGGATAAGGCAACAGTCATTCCGGATGACGCGCCCAGTCAGGTATCCGCCAGCATCCCCACGGTCGATTTTGGTGATGCCGTGGTCAGTGTGATGACCGAGAACATGAATAAAGTCATGGATAAGGCATTGGCTGAGCAGGACCAAGGCGTTGTGAAGGTTGTTGAAGGTAACGCGCTGGATAGTTTGGATGTTGGTATGCACGACGATCCTGACGCCGCTGCGGAATCTGCCGCACTTACCCAGCCTGATGACGATACACAAGATTACGAAAGCGATGCTATATCAGAAGAAAGGGACGGAGAATCGGCGGCATCGGATCAAATGCGGGAGGCATTGGCCGAAGCGATGGCTGCAGCCGACAGGATGCTTGGGGGAGACAGCATGGAAACACTGGCGATCTCCATTACATAGCGGCAGTTAGAGACCGCTTCCCGCCCGGTGCATGGGGTATGAGGGGGCAATGGTGCCAGTCCTCATACGGTTTGAAAAGGAGAGTACGGTGAACAAGAAACACATAATCATGGTGGTAATGAGTGGCGCTTTGGCGCTGGGTCTGGCTGGTTGTGGAAAGCATGAGGGTCCTTATTCAGGGCATCACACCCACTACTTCGTCACGCACAAGAAGGCGCTGAACAAGCAACTTGCCTGGTGCAAGAAGCACGAGACCGGCACGAGCATCAACAAAACGTGCGGCGCGGCGATCCAGGCGTTGAGCCAGGATGAGATGAACACATTCCTGGCGCCTCCGACTCCAAGCCAGAACGCTATGGGGACCGGGAGCAAGGTGAATCTCGGCAATCTCAGTCAGTTTAGCCCGTTGAGCAAGTAAGGAGGAAAACGATGGGGAATCAGGTCAACATCAAAGCCCTGCGCATGGACAAGGCACAGTTCCTGGATCGCATTTTTGAGATCACCACAGCGGACAATATGGCGGGGGTGGGGGAAGTATTCGCCGGTGTGCTGGATACGTCTGTCTCCAAAAGCGGCCAGCAGGGAAGGAATGTGGCACACAAAATATACGGGCAGTTCGTCACCCAGTATCTTTTGGTCCTGGCAAGCTGGCTGAAGTCGCTGGACCAGCAGGACTACCGGCACCTGGCGGCTGCGGGGATGATCCACATGCGTAAGGCAGAGCAGAGGGGTGGCGGCGCGGCCTATACCGGTCCGAATCCAGTGCTGGGGCAAACCCGACGCTCTGATCTCGGGGTGCTGGATGAGGATTTGTGGGGCACTAACCAACAATTCGCAGCCATCCATATTCCCCCTGCGGCTTTCATTCATCACAGCATGGAGATCGGTATCGCCAGCATGCTTTCGAATCTGATTCCGGTGCTGGTGGACCGTATCGAGCGGCACGCGCCAGATGTTCAGCCCTACGAAGGGGATACTCTTGAGGTTCTGGGTTTGGAAGTCCTGCACGCCTATGGCGACTGGCTGACACGGCAACTTGCGGCTGACGACGAGCATCTGGCGCGATGGGTTATCGGCAAGGCAGGTGAGGTGGCCTTTATAAAGGGTGTACGCGATGAAGCGACCCTTTTGTCCGTAGAAAAGTAAGAAGGAGCGAGAACTATGGAAACCGAACATCCAGAAAATAAGCCTGTTTTTACTGCGCCATCGCCCATTGAGGCGGACTCCGCGATCATAGAGGCCCGTCGAGCTCGATGGGCCAGTGATTTCCCCCCTGTGAAGGGGTTTTCGCAGGAAAGAATGGATGAAATATACACAACGCTCGACATTGCGCATTACGCTCTCGGGAAGAGTATGGATGATATCCGCCATGACCTGGATGAAATCGCTCAGGGCATTCCGGAGATGAAGCGGGTACGGGCTGCGGAGCGTGACGCAGACGCTAAACATCTTACTGGCGACCTCAAAAAAGAGGCGCGGCAGGATGCGCATATGTTGCGGCAATCAGCAGACAAATTTGCCGCCATGGATGCCACCGATGACCGCATGCGTCGTGCCGTCATGCTGCAGTATACCCAACAGATCAAAGCTGAATTGCCGGAGATAGATCAGCGTGTGGCGGCCATTTCTCCGTCCCTTTTCGGGGAATACAGTAAAACTTTCGATAAGGCCGCCAGTATGTACGCCACCATTGATGGCGGTCGGGTGGATGGCCTCGCCAAGGCGCGTTCAATCTTTATCGGGTGCGCGATCGAAGGGGAAGGTGACATGGGGCGTGCGGTGGCGCTTTTCAAGAAATCTGTTTTTGGTGACATTTTGGAACAGGGACACAAGGGATCAATTGAGATGGATGACGCTGTTGCGATTGCGGCTGGTGGTGGGTTGTCGACCAACAGAAAGGACAAGGATAATGGAAAAGCGGAGCTGGCTTTGCAGCATTTAGTGATCCCCGTCACCGCTGCGCGGCCAGATTATGCAGGAGTGGCGATTGCACATGTAGATGACGATGTGCGGGCAACACCTATAGAGGAGAATGTGAAAAAGGTCACAGTCAACGTGTCCGGGCATGTTGGTGCGGGCTACTCGGACGCGCTCAGTAACAAAAAAACTCCAGAGGAAATAATGATTGCCAAGGAAATGGATGGTGAAGCTGTTACCGGCAATAAATATCTTGCAGATCTGCCAGTTATTGCAGGTGCCCATCTTAATGACCTGAACTATGCTACATATCGCACGCTCATTGACAACGAGCACCTATTCTCCTGGAAAATCACAGAGAAAGGTATCGCGATCACGGCAAATTCACTGAACAAGCTTGATGCTGGTAACACCGTTGCGAAGGTCATGAAAAAGGAGTTTGGGTACGAACACGCCCGCGGCGCCAGTATGCAGATCAAAAATACGCTGAAGGAGATCAACCTGTTGATGACCGATGTCCAGCAGGGGCGGCTTGAGGTGGAGCCGACAATGCGCGTGCTGGATCGTGCTGGCACGCCTACCGAAGATCTGACACGACGAGTCCGGGAGAAAAAGAGAAGGAGGCTGGAGTAGCTTTTCAGGCGTACAAACCGTGCGTCTTTGCCATCTCATCATCAGTTTTCGTCAAGTTTCGTCAGTTTTTGGAATGTATCGTAACGTATTGAAAGAAAATATTGTTGTTGCCTTTCACAGCGGGGCTGAGCACCATTGGCAGGTTGTGAATGGGGTGCTTGACCATGGAAAGCATAGTACGCAATACTTGTTCCTTGGGTGACTCATTGCAACCTATCATTGGCTGACGCACGGGGGATTCGACATGGATGAATTTGATGGTTTTGATATGGAAGTCAGGATGGCAGAAAGAGACGATGATGAGGAGAACCCTTGGACAGATGAAGATCAGGCGGCTTATATCGCGCATATCGAAGATCCGCTGGTGTATGCCGATATTGAGCGCAGAGAGGCTGAATTTCTGGCTTGGGCACGCACCCAGAATTGGGCCATGACCAGCGAGGCGATAACAATTAATCGCATAGCATCAACAGTCTCACAATTGTCACAGGTAGTCGGCGCACCATCGCGAGCGGCAAATCCTGCGCACCACACCCAAGTCGGTGGATCTGAGGACAGCGAGAGCGCTGATTCAGATTCACATGTTCTAGCTTACCACCAGCACCTGAAATCCCTCGCCATATGGACTTCCGCCCTGGAAGTCATCTCCGCCATCCTCCCATTGGCAAAATCTATAAAAAAGAAGCACACCTACCAGATTGGTAACCTCCGCTTGGATTTGTCTGATTATCCTGCTGATTACACGCCTGATTATGCTGGACCTACTTTGTTGCTGGCGGCAAAACTATCTGGGTTTGCCGACGATGAACATGCGCTGTTTGGGCTGCTGGATGATGTATTAGGCCATCACCTATGGCAGATTTACACTCGTTTTCAACGCCCATTGAGACCAACCACTGTGGTGTATCCGGTTGTGGTTGATGACAGCAATGGTCTCCCCGCATATCTCACCACCGCCGCTAATCTGGGCCATGCAGACATAGACCTGGCTCAGATCGCCAGAAAATTGGATCGGGATGGGGGTCTACACCGGCTTGTGGTGCGCGTATCCAAACGAGTTTGTGGGGTTTGGGCTGCAGATAAGACGTTCGGCGATGACATCCTCCATGATGTCACGACAGCCACCTATTGTTCGCTTCTGCAAAAGTGCCGGAGTGACGCGAGCACGGCACAGGTGGCCGCTTACTCATCTGAGTGGGCCAGATCACATCTGCGTGATGTACTGCGCCGCCTGAAAATAACTATCCCAAAGAGGCAGGTACAGAAGAGACTGTCCTTGGCAGAGGCTGTACTGGCTCGGCATGACACCACCGCACCAATGGATGGTGCAGTCAGCGCGGCCTGGGATGCTCATCGCACTAAACTGCAGGCTGATGTTGACAAGTATAAAACCACGATCGGAGGATCGATGGTGGTTGGGGTCGACTCTCTGGTCGCTCTTCTTTCCGATGCTGAAGGCAGCATATCTGAGGTGGATACCCTGATTAGTGACATAGATAGTGGTGGTAGCCTTGAGAGTGCCGCCGTCATTGCTGACGTTCGTAACCTGTTTACCGGCCCGGTCATTTCGGATTTACTTGAAAAACTTTCTATCGTTTCCAAGAGCACCATGGGTTGTGAAGATCACCCTCTTGAGTTTTTGGCGGGCGTGATTTCGCAAAACAAGAAAGCTCTAGCGATAATCAAAAATTCCATCGGACCTGACGGCCTAGCTCAGTTGGCAAGGCATATCTGATGTCCGCCCAGACCACCATCTACTTAACTCCAGCCCAGGCCTGGTCAGCCTGGCAGGCTATCATTAACCACCTATACAATCGAGGCTATCCACGCGAGCAGGTGGCCGAGTGGACCGGTATGGATAGGGACCATGCCTTGATCCGACCGTATCCCGCAGACATGTACTTGCTGTTGTACGGTCGCGCTCACACGCATTGCAAAACCCCGCCCTGGATGCCTGGGGCGGGTAGCCGTCGCGTGGTCGCCGCGCTGATGGCGCTCGCCGATCTTCCTTTACCATACCAGCATGTCAGCCAACATGTAAAAATGGTGCTATATGGTAGCTAGGTAGGCAATCAGCGATTTTAAGGAAGGGGAAAGTAATGGACACGAATAGTGACAGCAATACCGTGCTTGATTTATTAAGTGCCGCGGCCACTGTAGCAGCTCTGGCTGGCAGGGCGAGTTCCTCTGATTTTGTGTGTATGGCGAACCGGCTGGCCGATGCGACGCAAGGTACTTTGGACGAGGCCGTTTATCGCGCGCTAGCTGACAAGATGCCACAGGAAGATAGCCTCTGGTATGAAACCCCTGTGGGTTATGAGTTAGCCAAGCGGATCGTCCTAGGTGACCTGGATAATAACGCACGGATTGATCATCTCCACTAAAGAATAGCTGATAAAAGGAGCAACAACATGAAACTGATCATTGCTGAAAAACCATCGTTGGCTAAAGCCATCCGTGATGTGGTGGGCAAGGAATACACGGTTACCAACGCATTCGGGCACATTCTGGAGCAGGCAGAGCCGGATGAGTATACACCGGCGGACGTGCCGGTCAATCCGAAGACCGGCAAAAAGCGCTGGCGTCTTGAAGATTTGCCTATCTTCCCCCAGACGTGGATCAAGCATCCCAAGTTGGACACCAAAGACCAGTTGATGAAAATCAAGGGAATGCTCAACGAGGCTGACTTGGTGGTCAACGCTGGCGATCCGGACCGTGAAGGGCAACTTCTCATTGACGAAATTCTGGAATACTGCCGCTACCGCGGCCCCGTCCAGCGTGTCTGGCTTGCCTCGCTGGACGAAACCAGCGTCAAGAAAGCCTTTGCAAGTCTCAAGGACAACAAGGAATATCGCGCACTATCACAGGCAGCGGAAGCCCGCTCTCAGGCTGACTGGGTGGTGGGGATGAACCTCACCCGTGCCTGGACCATCCAGAATAGCGGCCTGCTCTCCGTTGGCCGGGTGCAGACACCGACGCTTGCCCTGGTGGTGCGCCGCGATATCGAGATCGAGATGTTCAAGCCACGTGATTTTTTCGAGGTTGTGGCTCATTTCCACCACCAAAATGGTGACTTCTTGGCAAAGTGGAAACCTGCAGAGAATGACGGCCCCGGATTCGATGAAGAAGGCCGCCTTGTGGATCGCGTGCTGGCAGACATGATCGCCGCCAAGGCGATAGGGCAGGGCAGGGTCTCGCGGTATGAAGCCAAAGACAGTAAGCAATCTGCGCCTTTGCCGTTCAGCCTGTCAGCACTCCAGAAAGCCGCTAGTGCGAAGTTTGGCATGTCGGCCAACAATATTCTTGAAGCCGCGCAATCGCTGTATGAAAAAAAGATCACCAGCTATCCCAGAACTGACTGCCGGTACTTGCCAGAAGAGCAACATGGGGATGCTGGCCACATTTTAGCCAGCCTGCCGGTTTCCGACCAATTGAAAGGAAAGGTATCGGCCAATCGCAAACATGCTGCCTGGAACACCGGCAAGGTCACCGCGCATCACGCCATTATTCCCACTGGCGAATCGGCCAGCGGCTTGTCCGATGCGGAAGAGAAAATCTATGATCTGATCTGGAAAAGCTATGCCGCGCTGTTCCTGCCGAACTATCTTTACAAGGCTATCTCTGTTGCTGTGGCTCTGGGCGGTGAGCAGTGGACTGCGTCTGGCCGTCTGGATATGGATAGGGGCTGGAAGGTGTTGTATGGCGCAGATGCCGTTGAAGAAGACGATGAGGACGGAGAGGAAAGGGCCAGTCTGCCAAGCATGGCTACCGACGATCTGATTACTGGTCAAAAAGGCGAGGCCCGTGCCAAGCAGACCAAGCCGCCAAAACGCTTCACCGATGGACTACTGATCGATGCCATGTCCAACATTCACAAGTTTGTCACCGACCCGGCAGCCAAGGCCAAGCTGAAAGAGACATCGGGGATCGGCACCGAGGCAACACGTGCGAACATCCTGGAGACATTGGTAAAGCGGGGGTTCGTCGAGCGCAAAGGCAAGCAGATTATCTCCACCACAACCGGACGGTCGCTGATCAGGGCACTGCCTGCTGATCTCACCGACCCGGTGACTACCGCCCGCTGGGAAGATCATCTTACTTCCATAGCCGACGGTAAGTTGGATCCCGCTAAATTCATGGGCGCCATTCAGCAAATGGTGCGGGAACAATTGGGGAAGGTGACCAGCAGCGTGAGTGTTGCCGGCGGAAAATCCAGTGGTGGCTCTGGTGGCGCGAAAAAAGCTGGTCCTACCTGTCAGGACTGCAAGACTTCTACTATTATCCTCAAGACCAAGACCGGCAAGCCGTTCTGTAAGTGCGAGAAGTGTGGCTCGGCCTGGTGGCCGGACCGGAGTGATTCCAAAAAACTGGGGTCAAAGTGGGAAGCGAGGAAATGAAATAGCATTACTCGCCGCGAGCAATGCCCGTAATAGCACAAGGAGAGATACTATGTATGAGCAACTGATGGTGAGCACCCCCGCCGTGGATACCCCGCACCAGCCCGTGCCGCCGGTGCCCATGGAAGATTTTGACCCTGAAACTTACGAGCCATGGGATCCTGAAACCGATGAAGATGACGATCCCGCATGTGTGGACGAAAATGGTGTCTGCATTGCTGACCCAGACCCGGAGGATAGTAAGCATGTCATCCACTAATGTTGATATCGACGATATAAAAGCCTGGGCGATGGATGAGGGCACGGGTAGTGAAGTAGGCAAGTCCCGCAAGCGCCGTCTGCAGCATCTGGTCGCCAGCATTGAATATGATCGCCGTATGCCGCAGCCGAACGCACTGCCTGTAAATAGTGGGGAGCGCCGGATTGCCGAGGGCCGCCAGCGCCGCCTTCTGTCCAAAGCGGTGGCCCAAGGCTATCAGCCGCCGATCAAGGAAATCGCTACGGAAATCGGCAAGGAGGCTGCCGGGCATGCACTGGGCGTCCCGCTGGACATGGACCCTGGCGCGATGATGAAGGATATTACTTCCCGCGAGCAATCCGCAAAAAAGAGGCACGGCATCGGAGATTATGGACTGGGATTCGGGTTTTCTCCGGGTTCCTGAAAACGGCGCTATATAGAGACTATGGACATGGTGGAGAATAGTTAAATGGCACTCGATCCAAAGGTTGAAGCACACCAACGGCTGGTGGAGCAACTACGGCGCAGTTTTGGTACAGCCATTATGGCGGCCTTCGATGATGAGAAGGTCGTCGAAATCATGGCGAATCCCGACGGCAAGCTGCTGGTGGAACGGCATGGGCAGGGCATTGTCCAGGAGGGCACCATTGCCCCGCAGCAGGTGCAGAACATCATCGGTCTGGTGGCGGCGTGGCAAGGGACGATCTCCAATGCGGAAAAACCGATCTGCGAGGGCGCGCTGCCGCCTGAATTTGGCGGTGCGCGGTTTGAGGGGTGTTTGCCTCCACTATCGAAAGGCCCACTATTTGCCATTCGTTTGCGCGCACGGTCAATTTACACGCTGAAGCAATATGTGCAATCGGGAATCATATCTGTAGCTCAGGAAACCGCCATCTACAGTGCGATTGAAGCGCATAAAAACATTCTGGTGAGCGGTGGCACCGGCAGCGGTAAAACAACACTACTTAACGCCATTTTGCAGTATATATCAGAAATATCAGACCTGGATCAGCGCGTGGTTACCATTGAGGATACTGGGGAGCTGCAGTGCACAGCGCCTAATTTTGTTGATCTATTGACCGACGATACGGCGAATGTGGATATGACCCGACTGTTAAAAGCCACTATGCGATTACGGCCTGACCGTATTGTGGTTGGTGAGGTGCGCGACGGCTCGGCACTGGCGTTGCTCAAAGCGTGGAACACGGGCCACCCGGGCGGCGCCGCCACCGTACACGCCAACAACCCGCAAGCGGCTCTGCTGAGACTGGATCAACTTTGCCAGGAGGCGGGCGTGCCCTCTCAAAGTGAGTTGATCGCTGAGGCGGTGGATATCGTGATCCAGATACAGCGTGATAAAAGCCACCCCGCGGGACGGCGCATAACGAGCATGTGGGATGTGAAAAAGCAGGGGGAGATCGCATGAGCGTGGAAAAGAAAGATCCCTTCGCCGACATCAGTGATGAGGACAGGGCGACGATGGACCAGTGC
>JAJYPA010000025.1 GCA_021795795.1 Pseudomonadota bacterium | reverse complement strand
GGCCACTGTGATAACGGCCGGGGCGCGGCGTGAGATAGTCGGTAATCCAGGGGCCACATTCCCGCCGCAGTTCGGCAAGGTCGTAGTACCAATGACACCCCAAAGCCAGCGCATCACCAATCAGGGCACCCATCACGGCACCCGCTACGCGTTGCATGCTTCACCTCCTCCCGCCAGGCGGGTTCATGGGATATCCGGCAATACGGCGGCGTCGCCTTGTAACGTCCGTTCCTAGGGTATCCCGTGTCCCGGGAAAATGGCTGCCAGTGTCGCCATACTGCGGGTTTTATGTCTTCCGTCCCATTATAGCGGCTCACGACAAGGAGGGTGGCCCGTCTCCAGGTCGCCAGCAGGCCCTTTATAGGCTATAAAGACGATAAAGTTTGGCTGCCGCAGACCATAAATAACCATGCAAAAGCCTTTCTTTGAAAAACCCATCCTCAATTCCCCCTATGCGTATCCGCAGCGTCATTGGGAGCTCGATGAGCAGGGGCAGCTGCGCACCGCGCATTCGCGTACTTCAAGGGAATATTAGGGTGTTGTAGCTTTGTTCATCATGACTCCACTCTCGTCGAAAAAGGACCCTCCTCAAAATCCGGGGTAGGTCACCGTCTGCATCAAAAAGATTCTAACAGACACAATATGCACCACTTTGGTGCAACAGATCCATTGATAGACTTTCAGCACGGCCCGGAAACGGTAGAGAACAGATACCGACTGCGCACCTTCTCAAGGCCATGCGTGACTATGAACCTCAAAATATACAGAGACTTCCTAGGCGACACGCCTGCCCAACCATAAACAATCATCATTCGGTCCAGGTGCTGGCATATAACTTGCTTAATATTATAGACACTTGAAGGGGGGTTAAAGATAGTATGCCGGAATTCAGCTATGCCCAGGCTGACGCCATCGGATCCGGGGATTGCAGTACCGATTCCGTTCCGGCATCTGCGCAACAGAAAGGAAGTGTGGACATTACCAATATCCGCAAGTGTTTTGCTAACGGGGTAGTCGCGCTAGAGGACGTCAGCCTGAAAATTTCCTCAGGAAGCTTTTTTACCTTATTGGGGCCATCCGGCTGTGGCAAAACGACATTATTAAGAATGATCGGTGGCTTCGAGCCGATTGTCGATGGTGATATCACCATTAGTGGACGCTCCATCGTCGGCATTCCCGCTCACGAAAGGCAAGTGAACACCGTTTTTCAGTCTTATGCCCTTTTCCCCCACATGACTGTTCGGGAAAACATCGAATTTGGTTTGAAAATGCGCAGGATCCCGCGAGCAGAGCGCCATCGACGTGTGCTGGAGATGATTGATTCTATGCAAATCGGTGAACACGCAGAACGTAAACCCAATCAACTCTCGGGAGGCCAAAAGCAGCGGGTAGCCTTGGCCCGGGCACTGATCAACGAACCAGATGTCGTATTACTGGACGAACCACTTTCCGCTCTGGACGCCAAACTGCGTCGGGAGTTGCAACTGGAACTGTTGCGTTTGCAGAAAAAAGTGGGCATGACCTTTATTTTTGTTACTCATGATCAGGAAGAAGCCATGATCATGAGCGATCATATTGGCATTATGAATCATGGTCGTTTACAGCAGGTTGGCCGGGTCTCAGACATCTATGAACATCCGCGCAATATATTCGTCGCTCGCTTCCTCGGTATCCCCAACATCATCCGGCTGACCCAAGCACTGCCACATAATGCTTTCATTACCCCCATCGGCGAACTCTGCGATGTTCCGACACTTGACGCCGGCATTCAGCATGTCACCGTTCATCCCGAAGATATTACGCTTTTGGCGCCAATGGATACAACAGCCCCGCCGGATACAAATATACTTAAGGCCACCATTAAAAATGTCCTTTATATGGGTGCAAAAATTGAATATATCATCGATATTAATGGAGTGGAATTACTAGCATCGACAAGTGCTCATGGCGAGCCCCGCTGGCGCGCTGGCTCCGAAGTGACCGCCGTTATTGAAGCCTCTGATATTATCCCATTGGAAGGATATTAGAAATGACGGACTCAATGGACGAGGAATTACTTAAATGAATGCTGACTCCACATACAGATTCCAAACAGTACTCTTTTCTGCCCCTGGATTATTCTGGATCAGTATTTTTTTAGTTCTACCCACCTTACTATTCCTGCCGATTGCTTTCGCAAGCGCCAATCCATACGGATTACCAGCGCTACCGATCACCCTGGATGCATTCAAGGAAGTCGTCGGCTTCATGTTTTTTGGTTGGACTCCAGCGAATATCATGATCATAAGTCGCTCCATCCTACAGGGCATTATTACCACCATCGCAAGTCTGATTGTTGCTTTTCCTGTAGCCTATTCTATCAGCCAATCCAGAAGTTATCTCAAACCGTTGCTTTTAGTTTTGATTATTATTCCATCCTGGACCAATCAGGTGGTCCGCGCCTACGCCTGGATGGAATTGCTGGGCCCCAACACTATGCTGTCCCACCTTGCATCCACCATCGGGTGGATTCAACCAGATATGGGTTTGTATCCCAGCAGTTTTGCCGTCTTCATTGGCCTGGTTTACAGCTACTTGCCCTATATGGTTGTTCCCATATATGCCGCTATGGAAGGAATAGACTGGTCTTTGTGCGAAGCGGCTCAGGACCTTTATGCCAGTCCCTTGGCGGTGTTTTTACGGATCATTTTTCCACAAACCATGGGCGGCATCATTGTTGGTGCAATCTTAGTACTAATTCCATCTTTCAGTAACTACATCATTCCAGAGCTCATGGGAGGCAATAAATCTCTGATGCTCGGAAATCTGATCGCCAACCAGTTTTCTTCCACGCCGGATTGGCCTTATGGTGCAGCCCTCTCCGTAGTTCTGATAGGCATTTCCTTCATACTGCTCCTGATCCTGAAGTTATTGAGCCGCCTAACGGGGAGACAGGAAGGACCAACGCTATGAAGAGCAATATATACCGAGCGATGAGTCAGGCGTTTACCGGGTGTACCTACCTGTTCTTATATGTACCGCTAGTTCTGGTATTTCTTTATTCCTTCGGAAAACCAGGTGAGGGGCTCAGCGCGGGATTTACCACACAATGGTATGTCGATCTTTTGTCCTCTACAGATATTCGTCAAGCCTTCGTCACCTCGATTTTGCTGGCAGGATTGTCCGCAATTTCGGCGACAATACTGGGTACGTTTCTCGCTTACGGGCTATCGGCTATGCGGCCCCGCCATAGAAGATCTGCCAGTTACCTGATTTATCTGCCGATTATTACACCGAGCATTATTTTCGGCATCGCGGACATGGTATTTTTTAATTATATCAATCGCTATACCGGACTGCTTCAAGCTGGACTTCCGACAATGATCCTTGCTCATATCACCTTCGAGCTACCTTATGTTGCCTTGCTCGTATATGCAAAATTAAGCACCATTGATCCACAACTCATTGATGTAATACACGACTTGTACGGTAACCATGGAAAAGTCCTGCGGCACCTTTTCTTGCCCGTCCTCAGCCCGACGCTCCTGGGAGGCTTTCTGTTGGTATTCACTCTTTCCCTGGACGATCTGGTTATCAGTTTTTTTACAGCGGGGCCGTCTAGCGTTACGGTGCCCATTTATATCTACGGCGCTATTGCTAAAAAAGGCGTAACGCCAGAAATAAACGCGATTGCTTCCATACTGGTACTCGCAAGTATCACCATCGCTCTGGCCGGAACAGTTATGCGTATGGATGATAAGTAGTAAACTATTTTTTACTACTGCCAATACAGGAGAATGACAATATGAGACACTCGTTTAAAATTATAGTAAAACCCAGCTTCGCGCTCGCTCTGGCCTGCATGCCGCTGCTCGCCGACGCCGTGCCTACTTTATATTTATACAATTGGACCGACTATATGTCGCCTAAAATCATCAAGAAATTTGAGGAAAAATACCACTGTAAGGTCGTGCAGAACTATTACAACTCTCTTGGAGAGATGTCCGCAAAACTCGAAGCCGGCGGTGACTCACAATACGATATTGTCGTACCCTCCAATTATTACATCGAACGGATGGTAGATGCTGGTCTGTTGACCAAGCTGGATCCCAAACTCATTCCTAACCTGAAAAATCTTATGCCACAATTTCAGAATCCGGAATATGATCCACATAATACCTACAGCGTGCCTTATCAATGGGGTATGACCGGTGTCGGCTATGACAGCAGTAAAGTTAAGCTTCCAGAGAATACTGATGGTTGGGCTTTACTGTTTGATCCCAAGTTAAATGAGAAATATCCGTTTGCGCTGATGGGAGGCAGTGGTCAGGATACAATTGGTGCGGCCTGTGCGTATCTTGGGTATGGCTTTAACTGCAAAGGCACCGCAGACTGGATAAAAGCGGCAAAACTCATAGTAGCCACAGAAAAACGTCATAATTTTGTGGGCTTTATGGATGGTACCCCGGCCCGCCATGCTTTAACGAAAGGAATCATTGCTGCCGGAATCATGTTCAGCGGTACGATTTCCTATGACATCCTCAAGCATCCCGGAAAATTTGGACGTATTCACTATATTCTGCCAAAATCCGGAGCCGAAATCTGGGTCGACAATATGTGCATTCCAAAAAATGCGCCGGACAAGGCTCTGGCTTATGATTT
This sequence comes from Pseudomonadota bacterium, assembly GCA_021795795.1. The sequence goes on along the minus strand of JAJYPA010000025.1, from coordinate 32,757 downwards.
CATTAATTTTATTCTTAGGCCGAAAATAGGTGCGGAACTTTCCAATTATAATAATTATGCTTCACCCAATGCAGCGTCGGTAACCTATTTGAAGCCGTTGTTGAAAACCCATTATTTCTTGCCGAATAAGGAGACTCTGGAGCGGCTGAAATATTTGCCCCAGCTCTCTGGTAAGGAGCTGACCGAATATAACCAGCTATGGACAGAAGTTCGAAGTCAGTGATCACTTTGTAAGTACAGTAATGCAGTCGATTTATTTGGGGTATCTTAGATGTCGTTTTTCCCATTAATGCAGTGTCACCGGAAGCTTAGGCTTCCGGTACGATATTTTTTGGAGAATAGTCATGAAACCGAACCAGTTACGCAGAGATAGTTTATCTTTTATAGAATCCATTGTGATGGGCATCGCTGGCAGCGCGCCCGCATTCACTATCGCGGCGACCACCGCAGCACTCATTGGTACCGCAGGCGTCCTCGCCCCCGGTAGTTTGCTCATATTTGCCATTCCCATGTTAGGAATCGCACTTGCCTACAAATTACTGAACAGCCGTATGCCCAGTGCGGGTGCTGCCTATGAGTGGACGTCAAAACTTTTCGGGAAACTACCAGGCTTTCTTTCGGGGTGGGCCCTACTTGTCGCTTCGTTGGTATTCATGGTTACGGGGAGCATGCCCATTGCCACCTCCACCCTCGATTATGTGGCCCCCCATCTTACCAGCAGCGTGGTAGCGACCACCTCCGTGGCGACCTTGTGGTTTCTGGCGGTTGCGGTGGTACTCATCGCCGGCATCAAGCTGACGAGTAAGCTGCAGATGATCATGAGTACCATGGAACTCATCATTCTGAGCATTGTAGGTATCGCGGCTTTCGTGCACATCGGGATACATGGTGCAGTGAATATCTTTTCCTGGTCTTGGTTCGATTTTGACTACAGCCCGAAAACCTTTGCAGAATCCGCACTGGTCGTGATTTTCTTTTATTGGGGTTGGGATGTAACCTCCAATCTTAGTGAGGAAACCAAAAAGGCTGAGAAAAATGCTGGAAACGGTGGCTTTGGAAGTGTTTTCGTGACCATTACTTTTTACGTTACCTTTACTCTGGCCGCATTGTTTTTGTTTTCGGTGAAAGAGGCCTCCGGTCTCAGTGATAATATCGTTTATAATATTGCGGTTGCCTCAGGGCTGGGACGTAGTGGCGCCCTGATGGCTACGGTTGCGGTGATGCTGTCCTCCATTGCGACTTTAGAAACGACCATGCTGCAGTTCTCCCGGACGCTGTTTGCTATGGGTAGAGATGGCTTGTTCACCCGGCAACTGGGGGATATCGATGCGCGCACGCAAACTCCCGTGAAGGCGATGTATGTGCTCATCGTACTCGGGGTGGCCGCCATCTGGGCATCGTCGCTCATGCCATCCATCAGCACCATCATCAACGACTCGGTCAATGCCATCGGCATTCAAGTTGCTTACTACTATGGTCTGGCTGGTCTGGCAGCGGCATGGATGATGCGGGACAGTTTCAAGCTGTCCTTTCTGCGCGGGCTCAGCTTCTGTATTTTCCCTGGCGCCAGCGGCATCTTTCTGTTTATCATGGCCGGTTACGCGGTAACCACCTTCGGGATGATTACCAATCTGGTAGGTCTCGGTGGATTACTGTTGGGATTGGTTTTCTTCAGAAGTCGGACAAAAGATACCGCACCGGCACAACCGGCGCTGGTCACAGAAAGTATTTCGTAGAAGGTTTGTTAAAGACGCGTTCAATTTCACTCCGGATATGGTGCAGCAATAGTTGCCGTATCCGGGCTTTTATTTCCACAAGGAGTTTATGTTTATGACTAAAAAGGTTGCAGTAATCACCGGTGCCTCGTCGGGAATCGGGGCGGAAACGGTACGGGCATTGGTAGAGGCAGATTTCCGCGTCTTCATGGGTGCCCGCCGCATGAGCCGCCTCAACATTTTGGCAGAAAAGTATGGCGCAATTCCACTCCCTCTGGATGTCACCCAGACCTATTCCGTGCAGCAATTCGTCAATGAATTACCTGGTAGTGTTCAGGTTCTCATCAACAACGCCGGGGGTGCGCTGGGCCTGGAGCCTATCGCCAGCATGGACGAAAATCAGTGGCTGGATATGTACCAATCCAATGTGCTTGGGCTGGCCCGCATGAGCAAGGCGCTCTATCCGCGCCTTCTGGCAGATAGCAGCCACGTTTCCCACGTCGTCAACATTGGCAGTGTCGCAGGCTTTGAGACTTATGTCGGAGGGGCTGGCTATACCGCTTGCAAACATGCCGTCCGCGCCATCAGCGAAACCATGCGGCTGGAGTGGCTGGGCAAACCCATTCGTGTTACGGAAATTAATCCCGGTTTCGTGGAGACAGAATTCAGCTTAACCCGCTTCGGCGGCGATGCCGCTCGTGCGAACAGCGTTTATGCTGGCATGGAGCCGCTGAGCGCTGCTGATATCGCCGATGCCATAACCTGGGCGGTTACGCGACCAGCTCATGTGAATATCGACAGTATGGTCATTCGCCCTTTGGATCAGGCCCGCGTTGATAAGATTTTCCGCCGCTAAGAGAGACGTTCATGCAAAACCTACCCTGGATCGGACTGACTACCTACGCAATAGATGACAAAGGACGCTATATGCTGCCCTTTGAATATGTGCGTGCTGTGGAGACTGCCGGCGGCATCCCTATTCTCCTGCCCCCCGGAGAAACGCCGATTCCCGCGTTACTGCAGCGTCTCGATGGAGTCGTACTGACTGGTGGCGGTGATATAAATCCGGCTCTTTATGATGGCGATACTCACCATGCCCAACTTTATGGACTCAGTGAGACGCGTGATCGTTTCGAGTTTGCTCTGACTAAAGCACTCGTCCATTCTTCTATCCCGGTACTGGCCATTTGTCGTGGAATGCAGTTCTTGAATATTGTGCTTGGCGGCAGTCTCCACGAGCACTTGCCGGATGTGGTAGGCGATACCCTATCCCACCGGGCGGAACCAAGTGGCCCGATTCCACATACAGTTCAACTCAGGCCCGACGGCGCGCTCTCAGTGCTTCTGGGAGAGCAACCCCTCACCGTTGCTTCCTGGCACCACCAGTCTATCCGGTACTTGGGCAGTGGTTTACGCATCAGCGCTGATGCCAGCGATGGAACCATAGAAGCCATCGAATTATGCACTCATCCCTGGTGCATCGGTGTGCAGTGGCATCCAGAGATTGATGGCGCGGATAGCTCCAGACAGAAAGCCCTTTGGAAGGACTTTATCCGCTCATCACTAAATAAACATTTTTAGTAAGATAGTTGTTATGTTCCACAAAAACACCTATAGTGTTTAATATAATTAACTTGCAATGGTGATTACGCATGGTTACAGACCATTTCAAATCCTGGTTTACCGAATATGGTATTACTGAGGTAGAGTGCCTCGTCCCCGATCTCACCGGAATTCCTCGCGGCAAGATCGTCCCCGCTGACAAGTACCTAAAGGGCGGCACTCTGCGCCTCCCGGAATCGATCTATACTCAAACGGTAACCGGAGAGTATCCCGAGGATGATGAAACCGGCTCAGATCCCGCCATCATCGACATGCAACTGTTACCCGATGAAAATACCCTGCGTCTGGTGCCCTGGGCCAAGGAGCCGACTGCACAGCTCATTCACGATTGTCACTATATCAATGGAGATAAAGTTTCCATCGCGCCCCGCGCCGTATTGCGAGTTGTCCTGGACCTCTACAAAGAGAGAGGCTGGTCGCCTGTGATCGCACCCGAGCTGGAATTTTACCTGGTGGCCCGAAATACCGACCCTGATTACCCCCTTGTTTCTCCGATAGGCCGTTCCGGACGCCAGGAGTCCGGCCGGCAGTCTTACAGCATTGATGCGGTCAACGAATTTGATCCACTTTTTGAAGAAATGTATGACTTTTGCGAAATCCAGAAGCTTGATACGGATACGTTGATTCACGAGGAAGGCGCAGGACAGGTCGAAATCAACTTCCTGCATGGAGAGCCGCTCAATCTCGCCGATCAGGTTTTTCTGTTCAAGCGGACGGTACGCGAAGTCGCTCTGCGCCATGAAATTTATGCCACTTTCATGGCGAAACCCATGGAAGGCCAACCGGGAAGCTCCATGCACTTGCATCAGAGCGTGCTCGATATGAATACGGGGCAGAACCTTTTTACCGATGCGGTCGGCAACGGCAACGGCAACGGCAACTGCAGTGGCAGTCCTTTATTTTTATCTTTTATCGCAGGCCAACAAAAATACTTGCCTGCAGTCATGGCTATATTTGCCCCTAACGTGAACTCCTACCGGAGACTGACACGACACTCCGATGCACCCATCAATTTTCAGTGGGGCTACGACAATCGCACCTGCGGACTGCGCGTACCTTACGCCGATGCGGCCAATATTCGCGTGGAAAACCGGGTGCCCGGTGCCGATGCCAATCCCTACCTGGCCATTGCTGCCGCATTGGCTTGCGGGTATTTGGGCATGGTCGAACACCTGGAACCTTCGCCGCCCTACCGGGGCTCCGCCTACGACCTGCCTTATGCACTACCCCGGGAGCTTTCCCACGCCCTGAATCTGATGGAACACAGTAACGATCTGAAAAACTTGCTGGGGGAAAGATTCGTGCGGGTATTTGCCGCAGTAAAACGTCTGGAATATGAAACCTATCTGCGGGTTATCAGCTCCTGGGAGCGGGAACACCTGCTTCTCAATGTCTAAGGGAATAACGTCGGAAGAGGACCAGCATGATGAACGATAACGCTCAGAATTTACGACAGTCAGATTTAACCCATTATATGCATCCGTTTACCGATACAGAGGCATTGGGTAAGGAAGGCGGCGCGCGAATTATCATCCGGGCCGAAGGCGCCTATATCTGGGATATCAGCGGCAATAAAATTCTCGACGGCATGGCCGGGCTGTGGTGCGTCAATATCGGCTACGGGCGGAAAGAGCTTGCCGACGCTGCCGCCCGCCAGATGAACACACTGCCCTACTACAACAGTTTTTTTAAGACGGCCACCGTTCCGAGTATCGAGCTGGCGCAGCAACTTGCCGCGCGGACACCAGCCGGGCTGAACCATGTTTTTTATGCCAACTCTGGATCCGAAGCCAATGACACCATTGTCCGTATGGTGCGTTATTACTGGGAACTGGAGGGGGAAGCGCAGCGCCAGATCATTATTGGTCGCAATCATGGTTACCATGGTAGTACCAGCGTCACCGCCAGTCTTTCCGGCCCGCATATGCACGGACAGGGCGGCGTTCCACTACCCGGTTTTTCCCATATTGCTGCACCCTATCTATTCGGAGCAGATACTGAGCTAGACGCCGAGGCATTCGGCATTCAGGCCGCTCAAGCTCTGGAGGAACGCATTCTCGAATTGGGGGCCGATAAGGTGGCAGCTTTTATCGGTGAACCGGTCCAGGGTTCCGGCGGCATGATTGTTCCGCCCGCCAGCTATTGGGGAGAAATCCAGCGCATCTGCAAAAAATACGGGATTTTACTGGTTGCAGATGAAGTCATCACCGGCTTCGGGCGCACCGGCAAGTGGTTCGCCTCAGAACTTTATGATATCCAACCGGACTTCATGACCCTGGCCAAGGGACTGTCTTCAGGATATCTGCCTATTTCTGCTGTCATGGTAGGCGACCGCGTGGCCAATACTATCATCCACAAGGGCAGTGAATTTGTGCATGGTTTTACCTATTCCGGACACCCCGTCTCCTGTGCCGTGGCACTCGAGAATATTCGGATTATTGCGGATGAAGGTCTGGTCGAAAATGCGGCTGTAGTCGGCGGCTATCTGCAAACCCGCCTGCGCGATCTGAAGGATCATCCTCTGGTCGGAGAGGTACGCGGCATCGGCCTGCTGGGCGCCATCGAACTGGTCCAGAGCAAATCTCCCCGCCGCTTTTTTGGAACGAAAGGTGAAGTGGGCACACGCTGCCGCGACCACTGCTTCGCCAACGGCCTGGTAATGCGTGCGGTGCGCGACACCATGATCATTTCCCCGCCCCTGATGTTCAGCAAAGCCCATGTGGACGAATTACTGGAAAAAGCCCGCAAGGCACTGGACAGCACCTGGGCCGATCTCTGTGCTAATAAAATTGAAGGAATCAGACATGTCCAGCCCGTTTGAGAACCTCGCCATTGTGGGGACAATGCCGCAATCGGTGGATCTCATCCTTCCCGATATCAATGGTATTGCCAGAGGTAAACGCATCCCCATCGCTATGCTGGAAAAGGTGCTGAGCAATGGTATCAGCCTCCCGGCTTCCATGTTTGCGGCGGATATTACCGGAGACACCGTGGAGGCTACCGGTCTGGTCTGGGAATGTGGAGATGCCGACTATCCCTGTTTCTGTCTGGAACATATGCTAAGGCCGGCTCTTTGGCGACGTGCCTCCGCAGCAGATCTGATGCTGACCATGCAGGGGCCGGAGAACGCGGGTTTTTACGGCGAACCGCGCGCCCTGGCCAAACGCTTGCTTGCCGATCTGGCGGCACTAGGCCTCTTCCCGCAGGTGGCATTCGAACTGGAATTTTATCTCCTCCCCCGACCGGAGGAGGAGACTGCGCAAGCACCATTCCTAAGTAACAACGGAGATATCCAGGTTTATGACCTCGACAGCATTGATGCTCACGAACAGTTTTTCTCGGAATTGAGTGCAGCGACGGCGGCCTATGATCTGCCCTTGGAGGCCGTGGTTTCCGAAAATGCCCACGGCCAGTTTGAAGTGAATTTACACTATCGCTGTGATGCCCTGCGCGCTGCGGATGATGCCTGGGCCTTAAAAAGACTGATCAAGGGGGTGGCCGGCGCCTGCGGCTACACAGCCTCGTTCATGGCAAAACCGTATCCCGCAGAAGCGGGGTCAGGGATGCACGTACATGTCAGCCTCGTGGACCGCGAAGGCCATAATGCCTTCACCAAACAGCCAGAATTGTTGGAGCAGGCCCTCGGGGGGATGCTCGTTACCATGCCTGAGGCGGTGGCATTGCTGGCGCCACACGCGAATTCCTACCGACGCTTTCAGGTCGGCTCTTACGCCCCAACACTCGCATGTTGGGGTGAGAATAACCGGACCGCAGCGCTACGCATCCCGCGCTCGGAGCCCGAAGCGAGGCGGATTGAACACCGTTTCGGGGGCGCCGACGCCAATCCCTATCTGGTACTGGCTGCGGTACTCGGCGGCATGTTATATGGCTTTCAGAATAAAGTTTCAGCACCGCCAGCCGTCGCCGGCAATGCCTATGTGTCAAACAAGGAAGGGAACGTCTCGCAAATCATATTACCCAGCAGATGGGATCAAGCCTTATCGACTCTGAGTCAGGGTCAGTGCCTGGCTCCGCTGCTCGGAGCTCCGTTCGTCAAACTTTTTAATGCCGTCAAACAACATGAGTTCAATAAATTCCAGAATGCTTATCATCCTCTGGAATACGCCTGGTATTTCGAGCGGAGCTAGAGAGAAAATGGCAGTGCTCCACCAAAACTATTATCAAGCCACACAAAATCAGCAGATTATCTGCCCGTCTTTGCAGGAAGACGAAACTGCAGATGTTGCCATCATCGGCGGCGGCCTGACCGGAATTTCTGCAGCCTTGAATCTGGCAGAGAGAGGGCAGTCGGTAGTGCTCCTCGAAGCCCAGGAAATCGGTTGGGGTGCATCAGGACGAAATGGCGGGCAGATTGTACCCGGTCTGGCTATTGACCAAATTGCTCTGGAAAAACTCGTGGGCCAAGAGGATGCCAGAGCGCTCTGGGACTTTTCACTACGAGCCATCGATACCATCGCCGATCGAGTGGAGAAGCATCAGATCGAGTGTGATCTGCGATGGGGCTATCTCCATGCGGCAGTCAAGCCGCGTCAAGTTCGTCAACTGCAGGAATGGCAGACGCAACTTGCGGAACTGGGACACGGTGAAACCCGCCTCCTCAGCAAGGACGCTCTACTTGCGGAACTCAACAGCCCCCGTTACCAGGCCGCTCTCTTTGACCCCAAAGGGGGACACCTCCATCCCCTCAATTATACCTTGGGGCTCGCCAAAGCCGCGCAGAATGCAGGGGCACGACTCTATACCCACAGTCCGGCAACACAAGTCACCCCAGGGCGGCGGATACAGATCAACACCGTTACTAGTAGCATATCTGCGAAGTTTCTGTTGCTCTGCGGAAATGCCTATCTCGGCGGCTTGATGCCTGCCATCTCGCCCTATGTGATGCCGGCAGGCACCTACATTATTGCCACTGAAGCACTGGGTACAGACTGTGCAACACACCTCATCGGACACAATGCTGCCGTAGCGGACTTGAATTTTATACTGGACTACTTTCGCCTTTCGGCGGATACCCGCCTACTTTTTGGCGGAAGAGTCAGCTACTCCGCTATTACCCCGACAAACCTAGGGGAATCCATGCTGCGCCGTGTGCGGCAGGTGTTTCCCCAGCTTGTGGAGGTCCGTGGCGAATATGTCTGGGGAGGGAATGTCGCCATAACCCGCAATCGCGCCCCACATTTCGGACGTTTAACAGACAACATCTATTTTGCCCATGGCTTTTCCGGACACGGCGTCGCCCTGACCGGCCTGGCCGGAACGCTGCTGGCTGATCTGGTGGACAAACAGGCCGCAGATTTTGATGTATTTGCGCGTATTCCCCACCAAAAATTTCCCGGTGGGCAGGTCTTTCGTACCCCCGCCCTGATTCTGGCGACCACCTATTTTCGATTGCGTGATTTTTTATGACCAGAATTAGCATTGATAATTTTATGTCTGTTGATTATTATAGACACTCATTTGCACGCAGGAGTTATTTATGAGCCCACATTCCGATCTCGATGCTTTCTGGATGCCCTTCACGGCGAACCGTCAGTTCAAGTCAGCCCCCCGCCTGCTTGAACGCGCTGAGGGCATGTTTTATTGGGATGCCGAAGGCAAGGAGATACTGGATTCCACCGCAGGTCTGTGGTGTGTCAACGCCGGACACTGTCGCAGCGAAATCAGTGATGCCATTACAGCACAGGCGCGCGAAATGGACTTCGCTCCCACTTTTCAGATGGGCCACAGCCTGCCTTTCCTGTTTGCCGATCGCTTAATAAAATATACGCCAAAGGGTTTGGATCACGTTTTTTTCACCAACTCTGGATCCGAATCTGCCGACACCGCATTGAAAATGGCACTGGCCTATCATTTTATGCGCGGTGAACCACAACGCACGTTATTAATCGGCCGTGAAAAGGCTTATCACGGGGTTGGCTTCGGGGGCATCTCCGTGGGAGGACTCCCCAATAACCGGCGCGTTTTCGGTAACCTCCTGGCGGTGGACCATCTCCCCCACACACTGGATCAGGAGCGCAACCGGTTCAGCCAGGGATTACCTCTTTATGGCGTAGAAAAGGCGGATGCCTTGGAGGATCTCATTCATAAACATGGGGCAGAGTGTATTGCCGCCGTTATCGTTGAACCCGTTGCCGGTTCTGCAGGCGTTATTGTTCCACCCGCAGGTTATCTGCAACGCTTGCGCGATATCTGCACGGAACACGGCATTTTACTGATTTTTGATGAAGTGATTACGGGATTCGGTCGTCTCGGCACACCCTTTGCCTCCGATTACTTCTGTGTCACCCCGGATATCATGACCACGGCAAAAGGTCTGACCAATGCGGCGGTACCTATGGGCGCGGTGTTCAGCAGCGATACCGTGCACGATGCATTTATGAGCGGCCCGGCAGAGCAAATCGAATTTTTCCACGGTTACACCTACTCGGGACACCCCTTGGCTTGTGCCGCCGGTCTGGCCGCCCTGGATATCTACGAAAAAGAAGATTTGCTCCATCGCGGCAGCCTGATAGCACCCTCCTTTGCTGAGATGGTACACGGTCTGCGCGATTTGCCCCATGTGGCAGATATTCGCAACCTCGGCCTGATGGCCGCCATCGAACTGGAACCGAAGGTCGGAGAACCCGGGGCACGTGGTTACGAAGTTCTGCTCAAATCCCTGGAGCTTGGTCTCCTGGTCCGGGCCACCGGGGATACCATCGCCCTCTCTCCGCCACTGATTATTGAAATGTCCCATCTCGACCGACTTTTCCAAACCCTGCGCGAAGTACTGCGCACTATCTCCTGAGGCGCACATCATGAAAATTGGTATCCCCAAAGAAATCAAAAACAATGAATATCGGGTCGGCATGACTCCTGCCGGAGTCCGCGAGGTCTGCGCTCACGGCCATCAGGTACTCATAGAACAGAACGCCGGTATCGGCATTGGCAAAAGCGATGACGACTACCGCCGCGCCGGAGCAGAAATTCTGACAACCGCCGAGGCGGTGTTTGCACAGGCGGATATGATCGTCAAGGTAAAGGAACCCCAGCCGCAGGAATGCGAACAACTGCGCCCAGGACAAATTCTGTTTACCTACCTTCATCTTGCACCCGACCCGAAGCAGGCTCAATTGCTCATGCGCTCCGGTGCTATTGCCATCGCCTATGAAACCGTTACTGATAAAATGGGCCGCCTGCCCTTGCTCGCTCCCATGAGCGAGGTCGCGGGAAGAATGGCGGTCCAGGTGGGTGCCCATGCTTTGGAGAAGGCCGCAGGTGGTGCTGGTATTCTTCTGGCTGGCGTGCCGGGGGTGGCTGCCGCAAAAGTAGCGGTGCTCGGAGGCGGGGTGGTGGGGCTCAACGCTGCACGCCTCGCGATGGGACTGGGGGCCGACGTCACCATTCTCGACAAATCCCTCCCCCGTCTGGCCGAAATCGACGGGCTATATGGCCCACAACTGAAAACCCTATACGCCACGACAGAGTCTATTGAGGAGAGTGTGTTTGCTGCAGATCTGATCATCGGTGCCGTTCTGGTGCCGGGCGCCAGTGCACCCAAGTTGGTAACCAAAGATATGCTCCAGCACATGAAAGCGGGCAGCGTGCTGGTAGACGTAGCCATTGATCAGGGGGGCTGCTTCGAAACCAGTCATGCCACCACTCATGCCGAACCCACTTATATCATCGACAATATTGTGCATTATGGCGTTGCCAACATGCCCGGCGCAGTGGCGCGCACCTCGACTTTCGCACTGACCAACGCAACACTACCTTATACCCTGCGCCTGGCCAATCTGGGCTGGAAAGCAGCGCTGAAAGCCGATACCAATTTCCGCAATGGTCTCAATGTCGCCAATGGTCACATCACCTGCCCCGCTGTCGCCGAAGCGCTGGGCGTTGAGTTGATGCTCGCAGAAATCTTGTTGCAAGGAGAATGACGATGGAAACCTTTCCAGACAAAGCCTATTGGAGCGCAAAGGCTGCGCAGATGAAATTCCCGACCCAACTATTCATTGACGGAAAATGGCAGGATGCCGTATCCCGGAAGCGCTTTCCCAGTGTGAATCCGGCTACGGGTGCGTTGTTGACCGAGGTCGCCGAAGCAGATTCTGCCGACGTGAACATCGCTGTCGCCAATGCCCGCGAAGCTTTTGAGGATGGGCGCTGGTCACAACTCCCTCCACGCGAACGCGGGCGTCGACTGATTCGACTCGCAGAGATTATCGAAAGGCATCGTGAAGAGCTTGCTCTCATGGAAACGCTGGACGTGGGAAAGCCCATTCACGACAGTTACCATATTGATATGGCCGGAATCATCCGCACTTTCGCCTGGCATGGTGAAGCGACCGATAAGGTTTACGACGAAATCGCGCCTACGGAAGCAGGCTCCATCGGTATGATTACCCGTGAGCCGCTGGGCGTCGTAGCCGCGGTGGTGCCCTGGAATTTCCCTCTCGATATGGCAGCGTGGAAAGTGGCACCTGCCTTGGCCGCCGGAAACAGCGTAATATTGAAACCGGCAGAACAATCTCCGCTGACCGCCCTGCGACTGGCTGAATTGGCATTGGATGCCGGTATTCCCGCGGGGATACTTAATGTTTTGCCGGGTTACGGCCCCACCGCAGGTAAAGCGCTGGGCTTGCATCCTGATGTGGATTGTCTGGCTTTTACCGGATCAACGGAGGTTGGAAAACTGTTTTTGCAATACTCTGGACAATCCAACATGAAAAGGGTCTGGCTGGAATGCGGGGGAAAAAGTCCGAATATCATTTTCGCCGATTGTGATGATCTGGATGCGGCCGCACAAGCGGCGGCCATGGCGATATTTTTTAATCAGGGCGAAGTTTGCAGTGCCGGATCACGCTTGCTGGTCGAAAACAGTATTCGCGAAAGCTTTGTTGAAAAGGTTATTGCAGCAGGAGCCTTTTTAAAACCCGGGGATCCCCTTGATCCGACTACCAGGATTGGTGCCATCATCAGCAACAAACAACTGACCCGGGTTATGGGTTATATTGACGCTGGTCGCAAACAAGGTGCGCGTCTCCGTTTGGGGGGAGAGCGCGTAAGCCTGGAAAGCGGCGGTTATTATCTCGCGCCGACCATTTTCGATAACGTGCAAAGTCACATGACCATCGCCCAGGAGGAAATCTTCGGACCGGTACTCGCGGTTCTTGGATTTGACAGCGAAGACGAAGCACTGTGTATCGCCAACGATAGCACCTATGGTCTGGGCGCTGCAGTGTGGACCGGCAACATCAGCCGCGCACATCGCATGGCCAAGCGTCTGCGGGCAGGAACCGTGTGGATAAACGCTTACGAAGAAGGTGACGCTACCGTACCTTTCGGCGGATTCAAACAATCAGGATTCGGGCGGGATAAATCCTTACACGCGATTGACAAGTACACCGACCTAAAAACTACATGGATACATATCGACCCATTGACACAAGCTGACAAAAATTTTTTGCAAGATCCGCAGAGTTCCCTATAATATCTAGCCCCCTTACCCAGCGGACATTCCCATGAGCAATAACGAAAACATTGGTCAGCGCCTGCAGCTCGTCAGAAAGATTTATGGCCTTACCCAACGGGCATTATCCCGGCGTGCCGGAGTAACCAATGGCGCCATTTCGCTGATTGAACAAAACCGGGTAAGTCCATCCATTAGCTCCCTGAAGAAAATCCTGGATGGAATCCCCATGTCTATCTCGGAATTTTTTACTCTAGACCTGGTTCCATCCGGGGAAGTGTTCTTTCGCGACCATGAGCTACCCGACATAGCGGTGGGGCGTAAAATCACTATGAAGCTACTGGGCCTCCCGACCAAGAGCCGGATGATGCAGATACTACATGAATACTACGAACCAGGCGCTGATACCGGGGAGTCCATGCTTCGTCATGATGGCGAGGAGGGGGGAGTGGTTGTTTGCGGGACCATACAACTCACCGTCGGCGACAAGGTAGAAATATTATCAGTCGGTGATGGCTATTATTTTAACAGTCAGTTACCGCATCGATTTGTGAATAATAGTGATGAAATTTGTGAGATCATTAGTGCTAATAGCCCGCCGACCTTTTAATCTTGAGTGAAGGCTGGATATTGGAACTTATTTTGATTGCATAAAGAGTAAAACAAAAACAAGCGCTACTACAAGCCAACGCAACAATACTACCTCCCTGACTCTGATGCACACGCCGGTTTCCGAATCTACCGGCCACTCCGCAAGCGCTGCATACTTATCCAAGTCATACAAAACCTCCAAAGTATCAGAATACCTCTCTGCAGCATCGGCTCTGACCATTTTTTCAATAATGCGATCTATCCACACTGGATAGTTCGGATTGATCGTACGCAACCTCCTGTAGCCATGAATACCAGTCGGCGTTTTCCCTCGGGAAAACATCATATACAAGGTTATTCCAAATGCGTATACATCTGAGCGGCTGTCGCCGGGAACACCATTAACCAACTCCGGCGCCATATATAAAGGGGTTCCGGGCGGCTCGTCAGGCGCGGGATCCAATAATCCCGCCACATAAGCAAATCCATAATCAATTATTTTCAATCCTCCATCTTCCAGCAGAATAACATTATCCGGTTTTATGTCCCGGTGAATAATCCCTAATCGGTGTAATTCGTACAACCCCTTTGCCATTTTCTGCGCAATATCGAGACCTGCGCTAAAAGACATATCAGAGCTGCTCAAAGATTCTTTAAGTGTCTTACCATGATAAAATGGTGTCACGAGATAAAGCTGACTTCTGCGCCTATCATCGTTAGCCGACTTCGACAGCCAAGGGCTGGATACCGCAGAAAGAACCCAGTCCTCTTTTGCGAAAGACCGGCGCAAGTTTTCATCTTCAAGCGCTCTCACTTTCGGAAATTTAAGTACGACATAAGAGACGCTGTCGCTACCGCCATCCCGAGCCAGAAAAAGCACGCTAAAATGACCCTCATATAGCTTTCGATCAATGAAATAACCATCAACCACTATGCCAACCGTTGGTACCCGACCCATTGGAAGAGTACGCGAAGCACTTTCAAAGTACGTTAGTGTTTTTTTCGGTAAATTCTGAAAATCGATGAGCGCTGCAGAAATATCATCTTTAGATCCATTATGTTGTGCCAGGAGCCCGACCTTTTCTGCTATATTCCGCCCTTCCGCTAGCTCTGCTGTGAGAAGTTTTATGGTTTCAGGAGTCACGTACCGATAACAGCCATCGGACATGATGAACAGCTTGTCATCATCATCTATATTTAGCTTTATGATCTCCGCATTCAACGTAACATCCAGTCCGGCAGCCCTTGCAATAAATCCCCCTGTTCCAACATTAATGAGATGATCAGTTGTAATCATCTCGATAGTGTTACCTCGAACCAGATAGCATCTTACATCACCGGCGGATACGACATAGCATTCCCATCCACGTATTATTACGGCACAAAATACTGCCGCCATATTCTCTAGATCAGAGCTATTTCTACCGTAATAGTTAAGCCATTCATTTACGGAAGCCAAACTTCTTCCAAGGGCGGCCTCCACCGTAAGAGAATTAGGTGCTTCATAATATCCAGACAAGAACTGTCTGACAAAAACTTCAGACGCAACTCGCCCCCCCTTGGCACTCCCAACACCATCCGCCACAATCAACATGCTACCACGAGTAGCTCGCTGCGCCTTTTCGGACGATAAAAAAGCAACATAGTCCTCATTGATAGCAGATTTCACTCCGATGTGAGACCAAAGCGATACCCTATACGCCGGTACCGGGCCCTCTAGAATCACCTCAAACTCATCACTGAAATGATTAATATCATTTTCCATCACGTATCCACATACCCATTGAACTATTAAAGGCCTTCAGCGGAACCACTGAAGACCAATATTATTCCTTATATTAAAATAAATAAATTTTAACTAGTCTATTTTCTCCTAAATACATAGGAAGATTGAGACTCCAGATCCTCACTCATTTTTTGAAGGATCTGTGGTGCAGAATACTTGATCCTGGAAAGCCACAGCAAGCCAACTATAAGATATGACAAGTAAATGTAGGGTAACACATTGTACGGATATGACGGCACCGGATACACTGATCCAAAGAACGCACCAAGCATCGCCACTATACCAATTGCTGCATAAATAATGTTACGTACCTTGAGTTGCTTTTGCTTCGCAAGGTAGACAGGTGCTGCGATACTGATCAGTACGTAGGCAGTAATGAAGCCAAACGTGGAAACAGTGCCAGCAATATCATAGGTATTCATCGCACCCTGAGATAACATCAGCAGGGGCACGATAATAGTGAGTGCAGTCGAAATGAGAATTGCCGTATGGGGGGTCTGGTGTTTAGCATGAACCAACCCCATGGACCGATGAATAAACTGATAACGTCCCATGGAAAAGAGCAATCGTGCTCCCGCATTTATACTGGCTATCACGCAAGCAAAGGCACTTAGGGATGCAAGCAGATAAATCAGGAAAACGGCATCAGTGCCACCGCCAAGACCATTCACCAATGTCTTAAGTGGAGCAGTATCGTTACCTAATACGGTTGTATTATTCGCATAAGCAATAACCATTGTGTACGCTACAAACATGAAAAATGTACCCGCAACTAACATCGAAGTAATAACTGCGCGCGGAATGGTTGTGAGCGGAGATTTCGTTTCTTTACCTAAAGTTACAGCGCTCTCAAAACCAACAAATGAAAAAATAGCAAGCACGCTGGCTTCCATCATACCTTTTGATGTCGCGCCATGCATCATGAGCTGTGATGCATCGAATAGCATGGTGGGATGCCTGATGCAGGAGAGAATCAACATCACAGATATTATTGCAACGGATAAAAATTCTATTCCCACACTCAACCGAGATGAAAACTTGATATCTTTGTAACACAGGTAACCTGCGATCAATCCAACGATAATATAAACGATCCAATTCTCAATGGAAACCCCTACTGATAAAAGACTCACCTTCACAAATATCTCCGAGCCGGCGAGAACTGCCATTGCGCAAAAGATATATGCGGCAACCAATGCAAAGCCAGCAACACCGCCTAACATAGGCCCCAATGAGCGGGATATGAATACAAAAAACGAACCGGCTGCGGAGAATCGCCCAGCAAGCGTCGCTATATTTAAACCAACAAATAAAAGCGCTAGCGCCGCCAGACCGTATACGAGCCAACTTCCCAAGCCTGCGAGCGATACGACGGCAACAATATTTAACGCCGGTGTAAATGTTGGGGAAATATTAGCCAGTGACTGACCAATCGCTTCAGGAAAACCAAGATTGGATTCCTTTAAATTACTACCTTCCAAAATCTCTGTTGACATATCCTTGACCTCCACATCTATAACGACTAAAATACAGTTCTAACAGCTGATTGAATTTGTTCAATAAAAAAAGTTGTCTCCTCGTTAGTGTATATAAGTAGCGGGCGTATCTTGAGAGTGTTGCCCATGAGACCGCTGGTGCTAATAATTACACCACGCTGTTTCATTGCTTCGACTATACGAAGGGCCCCTTCAGCATTCGGTGCGCCGTCATCTGTCACAACATCGACCGCTATCGACATTCCTGAACCCCGTATTGAGGATATATTTACATAGGACTTTTTCAGTTGGTCCAATGCCAAAAAAAGTTTATCCCCCTGGATGCGCGCATTTTCAAGAAGATTGCGCTCTTCAATTTCATCCAATACTGCGTGACCTACAGCGACCGCCACATTATTGCCGCCGAAGGTGTTAAAATAGCTATCCATTATGTAGTCATCTAACAAGGCCTTAAACATGATGGCTGCCATAGGGTACCCATTGCCCATTGGCTTACCCATAGTAATGATGTCCGGGTCCGCACCGTGGGTTTGGAAACCCCAGAAATATGAACCGGATCTGCCGAACCCTGGTTGTACCTCGTCAGCGATATACAAGGCGTCATTGTCATGAAGTAATGTGACCGCTTCCTCTAGGAACCCTTTGGGCGTTAACCCCAAACCATCGCTCGTGAAAAACGAATCAAATATACCGCCCGCGAGTCGCATACCTTTACTTTGCATCTCGTATATCGCTCCACGCAGGTTTTCGATAAAGGAATCTCCTTCGCCCTTGCCAACTGGGGAGGGGATTACTACGACTTCTAATCCCAGTCGTCTGGATAATTCAAGGTAACCGGCCATGGAGGTCGTGATGGCTTGAGTCAGCGCTGTTAGGCCATGATAGGCGTGATCGGTGACGATAAATCCGTTGCCTCCTGTGAACTGCATGGCTATACGCATCGCGAGGTCATTAGCCTCGCTCCCACTACATGTAAATATAGATCTCCAGTCATTATATCCCGCATGTTTTGCTGCCAATCGTTCCGATAATCTACACAGTTCATCATTGATATAGCGGGTATGGGTACAAATTGTTTTCGCTTGAGTTGCCATGGCGTCGATAACTCGTTGATTGCCATGCCCTACCGATACAACATTATTATAAGCATCGAGATATTTCCTGCCGTTCGCATCTGTTATCCACGCGCCTTCTGCGTGTACCGGATTTAACGGTTCACGATAAAATAACTCATAGTGATGGCTAATTGCGGATCTTCTACGTATTATGTGAGTTGGGACGGTTTTATTATCGGTGGCAGTGAAGCTGTTTAGTTTAAGCATCATAGGCCTCGCAAGTTAGTAATTAACGTGAGAAACGGAACTCACCCTGCAGTACTCGCTCGATAACATCATACGAACAAGCGAACCACTCCGGCCCCAGTGTTTTTGCAAACTCACTGTTTATATGAGAAAAGTACCACGCCATGAGCTGTATTCTCCGCATGGCAATAAAATATGGTAGAACATCTAAATCACCTTGGTGGAGATCGCGAACTGTTAAGTAGTTACGAAGCAGCTTATTTAGCCAATAAGTTACGTTCTGATCGTGTTCCAGGAAGCTCACAGAGGCTGCGATGTCAAACATATACCAAGAGTGGCAACAATCATCAAAATCAATGATTACTAACTCATTATCTTTGACCAAAACGTTGGTAGGGCGCATATCAGCGTGAATTAATCCATATATTTTGTTGCCATGGTGCTGGTCTAGCCTTTTCCGTATTTCATGGATAGCGTGCTTAACAAGCTTTTCTTGTTTTTGGCTAACGTAATGGGGCTGATACCAACTACCCCAAACGGCGTTGTCCCCAATTATTCTATCGAAATTCCAAAATGGTCGTTGACCAAAAAAAAGTGGCGTAATGGATTCGGATATATTATGCATGGTGCCCATAACTAATCCAAGCTGACCATAGATTTGTGAATATTGTTCGGGTGTAGGATGTTCTCCATCTATCCACTCAAATATCGAAACGAGAATGTCACCGGCTGGTGCGGAAAAGGTGCTCACGTTCTCCCCGGAGAATGTGGATACCGGACGGGCTATTTTGATACTTCGATCGTTGAGCATCTCCACAAAACGTAATTCCGCCTGGATATCGTTCCGAGAATGATATCCAGATATTTGTAGCCTCAAAGAATATTTATTCTCTCCACAATTTAGTCTATACGTATAATTTTCAGAGCTCGTTATAAAGGATATATTTAAAATATTTCGCGATATTTGTGGATATTCACGTTTTACGTGTCTGGTGATCAAGCTTATTAAGTTTTCCATCATAAATACCGTCCAGGATAGATATGGGATCATGCAGACGCATAAGTTAGTTATCTAAGATTAGAAGAAATAAATGAACCCACGGTATCAAGCAATATCTGAGCCAGGTTAATGATAAATGAGAAGGACGTTTATATTCAACGATCTTTGCGGAGGCGGCCCCTGAGCTTTTTTCAACAGGGCAGTCGTATGCACGATTTTAGTGCAAATTTCACATTTCCGCCCTATGATAGTGCAAAAAATGAGCGCGCTCGCAATTACTATCTTGGTGAATGATTGAAGATGTTGAGAAATTAACGAATAGTTTGACTCAAGAAATGATCTAAGACGCAGTTTTCACACTAACTAGACTTGGCATGATAAATGCTTTAATCGTGAAGTGCTAGCTAGCTCCTTGGGAGGGTGGCGGAATTATGGCTCGACGACGCTCGGTTTTAATTACAGGTGGCAGCAAGGGTATAGGCAAAGGTCTGGCGGCTGGTTTTTTTAAGAGTGGATATGATGTGGCTATTTGCGGACGCAGCGTCGATGATGGGCAAAACACTATTAACGAGTTGCAGGGTGCCGGGCCTGGGAAGTTAATTTTCCTAAAAGGTAATGTTGCGGAGAGGAATTCTATAAACAAGGTCATTGACGCCATTCAGCAGCGTTTTATGGGTTTGGATGTGGTGTGTGCCAACGCTGGTATATTTCCATCGGCCTACATCCGGGATAGCACCAACATGGCCCTGGATGAGATTCTCGCTACCAACGTCAAGGGTACCATTTATACGGTTCAGGCTGCGTTACCGCTTCTCAGGCAGAGCACGGCCGGTCGTATCGTGATCACGTCTTCTATTACGGGCCCGATTACGGGATTTCCCGGATGGTCTTATTACGGCGCTTCTAAGGCGGCTCAGCTAGGATTTATGCGGACCGCAGCGTTAGAATGTGCGGCGGATGGGATTACCGTAAATGCGGTACTACCAGGTAACATTCTTACCGAGGGGTTGGAGGGGATGGGTAAAGAATATCTTGCCGCGATGGCGGCGAGTATACCTCTGGGACGTCTTGGTGATGTGAAAGATATAGCAAATGCCGCACTATTTTTGGCTGGTGAAGCATCCGGCTACATTACTGGACAGACTATCATCGTTGACGGTGGCCAAACTCTGCCGGAGAGTGCGCAGGCCTTGGGGGGATAATGGATAAGCCTGGCAACCACTGGAAGCAGAGGCATCGTTCTTTTTATTATAACCACGCGGAGATACCTGATCTTACGCTGAAGTTGGAAAGAACAGGTCTATTAGTCATCGATATGCAAAATATTTATTTTTCATGTTCTGACGATCTTGGCGAAGCGAGTGAATGGGCGTTTTTCCGGTCACGGATGAAAAACGTAGTAGTACCGAATGTCGTAAGGCTGACAGGGTACTTTCGGGAGCGGGGAATGCCCGTGTTCTTCGCGCGCATTGCTTGTCTCACGGCTGATGGCAAAGATCGTTCTCTTAGTCAAAAGAGACCGGGCTTTAATAACATCCTTCTTCCACATAACCAGAAGGCATCTCAGATTATAGAGAACATAAAACCGCGGGAAAATGAAGTGGTCGTGACAAAGACCACGGACTCGGCGCTTACCGGAACTAATCTTCGCCTTATTTTACATAACATGGGCATACACCACGTCGTCGTGTGTGGAATTTTTACAGATCAGTGTGTGTCGTCTACTGTGCGTAGTCTCGCCGATGAAAGTTTTGATACTGTGGTTGTTGAGGACGCGTGTGCGGCTGGGACTGAGGAGTTGCATAATCGTGAGCTAGAGATTATCAATAATATATATTGTCAGGTTTTGAATGTTGAAGAACTGCTGGAAATTCTGGAAATGAAATTATAGCGTCATGATGGTAGGTTTAGGCCGAAATGCGGGATATACGATGAGTTAGGAGAGCTTTGTGGCAGCTCAAAAAACCGGCATTTCGAACGAAGAATAGCCTAAAAGTAGTATGTTAAGATATTTTCTTGTGATTTTGTGGTGAGCGAGGCTACTTCCAGCGGATTTTTAATATGGCCATCGGGCAACGCCCGCACGAACGGTCGGATATAAGGCAGTACTTTGCCCTGACATCGCCAAAGAGCGAAAGTTCACTTGCGCAAACTGAGGCCTCCATATAAGGAACCATATTATGTCAGAATCCATAGATGTTCAGGCATTATGTCCAGATTTTCCCTTTGATTATTTGCCTTGGTTAACGGCCCAACAAGGATTGGGGAGCTTGCCGGAGGATCGAAAGGGAATGTCTGTAGCCATTGTTGGAGCAGGTGTAGCGGGTATGGTCGCAGCTTATGAATTAATGCGCCTTGGGTTGCGGCCGGTAGTTTATGAAGCGGGCTGGATAGGTGGGCGCCTGCGTTCGCATCGCTTTGAAGGAGTCGATAGCGATATCGTGGCGGAACTTGGCGGGATGAGATTCCCTGCTTCGGGTAAACTATTCTGGCATTATGCCGACTTGCTGAACTTGCGCAGGCAAGCTTTTCCAAATCCCATTTCCGAGGCAGCGGGGTATACCACTGTCGAACTTCTGGGAAAACGCTACCGTGGAAGTCGGTTGGAAGATTTCCCAGGCAGTTTTACGCATATCATGAGTGCTTGGCGCAACGCTCTCAATGAAGTCGGGCAAATGGATCAGCTGCAGCAGGCCATGCGCGAAAAAGATATCCACAAAATCAAGGAAATCTGGAATGATCTGGTTCGATGCTGGGATGACCGGACATTTTATGATTTTCTATGTAGTGCGCAGGCATTTGTGAACCTTCCCTACGAATTTAAGGAAACCTTCGGACAAATTGGTTTTGGTACGGGGGGATGGGACTCCGATTTTCAGAATACGATGCTGGAAATTTTTCGGGTAGTTTTTTGCGGGTTTGATGATCATCAATACATGGTGGCGGGTGGTGCTCAACAGGTACCGTGTGGCCTTTGGAGTCGTCGCTGTCATCATGATAGCTCTTTGAAAGAAGTGAACGGCGGGGCTCCACATGGTAAAGTAAAACGGATCTATCGCCATACGGATGATGCGTCTCTGGTACTTGAAAACGAATGGGGTATGGCCGAATCTTATGCGGCGGTTGTGTTGACATGTCAAAGCTGGCTGTTGACTACGTCTATTGAAGTAGAAGAGGCCCTTTTTTCTGACCGTATGTGGATGGCTTTGGATCGAACCCGCTATATGCAGTCATCAAAAACCTTCGTGCTGGTGGATCGACCCTTCTGGAAACATCCACAATACAATGTGGATACTCAGTCACTGAGTATGACACTCACAGACCGTTTGACACGTGGTACCTACCTCTTTGAGTATGGCTTGGAGCGACCGGCTGTTATTTGCCTGACCTACTCTTGGATGGGGGACGCACTAAAAATGTTACCTCTTTCCATCGAAAAACGTACCAGACTGTCTTTGTCATCCCTGTCGAAGATTTATCCTGATGTGGATATAGCAAGTCATATCAAAAGCAACCCCGTCACAATCTCGTGGGAATTGGAGGAAAATTTTCTGGGTGCCTTCAAGGGTGCTTTACCCGGCCACTATCGATACAACAGAATGATGTACACTCACTTTGATCAACGAACATTTCCAATTGCGCAAAGAGGCATTTTTCTCGCGGGTGACGATATTTCGTTTACCCCCGGATGGGCAGAAGGGGCTATTCAAACGGCCCTCAATGCTGTCTGGGGCGTCCTGCATCATCTAGGTGGTCAGTCACATCCACAGAACCCAGGACCTGGAGATTGTATTTTGGAGATGGGACCAGTTGAATTATAGCAACAGGATTTTATGGCCAGGAGATATTCATGGAACAGGAACGCAGTGGACCAGCTTCTGATATCTGGCAAAAGCCGGAAATCAACACCTACAACAGTATTTCCACTTTTATGCGGTGCGCCTCGGATCTTGGGGAGGAGGAATCCGCAGATGTCGTCATTTCCGGTATTCCCTTTGATTTGGCGACGACCTATCGTCCAGGTGCCCGCTTTGGTCCGGGGGCAATCCGCGCGGCAAGTGCACAGTTGGCGCGACGCAAAATGTTCCCATGGGGTTTCAATCCTTTGGAGAGAATCAGGGGAGTCGATTTGGGGGATTTGCAGTTAGATGTACATCACCCATTGGCCATTTATAATCAAATCTGTACACATGCGCTGTCGATCTTGCAGCGGGGCGTCAGATTACTCAGCTTCGGAGGAGATCACTATGTCAGTTATCCTCTGTTAGCTGCGTTCGCAGAATTCAATGGGCAGCCGATGCGTTTGCTGCATTTTGATGCGCACACCGATACCTGGCCCGACAAAAGTCGCGAAAGTATCAGTCATGGGACGATGTTTTACAAAGCCGTGAAGGAGGGCCTAATTGACGTAGATCATTCAGTACAGGTGGGGATTCGTACCTGGAATGATGACACCTTGGGTATTCACCAACTGCCGGCGCCTATGGTGCATGAGCTTTCGGAGAAAGAACTGGTCGGACGAATTCGCGAGATACTCGGAGATGGTCCAGTGTATTTGACTTTTGATATTGATTGCTTGGATCCGGCTACTGCACCAGGAACCGGTACCCCGGTTGTGGGTGGTCTTAGTAATCCTCAGGTGTTGGGCATACTGAGGGGTTTGGCGGGTTTAAATCTGGTCGGTGCCGATGTTGTGGAGGTGGCACCCATTTATGACCATAGTGAAATTACTGCCATTGCCGCCGCCCATATTGCCGGAGAAATGCTCTGTCTTTTCGCTACATCAAGCCCCCATAAATAGATTAACGACATAAGGAACGCCTACATTTAGCAAGCGTTCCTTGCGTTGTTAAATCTCTAGTTTATATATTCAGTCCGGCCCTGCCGGGTTTTTATTTTCTAGTTGTGCTACGAAAGTGCATGACACCGTGACAGTGCCGTGTGGCCGACCCTTTGAAAAAAAGGGTCGGCCAATGAGAACGTTTTAAGCTTCTCGGAATCATTGCCACGCCATTTCATCCCAAATTCGGCAGTTACCGCTGCTGAAATGAGTTTAGCCATTTGATAGGATGAGGCTTTCCTAGATGACAGAGGATCACCCTATGGGTGAAGAAGGAAAACAGCCACAAAAGACTATTTCGGCAGCGATACAGACCATGATCGTAGACACCTTGGGGGGGCGTGTTCAAGTGTCTCGGGACAAGGAATTCAGCATGATGCAGAACCCCGATCATTTGTTTGTCGATAAATGCACTTCGGCACTTCTGTTCGCGTGTTTATCGGGTAGCCGTTCCTCAGAAGTGCAGCGTGCATTTCAAGCCTGGTGCAGCGATGCCAGGGCTCCGTCAAACTCGCCTAATATGGCAGCAGAGGCTTTCTGCTGCTGATTTTAGTGGTGGCTTAAGGGAGCCGTGTTGGTGGAATGTGATTATTTTCAGGCTGTTTTTGGTGCGGACTTGGGAGATGTCCTCGTGGAAAGTAACATCGCGGAGTTTTCGTTGATTGCCTTTGACGGCGGTGAAGAGATACTCGGCTTTTTTTCTTCGACGAGGAAGGGGGCGGTTTCCCGCTGGGTATGCAGGGGATCGGTAGTGGCGACCTTGCCGGCGATGTCGACCTCCTGGAGCAGACGGCGCAGTCGCTTCAAAGCCCGCCGTACCAGTAGCCAGGCATCGATCGCCGCACCCGGCGCATGCCCATCGGCGCCTTGCAAGGCGCGCCGGATGGTGGGTTCGGTGGGGGCGCCGTAGCGCTTGGTCTTGGGATCGAACCGGGCGCGGGTGCGCTTCAGTTGGGCCTGGGTCAGGCGACCGCCCCATTCGGCGATGGCGGTATAACTTTCGGCCCGCGCCAGGACGGCGGCCACGGCCACCGTCAGGATGGCCGGGAGGGGATGCCGCTTGCCCAGTTTGCTTCGCGCATGTCACGGCCCGCCAAGGTACGAAAGCGCCGGTAGTGATGCGGTTGCATCCGCGTATTTCAACGTTCCCGCTCCGTGATAACAAAGGAAATTCCGCCCTTTCTATACTCTCTGCGGCCGACCTTCCAGGAGAAGCCGTTCTCCAAATCCCTCTGAATGACGGCAGGATAAAACGCCTCTCTCTTCCTCAGATAACGAAAAACGTCACAGTCGGTGATCTCCCGAGGAAAAATTCACATGTACCACTTTCAATTCCATGCGTTCACGCTTCCATTACCCGGATATGTATCGCCGCATGTCGGTAATCATTGAGATAGTCATTCAATACTCTTGCAGAACGCACAGTATCATGATGAATATCTGCGACCAATAAATGCTCTCCGGTCTCTGCTCGTATAACATCATTTCCAAATGGATCACAAATGACACTTTTCCCAAAATAATCAAACATCTCATCATGCCCAAAATAATTGGCATAGACGACGAATATCCCATTTTCTTGCGCTCTGGCTGGAATCAAACGATCTGAGACAGATTCAAACGGACGCATATTAGCTGTCGGCACCACCAACATTTCTGCGCCGGCCAATGCCAATGCTCTTGCCACCTCTGGAAACTCCACGTCGTAACAAATTCCAAAACCTATACGGAATCCATGTAGCATGATCGGCAAACAATAGCCTTGCCCCGGACTGAATTGTGTCCGATCTACATTGCCAAACAACATAACTTTGCGATAAGTCTGCAGTAGTTCACCGCTAGATGAAATAACATTAATGGAATTATAGACAAACCCTGCCTGGTCACGCTCAGGGTACCCATAGACAATAGTCATTTTAGCTACTCGCGCACAAGCGGCGATGACTTGCATCGATGCCCCATTGGCAAATTCGGCCAAGGTTTTCACTGCCTCCAATCCGATGGCGTAACCCGTCAAATACATCTCCGGGAAAACCAGTAAATCAACACCACGACCAACTGCAGATAGCACCCCGTCTTTTAATTTATTCAGGCGGGCGGGGACATTCGCGTCTTCTGTTGAAGATTGATAGATTCCAACACGGAATTGGCCTGCATCAGACATTTGCATTGAACTCCTTATAAGCGTACTGGTTCCTGAGAACAACCTAGACGGGAAGTACTATATACAAAACAGGCAAATCCTGGGCCAACCTTGGCATACCTTTACAGGGCACTTCGAATAACAAAAAATTCACGACCTTAGAACGGAATATTTCCCCCGCCTTGCCATTTTCAGATGATTTTTCTACATTACCCCTATTTTTCTGCGTATTTCCAGTATTTTTAGAGATGTAATGGATGCCTTCCCCTCAGGAACCGGCAGCGGGGTGCTACAGAGGGGAGTCGCCGCTTGATCCGGACGGCATCAAAGTGCCAGGGTGGAAATTTATCCACGGTAAGGACAAGGAGGACTCGTCATGTAGATTACAACTTATGGGCTGGATTTGGCAAAAAGGGTCATGCAGTTGCACTGGGTAGATATGGAGACCGGTGAGATTCATCGCAAACAGATGAGGCGCCGGGCACTTTTGGAGTTCTTTGCTAATCGGCAACCGGGTATCGTGGCGATGGCAGCGTGTGAAAGTGCGCATTATTGAGGCCGGGAGTTACGCAAACTCGGTCATGAGGTCCGCTTGGTAGCGGCAGCAATCTATCCTGGCGCTACACCGTATCCGGGAGCGACTCATCAAGATGCGCACGATGCAGGTGAACCAGATCCGGGGCTTACGCAATGAATTTGGTTCCGATCTGCTGCCAGGTCGCCAAAAGGGCTTTAAAGAAGCGCCTGACAACGAGTGTTGAGCGCAGGCTCCGGAAGTTCGGACGCACGGCGCACACGCTGGATATGGATGCCACCCAGATCATTGCGGAAAAACGCTCGACCGAATGGACCTACAAGGGTGAACGCGGTAACATGCCCATGGTGGGTCATCTGGCCGAAAGCCGGGTTTGTGATTCATGATGACTCCCAGGCAGGGAACGTCGCCCCCGCCAGCGCCAACCTCGACTTCGTGAAAGCCAGCGAGGCGCGGCTACCGAAAGGCCATCGCCTCGCGGCGATCCGCGCGGATTCTGTCAGCTATCAGGCCGATCTCTTCAATTACTGCGAAGAGACCGGCAGGACTTTCGCCTTCAAACACTCGGCCCTTGGCGAAGGCTGGCGTACCGCCCACCGTCCCATTGAACGCCTCCGGCGCGGTAGATCTGCGCCTGCGCTCCGCATTGGCGCCTGTATGACCCCGGAAATCGAGCGAAAAACCGACCAACGACTGAAGATTCGTCAGAAAATAACGCACCTTGGAGTTCAATCACCCCTCGCATACCCGTCATGCGACACATCGAGACCAGCCTCCAATATCAATCGCGGGATTTGGGATAAGGCAGCAACTGGACCTCAACATGCCAGACATCGCGAATTTCTTGCGAACATGGAGGTATCCATGTAAGGCATCCCATAAGGAACCAATAATATCTTCACAGTCCAATATCTGGCATATCACTTAATTGTTCAAGATAAGATCGGGATTCCGAATGTGGTACGGCACAATAAAGAGCCAGCTGCAAAACCATTAAACTGAATAGGGCCACCAGGAACATGTCCCAATAAAATGGTATCCAGCCAATGCCTCCCACCTCTGAAGTACCCAATTTGGTGAGAATCCACATTCCTCCAAAATAGGGAATCAGCCACCAGCCATAATTCCAGCCAAAGGCAGTGATCTTGTGCTGCCCGGTGATGTAAAACCATAGCAAAGCTAGTACCAGAAAAATCAGCAGCATACCAAAAAGAAAATTAAGTGTTCCTACGCCTGACCAAAAAATAATCAGGTTGGCCGCGATGAAGGCAAATGGCGCTATAACGGGAGCGGCCCACAAACGAAAGGGTCGATGTAAGTCAGGTGCAGCTTTGCGGAGTTGCAAAAGGACAATTGGCCCCAAACCATAAGAAAGTGACGTTATGGATGCTACATAGGTGGTCATTTTCTGCCACGAAGGAAAGGGTAGCAAGAACAAAAAACCAACACCAATCACTACAAAAACCGCAATAAAAGGCACTCCAATTTTATTGATAGTCGTCAGGTTAGACGTTGGTTTTTTGGGATACAATTCACCAATCGCCATAGTAATGCGAGAACTGGTTGTCGTATACATCATTGCTGTACCTGCAGGGGATACCAAGGCATCAGCGTAAAGCAAATAAGCCAACCATCCCAAGCCCAACATCCCGGCGATAGCCGCGAAAGGTCCGTTAATACCTGGAAAGTTTACCCCAGCCCACCCTTTTGCAGCTAAGTAATGGGGGTCTACTCCCAAAAGAAAAGTGCATTGAAGACCCACGTAAACCACAATCCCAATGGCTACTGACACGGTTACCCCTACAGGTATACTGACTCTTGGATTTTTTGCTTCACCTCCCAGTTCTACTGCCTGCCGAAAGCCAAGATAACTAAATACAATGCCGGTAGTGGCAATACTGGCAAACATGCCCTTCAGATAAGCAGCATGATGGGCAGCCGTCATATGCAAGTTCTCAGGGTGAAATGCATAACTCAAGAACAGTACGATGGTGATCAAGGGAATTAATAATTTAATTACCATCAGCACGCGACTAATATTGAGAATGGTACCAATTCGAAACATATTGATAGCTGCCAACAAGATCAGCAGACTGCCGCTGACCACCAGCCCAAGTCCACTCAACAAAGAACTGTTAGACTGCAACAGCCCAGGGATGTAATTGTTAGCATAGGTTACCATGGCTACCACTTCCGTTGGTGCAGTAGTGACATAGCCCAGAAACAATATCCAGGTCCAGACCATAGCCAACATGGGGCCGTTTCCCACCCGGCTGATATGCACGGCACCACCGCTACGGGGAATCAGGGGTCCTAATTCGGCATAGCAAAGGGCAAGAGATAGAATTAATAGGCCTCCAATGGCCCAAGACCAGATACTATAGGGTCCCGCGACCTGAGCAGTCAGCATCGGACCCAGCAGCCAGCCAGAACCAATAATTCCAGTTAGGCTCGCGAACAGCAGACCCAGCATGGTCCCGTCTCGCTTCAGGCCCTTGGCGAGGAAAAGTTTTCCGTGTACTGTTCCACCTTGCGGATGGTTTATTGCCATATTATGCTCCTGCGGCGTTGTTCAAGTTTTTGACAAAATATTTCCTGATTAGCACGACGTCCAAGCTGTGCGTTCATACAGTAATCCATCCTGATATAATCCACTAATTCTTATGATGTTGAGGTGTCCCATGGCGATGAACCGTGAGCAGTTTCAGAAAGGATTGTCTCTCCCCGATTTCATACAGCGTTCTGGCACCGAGGAGCAGTGCGCTACGGCCCTGGAATCGGCTCACCGGCCGGACGGCTTCCATTGCGTCAGTGCGGTGGTACCCGGCATTCCGTTCTGAAAAGCGGCTCGCGCAAGACGTTTCAGTGCAGTCATCGTCGCCACCAGACTTCGTTGATTGCCGGAACCCTTTTTTAAGGGACCCGCTTGCCCCTGACGCGCTGGTTTCTGGCGATTTACCTGATCAGCCAGGCGAAAACCGGGTTGTCCGCATTGGCGCTGAAGAGCCAACTCGGTATCAGCTACCCCACGGCCTGGCGCATCCATCACAAGCTCATGCAGTCCATGCTGGAACGCGAAGTACTCTACACGCTGCAGGGTTCCGTACAAGCCGATGAGGCCTATCTGGGCGGAGAACGCTCCGGCGGCAAGCCTGGACGGGGCTCCGAGAACAAAGTGCCCTTTGTCGCTGCCGTCTCGGTCGATGCGCAGGCGCATCCTGTCTACGCGCGATTCACCGCCATTAAAAGATGCACCAGTACGGCCATGGAAGGCTGGGAGTACAGTACTCTGGATACGGAATGTCAGGTCCTGACCGATGGCCTCCCTTGTTTCAACGGGATAGCCGATGCGGGGCGCTCGCATGCGGTGATCGTCGCCGGGGGCCGCAAGCCCCGGGATTTGCCTCGGTTCCGGTGGGTCAACACCGTGCTGGGCAACCTCAAAACGGGCCTTTCCGGCGCCTACCATGCTTTCAAGTTTCGCAAATATGCGCAACGTTATCTCTCCACCATGACTTATCGTTTCAACCGCCGTTTCAACCTGGCGGACTTGCCCATGAGTTTGCTTCGTGCTGCCGTCAACATAGGACCCGGGCCCGAGCGCTGGCTCCGCGCAGCGGAATCATCGTGCTGATCAGGTTTAAGTATCCGTCTTATTCTGTATGAAAGCATTTATTGTGCCATAGTTTTTCATCTTCGTATTTTTTGTAACATTTTATTTAACATATTCTTTTTACTTTTTTAGATATTAATTCTCATCTTTTTTTACAGCTTGTGTATCATTTTAGTGCTATGCACAGCTTTGGTGCCCATTATTTGTGCAAATCGTTGAATCCGCCGTGACAAGCCACCTGATGACCTGATCCGACCGGACTCAGCAAAGGTCTATCACTACTGCAAATGGCCTCAGCCTTCGGGCAACGGGCATGAAAAGCACAACCGGAGGGCGGATTCACGGGTGAGGGCGACTCACCGACGGGAGGCGGCAGATGCGGTAAATCTCCCTGGCGAACCATGGGTGGCCGTGCATCCATCACCGACGCGGTGTAGGGGTGCGCCGGGCTGGAAATGAGTCTGTGACTGGGGCGGGTACAGCACCCGTGATCTGGCGTGTTGTCGGCTCTCTGCCCGCGCCGTGGGGCTGATCGACAACTGGTGGAGCTGGTATACCCGACTGGCCTTTCCGGAACCTCGGCGAGAGGCCATCACAGCCGTCCATTGCTGCTGTCCGCCATAGGCCGAAGCACGAAACACGCTGGACAGACCCGGCTTTACCTGACGCCCATGCATGGCGCGCAGAAAAAGGTCGAGCACGGATTTGAGAATATCCGCCGAGGCTTACGGGCGGTTCGCCAGACCGCGGAGCAGTTGCTGGGGCACCAGCCATGGGACCTCCTCGTCGCTATATCGTCGCCCAAATTACCCAATCACCGTGGTTACCCGATGGGGCGATTCCTGCTCTGGCCGGTCCGTAACTGCTTTTTTAGGATGAACCCATGTTATCTCCCACCAGGCAACCACGAGAAAAACGGGATCCGACAATCCCGTTCTCCCTTGTGGGCGTGAATGCGTACCAGATTCATGGAATCTGGTAGGAACAGCGTGGTACCCTTCGATACTGGCAGTACTGCTACGATAGCGTGGACGCCCTCTCCGCCCATCAGCCTATGGCTGCCGTTCTCAAGAACGGGAGGGACGGGGCTTCTACGCCGTAAAAGTCCAGTGCCACTGTATGCGCCCCTTGAAGGGGGGATAGCCTGGTGGCCCATTGATAAACATCATTTGTTATAAAAGGACTATTAATTATGCCTTTAGCATCGCCAAAGTATTCCACGCTCATTCGTGCATTGCTGATGGGCAGCATCATATGTGTTTCGTCAGCATGCGCCAGGAAAGACGCTCACGCCAGCGCAGCTCGAAAAACCACCTCAGACATCAGTTGTATTGGGTCACCCTCTTTTTGCGGGCAAAAGAGCGTCAAAGTATATCCGACCACCTGATAATAATTAGAGCAACCACATATACTAAAGACTATCATGGGCCATCCACGGCGGAGGGGACGACATTCCCGTCATTCTACACCACGGAATGCCCTCGCCAGCACCGTCACTATGTGCGCCCCCAATGAACCTTTATGAACGATAGGTGGAATTGCGTCATAACGCTTCTATTTCACAATTCTAACTTCAAAGATAAGCAACATATGTATCTGGTGCGGCCCGCTCCATAATATATTGACTGCTGACTATGTCATCTATCTCCGGGATGAGCTCGTCATTATTTAAACTGCACCACTCTATAGATCGTTCGCAAATACTAATTTTCACGCCGACTGATTTTGCAGATCGCATAGAGTCATATAGTAGACGCAGATATTCTTCGTCGAAGCCACTCTCTACCGCATGTATTGTTGCAATAACCCCAGATTCTCCAGTCAAAATAACTTCTACATCGTACTCTGCCGTGGCTTCCTTGGCCCGGTTAAAAACAGCCTCTATGGCTGTGCTCTTTTCCATGTTCAGGGTTGTAACAACAATCATCAGATATTTCATGCCCACGCCTGCAATACCGATAATAACCGACATCTATCCATATTTTATCATCCACCGAAGATAAATGGAGCGCCACCATGCCGGTCCATTTCCATGCTTTGCGTCCTTCATTATCTGCCGGCACGCACCAACATATGTCGCCCCGCACGAAATATCCTTAAACGCGAATGGCAATCAGAGCTTTCCGTAAGAATGCAACCCGGATAGAAAGAGGTTAACGCCCAGAAAGCAGAATGTCACAACCCACAGACTCATGAAGGACCACCACGCCATCTGCTTACCCCGCCATCCTTTACTAGTACGGGCGTGAAGGTATCCGGCGTAATTCAACCAAACTATAAGTGCCCACGTCTCCTTGGGATCCCACGACCAGAATCCGCCCCACGCCTTGGCGGCCCACACTGCACCGAGGATGGTGGCGATCGTAAACAATAGAAATCCCAAGGCAATTGCCTTGGACATCATGTTATCCATAGCCTCCCCGCTGGGAAGAGCCCGCGCGAGAATTCCGCCGCCACCGTTTCTACGCGAGCGGTCGCCGAGAATGTAAGCGAGACCAACCAGGCTGGCGATGGTAAAGTTGGCATATGCCACAAACATCATCGGTACGTGCAATTTCATCCAGAAGCTTTGTAGCGCAGGAATTATCGGTGCTATACGATCCATATGCTGGACAAAGGTCAGCCAGATAAGGAACCCTGCA